>NZ_CP094469.1:332753-665506 GCF_023347295.1 Faecalibacterium sp. I3-3-33
AACCAGTAAAAGGCCTTCTTTTGCAGCGGACTGCACGCGCCGCGCTGTCCGTTATAGAACCAGACCAGCACAAAGGCCAGCGGGGCGGTGAGCTCGAACAAAAACAGCGCTGCGCCCGCAAGGCACTGCCGCTTGCGGTTTGTGCGGGTGAGGTACAGCGCGCAGATGATGATCACGCCGATGGCGTTGTAGTCGGTGTTGGCAGCCAGCGCCAGCGCGGCGCAGCCCCCGGCACACAGGATGCCCTGCCAGCCGGGCAGGCCGTTTTCCTTTTCAAAGTGCTTGAGTCCTGCCATGGCCAGCACGCCCAGTGCCAGCGTCCAGTAAACATTCTGCGCGCCCGGGAAAAAGGGGGTGCGGAAGAACGCAAGGTCAAAGGGCACTTCGCTCACTAGGCCGAACAGCACCAGCCGCCCAAGGTAGCCTTTGACGTTGTGGGTGTGCACAAAGCCCTCCACCAGCAAAAAGCAGAACAGGGGAAAGGCCAGCCGCCCGGTGAAGCGCAGCACCATGTCCAGCCGGTACAGCGGGTAGGCGGAAAGAGTGGCCTGCGAGAGGACACCGGCGTCCAGCCCGGGCGTAAGGATGCCCGCCTCGATGCAGGACGCGCCGATGTGGTCCACCAGCATGGTGATGCAGGCAATGGTTTTAAGAGCGGTGCCGCTGAAAGTGCGGCGCGGGGATAGTGTGGTCATAAAAACACCTCGGTCATGTTATAAAAAACGTTATAAAAGCGATAACGGAGGAAAGGCGGCATTTCCTGCAAAAATCGCGGCAAAATCTGCACAGAGCGTGCAAAAATCGGGGCAAAATGCTTGACAGAAAAGGCGCAGGATAGTACAATCAAGAAGATAATTGAACTATCTCAAATGAAAGATGAAAAAGATTCACAGAGAATCGGGCGTCTCCGAACCAGTAAAGACGGAAGGAGGCTTTGGGCATGACGCTATTTTCCTACGAAATTTTTGATGCCGTGGCCCGGCAGGGCAGCTTTAACAAGGCGGCACAGCAGCTGCACCTGACCCCCTCGGCCATCAGTCACGCCATTGCCGTAATGGAGGAGGAGCTGGGCTTTGCCCTGTTCAACCGCGGCAAAAACGGCGTATCCATGACCAGTTACGGCGCTTCCCTGTATCCTTCTATCCGCGATGTGCTCAACAGTGATGAGGCGCTGAAGCAGAGCATCGCCCGCCTGAACGGCTTGGAAAAGGGCAAGGTAAAGCTGGGCGTATTCAACTCGGTGTGTGCCTCGCTGCTGCCCGGGCTGCTGAAAAGCTTTGCGGCGCATTATCCGCAGATCGAGATCGAAGTATATCAGGGAACCTACGACGATGTCAAGGAATGGCTGCGCACCGGTCAGGTGGATATCGCCTTCCTGTCCTCCACCTGCCGGGAGGAGTTCAACCTCACCGAGCTGTTCCGGGAGCCGCTGTTGTGCATCGTGCCGCAGGACTGGCCAGAGCCGCAGGACGGCGTAATGACCCCGGCGCTGATGAACGGCCAGAGCTTTGTAGTACAGTGCGACGCCACCGACGCCGAGATGCGCCAGTTCCTCAAGAAATACAAGATCGGCACCGAGCGCCGCTGCCACGTCATCGATGACCAGTCCAACATTGCCATGGTGGAGGCCGGGCTGGGCATCTCCATCATGCCGCGGATGCTGCTGCGGGACTGCAAGGCCGCCGTCAAGGTGTACCCCATCGAGCCGGAGGAGTACCGCGTGGTGGGTCTGGCCGTGCAGCGCCCGGCCTCCATGGCCCCTGCCGTGGAGCAGATGTTCCACCATATCGTGGAATACTGCCACGAGCTGGATCTTTCGCTGTAATAAAGAATATTCTTGTATCTGTCAACCGGGAAGTTCTGCGGAGCTTCCCGGTTGAATTTTTATGGAGAAGTGTAAAGACAAACGGTAGTTACAGCGCTGTGGGGTAGGAGGTGGTAGCCGAGGGATGTTCTCTTTTGACACCAAAAGAGAACCAGAAAAGTGCCAGCGATTTCGACGCGCTGGAGCCACGAAAAAGGGGCTGCTCGCCCCTTTTAACCCCAAAGGGGTGGGCTGCACCGAAAAAAACTGAAGATTCACGCCTGTTCGGCGTGAAAATCTTTTAACCGTTTTTTCCGGCTCCGCCGATTCAAAGCCCCTCAGTCGCTGCGCGACAGCTCCCCCCGGGGGAGCAAACCCTCTCAGGCGCTCCCGCGCCAGCTCTCCCTTTGGGAGAGCTGTCACCGCAGGTGACTGAGGGGGCGAGCCTACTATCCCGCAGCGCCGCGCTTTCGCAGAAAGCGGCACTGCAAATGCTGTTTGCCTTTACGACCCCTCCCGTGAAAATGCGTTTGGAGCGCTCCGCAGAGCGCGACAAACGCGAAATTATAAATATTCTTTCCGCTGATTATGCCCAGAGCGCAAGCGGAGGGCATTCCAAATCGTCCCGTCTGCCGCCGCAAGTAAAAATTGCATCTAGCAGCAAAAAGGATTATACTATAAAAAAGCCTGCGGTGTACAGGCCGCAGAGGCGGATGTGAGGGGATGGAACCATGAAACGACGGGATTTTTGTAAGGGTCTTGCGGTGACCCTTGCGGCGGGGGCGCTGGCTCCCGCTGCGGCGCTGCCGCAGGCCGGGGCGGCTACGGCGCTGGTCGGCCGGGCTGTGCCAGACGACTACTATACCCTGTGGTACCGCAGCGACCGCTGCGGTGCTGACCTGCGGCACGACTACTATTACAGCGACAGCCTGTTCGACCACCCTGCCACGGAGTACGACAACCAGCTGGCGCTGGCCACCTTGGGCATGGCGGCAGCCACCGACTGTCCATGGGAGAGCGACCAGCGCTACTGGATGGAGGGCGAGGTCGGCCGCGCCGACCATATCCGGGACGCCTTTGCAAAGCTTGGCTTTACCGAGGTGCAGCTGTTCAACTATACCCACAGCCTGAACGACACCCCGGACACCGTGGGCTGCGCCATCGCCCGCAAAACGCTGGTGCGCGGCGGCAGACAGGTGACCATCATCGGTGCGTTTTTGCGCGGCTCCGGCTACGGGGCCGAGTGGTCCGGCAACCTTCATGCGGGGCCCGGCAGCGCCCATACCGGCTTTGTGACGGCGGCGCGGCAGCTGGTTGAAAAAATACGCGGATACGTTCAGGCGTCGGCAAAGCGTCAGCCGCTGGGCATTTTGAAGCTCTGGATGGGCGGGTTCAGCCGGGGCGGCGGCGTGACGAACCTTGTGGCAGCGCGTCTGCCCGCCGTGCTGCCGCAGCTGGAAAAGAAAAACACCTACGTCTATACCTTTGCCGCCCCGGCAGCTCTGACGGCGGCAGACTGCCCCGATTTACAGCAGGATTTTGACAACAACCACGCGGCAGACGGCAGCCTGAAAAAGGACTGGGGCACCAGCAACATCTTCAATATCGTTTCCAGCGGCGATGTCATCCCCCGCATCCTGCCCGCAGCGTGGGGCTTTTACCGCAACGGCAACGACCGCTTTCTGCCCTCCACGGTCATCCCGGAGGAGCTGGAGAAGCTGAACGACCGCAGCGCACGGATGGAGGGCACGCCGATAGACTTCGGGCGGCTGGCTGTCTCCGAGGAGACCGATGCCGTGCTGCGCTCCATGCTGGATCTGTTCTGCGACCGTCAGACCTACTACGAGGACTACGAGGACGCCATGCGCTGCATGCTGCAATGCGCCAACACCCGCTCGGAGGCGGAGGTGACCCGGGGCATCGTACGGGACGATGCCGCCGTGGTGGCGCAGCTGCGCAGCATGGAGCTGATGCGGCGCTTCCCGCAGGAAAAGGTGGAGCGCTGCGTACAGGCAGCCTCGGCGCTGAGTCGCCCGGTGCTGGAAAAGCTGGGCAGCGCGGTGCCGCTGCAGGCGCAGCAGATCGTCATCCCTATGCTGGCGGTGGGTCTGTGCTTTGAATTGCAGCCGGATACCGTGCAGCTGGTGGCAGACTTTGTCCTGTCCACCATCACGGTAAAGGGGCAGCTGAGCGGCATGCTAAAGACGGTGATGTGCCACTTTCAGGAAAACTACATGACCGTGCTGGAATCCTACGACCCCGCCGACCACGGTATGGAGCCCTACACCCGGCGGGAAGAACTATAAACAAAAGGCCGCTGCGCAGACATCGCGCAGCGGCTTTGGTTCGTTTTTACGGCAAAACTCAGAACTTGAACAGGTTCAGCCCGGTAATGGGGTCGTATTGGCGGTCTACCGTGCCGTCCAGAACATCCACCACCATCTCACAGGTGGCGCTGACCACCGCCCGGTTCAGATGCCCGCCGAACACCTCACCCTTGTCGTTGCCGGCGCTCATGTGCAGGTGGGTGTAGAATTCACCGTTCATGGTGTTGATGGTGCCGGTCAGGGACACGATCTCAAAGCTGCCGCTGAAGGTGTTGGCGTAGTATTTCTTCTCCGCTACATTATATACGCCCACCGTGAAGCTGTTGGTGGCGCCCAGCGCCTGCACAGCGGCAAGGCGGATGTTTTCCTTCAGGGCAAGCTCTTTGACCTGTTCAAGGATCTCCTCGTCCTTGTCGATGCGTACAATGATCTTATTGCCAAAACGTTTGTATTCCATGGGGAAGGTTCTCCTTTATGTGGTTTTTTGTGCGCTGTTCTTTGCTGTTTAAGTTTGATTGAACCATGCAACATAGTCAAAATCGTCGTAGTATTTTCTGATAGAAAAGCGACTCCGATAACGCATACACATTCCGACACATGGTTCGCTTTCAAACCCTTTGATGTAAACGGCGGATTTAATGTCAGGATGCGGTTTGTGACAAAGTACAGCCTTGTGTTTCAAAGGCAACTGCTCGAAGTCCAACAGATTTTGCTCGGTGCATCCATCGCGGTCTGTAAAAAGGAAATAGAGAGCATCAGAATTTATTCGACTTTTTCGGCGATCCCAAGCCAGAGCGGCTTCCTCTTTGGAAGAATAATGCTGGAAATATAACTTGACGTCATTCAGCAAAGCAACCGGGTAAGTGATTTCAGATTCGGGCGGTGTAATAAATACAAGGTCGTATTGGAGATAATCCTTCAAATTTTCGCAGAGCTTTATAAAGTCAGAAGGCTCGACCCATAGATTTACAAAGGGTGAATTGAATTTCAAACCGAGATCATGTAGGATGCAGCAGCCATTGCAGTTACTGGCGATCAAAGTGACATCGGTATTTTTCAGGCGGATGCGATTGAAAAAATTATAAGCTGTTCGAAAAAATTCCCGTAATTTGACAAGCATAGAATCTCCTAAAATAATTGAGCCCCAATAGTGCAAAAAAATACCCGAACCCTTAAACTGGCATATCGTTGCTGCGGTCGGAGCGTTTTAAATCGAGAAATGGCGGCAGGGAACATACGGTTGACTTCGATATCCATGAAAACTCCTTCTCCTAAAGACGGGAGAGGGGCGTTGACTCTCAAACTCTTGCGAGTTTCCGAAGTGCTCTTGTTGGGTGTGCGGAGCCCCAAACCCTGCTGGGAACGCGTGCAGCTTTATTGCTCTTCTGAATCTGATCCGAGTTCTTCCAGTTCTTTTTCGTTTTGGATATCTTCATTGGTTTTCTCTCCCGTGATAGCACGGTAAGCTTCTTTGATGCCGTTTCTTACTGCCCATTTGATAACATAATACAGCGCGATCAAAATAACAATTGCGGTTCCTCCGCTGATGCCTAATTCATTCCACATGATTCGAGCCTCCCAATTCCGATTTGTTGCGCTAAGCCGAGTATACCACACCCATCAAGGAAAGAACACCCCCCGATAAGAGTGAAATTCCCGGCTTGCTGTTCCGGGCTGCGAATGACAACAAAAAATCCCCAGACCGAATGGTCTGGGGATTTGGTGGAGCATTGTCCAAGGCAGTCGAACCTGGATTTATTCCAGATACTGCGGCAGATTCCAAGCGCCTCGCAGCACACGGTGAATCTCCACGATCTTGTTTTCATCGTTGACGCAGTAGAACACCAGATACTGGTCAACGACCATCCTACGATAAGCCGGGTCAAGGCGGTAGACTTCGCACATTTTCGGGGTATCGCCTAATTTTGTGATCTTCTCCCGCAGCTCTTTCAGTACGCGGCTGGCTGTTTTCGGATAAAAACCGGACAAATACCGGGCAATATCATTCAGGTCCTGCACAGCAAGGGGCAGATATTTGATCTTATACGTCATACTGCTTGCCCAGCGTCTCCCATACGTTTTCGTGGTCTGCCCACTGCGTGTCGGGGTCAGCCGCCTGCTGCTTTGCCTTGGCAAGTGCCTCGGCAACATACCGCTGGTGCAAAAACTCCTCGTACTTGGCGTAGTCCTCAATGTTGATGAGGACCGATTCTCCACGGCCATGATTCGTGATGATCACATGGTCATGGTCTTTGAGCATCTCCGAAATTTCGGCGTAATGGTTGCGCAGATCCCGGGAAGGGCGAACGAATGTCTGCATCATACGAGACACCTCCTGTCGGGATCATTGTATCACAAAATGACTACGAATGCAAGGCGGATGATACTGACGGTGAGAGCAAGAATCGTCCTGTACTGTACCCACCACATCCCCAGACCGAATGGTCTTGGGATGTGGTGGAGCATTGTCAACGGCAGTCGAACCTTCAGGCGGGCATATCGTTGCTGCGGTCAGAGCGCTTCAAACCGAGAAACGGCGGCACTTCGGAACGCTTCAGCCCTTGTTCGTGTGCTTTCTTCAGTTGGTATTCGTGCAGGGCAATGCTGTCCAGCAGATCACGCTGATTCTGGGAGGCTGCATAGTAATCGACGCCGAACCGTTTGCAGACTGCACTGAGTTGGTCAAGCATTTCAACAGCAGTAGGGGACATTCGTTTGACTTCGATATCCATAAAAACTCCTTTTCCCAAAAACGTGAGGGCAAGAACCGTCCCGTGGCCACAAATTTTCAATTCCTGAAAATTTTCTGCCCCTTTGGGACAGCTTCTTGTTGGGGCGTGCCTGCCCCAAACCCTGCTGTTTACTATCCGAAAATCATGCCCCGCTAGGCCCACGAGAACTAACACTCATTGGAGGCACAGAACTGTAAAAAGACTGGCCATTTACAGTGTTTTGAGTCAGCCCAATCAAATCAATCAGTTGGCTTTCATTATAGTTCTCTTGGAAACCATCCAACGCAGCACACTGACAGCTGTATATACCATTCTCGTTAGAAACAATTCCCCACCATTCAAGGTCTGCCAAAAGTTTCCCAATCTTCTTTCGGTCAACGTGAATTTCCTTTTCCAAAAGGGATGAGCAAATTTGCGGAGCAGACATCGGCTTTTGCTTTAATAGGAGAGCTAATGCCAACCCTTGACCACGCAAGCGGTGAATCAAAACACCTCTGCGAACCCAAATGCTCGATGCTTTTTTCATAGCTAAGACCTCCTTTTTAGATGGTGCGTTTATTTAAGATACGATTGATACACTTTCAAAATTGCATTTGTCTACAACTATTATGTTGAGCCGAGTATATCATACCGCCAGCCGAAAGAACACCCCTATATGCAAGAACTTGCCATTTTTCCTGCGTACGTGCGTACCGACCATGTACGGACGTACGCAGCGATTGACCTGAAACGCGCAATATAGGGAGACGCAAAGCAAAAGGCAGGGCACCACCGCCATGGTGATACCCTGCCTTTACTCGTTTACCGTTCTGCGTACTCTCGCCGTAGGACTTCCTGTAAACAAAAAACGTACCCGAACCCTTTTTCGTAAAGAATCGGGTTCGAGTACGAACTGTATGGTGGACGGTACAGGACTCGAACCTGTGACCTCCTGCACGTCAAGCAGATGCTCTACCAGCTGAGCTAACCGTCCATATTCTGTTTTGCCGAAATCAGCTAGATTATAATACCATACCCGATGCCAAAAAGCAAGGCCTTTTTTCAAAAATTGTAAAACTTTTTTGAAAAAGCAGCCCGAAACCCGGCTTCTGTGCGGTGCAGCGCGGGTTTTGGGGCGGTGGGCGACAGCTTTCTTGTTGCCCCCAACCAGACGTTGTGCTATAATAGAAAACTATAATAGGAGTAGTGTCGGAAAGGGAACGCAGCATGAGAGTTTTGGGCATCGACCCCGGTTACGCCATCGTGGGCTGGGGCGTGGTGGAGTATGCGGGCAACCGCTTTGCGCCGGTGGATTTCGGCGCGGTGTGCACGGACGCGGGCGTGCCGTTTGAGCGGCGGCTGGACGAGGTGTATATCGGCATCAAGGAGGTCATTGCGCGCACGCAGCCCGAGGTGCTTGCCATCGAAAAGCTGTTCTACCAGCACAACCAGACCACTGTCATCGGCGTAGCCGAGGCGCGCGGGGTCATTCTGCTGGCGGCGGCGCAGGCGGGGCTGCCCATCTACGAGTACACCCCCATGCAGGTCAAGCAGGCGGTCACCGGCTACGGCAAGGCCGTGAAAAAGCAGGTGCAGGAGATGACCCGGGTGCTGCTGCATCTGCCCGCCGTGCCAAAGCCGGACGATACCGCCGATGCGCTGGCCATGGCCATTACCTTCTGCCACACCAACGGCAACCAGCTCAACCGCTACACCCGCCGGGTGGCGGGCCCCATCTGACCGCATACCACAGCCGCCCTGCGGGGCGGCGGGTCTTGACTGAGAGGATTCTATGATCTACTGTCTGACTGGAAAAATCGTGAAAAAAAGCCTGAACGCCGTGGTGCTCAGCTGCGGCGGCGTGGGCTACTATACCCAGTGCCCGGCCAGTGTGGCGGGGGCACTGCCCGGTGTGGGGCAGGAAGCTACCCTGTACACCGTGATGAGCGTGACCGAGAACGATGTGAGCCTGTACGGCTTTGCCACCGAGGAGCAGCAGGCCTGCTTTGAGATGCTGACTGCCGTGTCCGGCGTGGGCCCCAAGGTGGGGCTGGCCATCCTCAGCGTCATGGAGCCGCAGCGGGTGGCGCTGGCTATCTCGGCGGGGGACCACAAGGCGTTTAAGGCCGCTTCCGGCGTGGGGCCGAAGCTGGCGCAGCGCATCGTGCTGGAACTGAAGGATAAGGTGGCCAAGGGCTTTGTGGACGGCATCTCACTGGAGGATGTGGCGGGCACTGCCGCCGACACGCCCGCGACCCAGAGCAGCGCACAGGCCATTGCAGCGCTGGTGTCGCTGGGGTACAGCCAGAGCGAGGCGGCGCTGGCCATCGCAAAGATCGATGCCACGCTGCCGGTGGAAGAGATCATCAAGCTGGCCTTGCGCAGCATGGCAGGCAGGAGGTAAGCAATGCAGGACGATACCGCGCTGTACGGCGCAAAAATGATGCAGCCCGTCATGACCCCGGCGGACAGTGAGGAAAATAACCTCCGCCCGCAGCATCTGGAGGACTACATCGGGCAGGAAAAGGCCAAGCAGAACCTGAAGATCTATCTGGAAGCCGCCAAGCGCCGGGGCGAGCCGGTGGATCACATTCTGCTCTACGGCCCGCCGGGTCTGGGCAAGACCACACTGGCGGGCATTATTGCCAACGAGATGGGGGTGCAGATCCGCATCACCAGCGGCCCTGCCATTGAAAAGCCCGGCGACCTTGCTGCCCTGCTGACCAACCTGCAGGAGGGCGATGTGCTGTTCATCGACGAGATCCACCGCCTGTCCCGGCAGGTGGAGGAGGTGCTGTATCCCGCGCTGGAGGACTACGCGCTGGATATCATGATCGGCAAAGGCCCCAGTGCCCAGAGCATCCGCATCAACCTGCCCCGGTTCACGCTGGTGGGCGCTACTACCCGCGCCGGACAGATCACCGGCCCTCTGCGCGACCGCTTTGGCGTGCTGCTCAAGCTGGAACTGTACAGCCCGGACGAGCTTTCCCGCATCATCATGCGGTCGGCGGGCATTCTGGATCAGCCCATCACCCCGGAGGGCGCTTATGAGCTGGCAAAGTGCAGCCGTGGCACCCCCCGTGTGGCGAATCGCTTTTTGAAGCGCATCCGCGACTTTGCCACCGTGCTGGGCGACGGCATCATCGATCGGGACGTGGCGCTGCTGGGGCTCAAGCGGATGGACGTGGACGCGCTGGGTCTGGACGAGCTGGACCGCAGCCTGCTGCGTGCCATCATCGAGATGTACAACGGCGGGCCGGTGGGTCTGGAAACGCTGGCTGCCGCGCTGGGCGAGGAGGCGGTCACGCTGGAGGATCTGTGCGAGCCGTATCTGATGCAGATGGGCTTTTTGACCCGCACCCCGCGCGGACGCTGCGCCACCCGCCTTGCCTACGAGCATCTGGGCATGAAAGCCCCGGAGACCGGCAGCGCCGAGGAAAACGGCCAGCAGAGCCTGTTCTGACTTTTATATAAAGAAACATTGAAGCAGTAAACGGAAGGAGGACGCTATGCGCCCTGCAGATACTTGGAAAGACTACGAACTGCTGGATGCCACCGACGGCAACCGGCTGGAACGCTGGGGAGAGACCCTGCTCATCCGCCCCGACCCGCAGGTGGTGTGGAAGACCCCCAAACAGAGCCCCCTGTGGGCAAAGGCAGATGCCATCTACCACCGCTCCAATCAGGGCGGCGGCGAGTGGGAGTACCGCCGCCGTCTGCCGGAAAAGTGGAAGATCAGCTGCGGCGAAGGGGAGGATAAGCTGACCCTTATCGTCAGCCCCACCGGCTTCAAGCACACCGGCGTGTTCCCGGAGCAGGCGGTCAACTGGGCGTGGTACCAGCAGAAGATCCGCGCCGCGAACCGTCCGGTGAAGGTGCTGAACCTCTTCGGCTACACCGGCGGCGCTACGCTGGCCTGTGCCGCTGCGGGCGCTACCGTCTGCCATGTGGATGCCTCCAAGGGCATCGTGGCATGGGGTAAGGACAACGCTGTGGCAAGCAACCTGACCGATAAGCCCATCCGCTGGCTGGTGGACGACTGCGCCAAGTTCGTGGCGCGGGAAAAGCGCCGGGGCAACACCTACGATGGCATCATCATGGACCCGCCCAGCTACGGGCGCGGCCCCGGCGGCGAGATCTGGAAGCTGGAGGACTGCATCTACGACCTCATCAGCCAGTGCGAAGAGGTGCTCAGCGATACCCCGCTGTTCTTTGCGGTCAACAGCTACACCACCGGCCTGTCTCCGGCGGTCATGGAGTATATGCTCAAAACCACGCTGGTGCCCCGCTTTGGCGGCAAGACAAGCTGCGATGAGATCGGTCTGCCGGTATCTGCCACCGGCGGCGTGGTGCCCTGCGGTGCTACCGCTATTTGGGAAGAATAAAAATAAAATACTATCTCAGTCACGGCGACAGCCGTGACTGAGATAGATATATGCTAAGAATGGGGTACAGCCCCTTTCGGAGGGGCGCACCACCAGAAAGAGAAACAAAGCATGAGTGAAACGATTTTAACTGCTGAAAATTTGAAGTTCCGCTACGATGCCGAGCAGCCGGGCTACGCGCTGGACGGCGTATCCGTGCAGGTAAAGCGCGGAGAGTTCGTGGCGGTGCTGGGCGCGAACGGCTGCGGCAAATCCACGCTGGCTAAGCACTTCAACGCCATTTTGCTGCCCGAGAGCGGCAAGGTGTATGTGGAGGGCATGGATACCGCAGACGAGGACAAGCTCTATGATATCCGCCAGACCGTGGGCATGGTGTTCCAGAACCCGGACAACCAAATCGTGGCTACCGTGGTGGAAGAGGATGTGGCCTTTGCGCTGGAAAACCTCGGCGTGCCGCAGGACGAGATGCGCCGCCGGGTGGACGACTCCATGAAGATGGCGGGCATCTACGAATACCGCGAGCGTGCACCCCACAACCTTTCCGGCGGTCAGAAGCAGCGTGTGGCCATCGCCGGTGTGGTTGCCATGCGCCCGGACTGCCTGATCTTGGACGAAGCCACCGCCATGCTGGACCCGCGCGGCCGCGAGCAGGTGATGCAGACCATCCACTACCTGAACAGGAACATGGGCATCACGGTGGTGTCCATCACCCACTATATGGAAGAAGCCGCACAGGCCGACCGTGTGCTGGTGATGAGCAAGGGTCATGTAGTGATGGAGGGTACCCCGAAAGAGGTGTTCAGCCAGACCGAGAAGGTGCGCAGTCTGCATCTGGACGTGCCGCAGGCCGCCGAGCTGCGGGACGAGCTGGTGAAGGCCGGCATCCCGATGCCGGAGGGCATCATCGACACCGGTGCCTGCGCACAGGCGCTGTATGAGCTGCTGCAGTAAGGGGGGCGGACGAAATGGCAGATATCATTAAGGTAGAACACCTGAGCTACGTCTATAACCCCGGCCTGCCCACCGCAGTGACCGCACTGGATGACGTAAGCTTTACCGTAGAAGAGGGCGATTTTGTGGGCATCATCGGGGCGACAGGCTCCGGCAAAAGCACCCTCATCACCCACATGAACGGCCTGAACAAGCCCACCAGCGGCAAAATTTATATTGATGGCCGCGACCTGTGGGCAGACCCGGAAAAGATCCGGGATTTCCGTTTCCTCACCGGGCTTGTGTTCCAGTACCCGGAATACCAGCTGTTTGAGGAGACCTGCTACAAGGACATCGCCTTTGGCCCGAAGAACATGGGCTTGGACGAAGCCGAGGTAGACCGCCGCGTCCACGAAGCCGCAGACTTTGTAGGCTTAGACCCGGCGCTTTTGGAGCGCAGCCCCTTTGAGCTGTCCGGCGGTCAGAAGCGCCGGGTGGCGGTGGCGGGTGTGATGGCCATGAAGCCCCGCATCCTTGTGCTGGACGAGCCCGCCGCCGGTCTTGACCCGGAGGGACGGGACGATATCCTTTCCGAGGTGAAGGAGTACCACAAAAAGACCGGTACCACCGTGCTGCTGGTGTCCCACAGCATGGAGGATATCGCCAAGTATGCCAACCGCGTGCTGGTGATGAGCAACAAGAAAATTGCCATGTATGACACGGTGGAAAAGGTCTTTGCCCGCGCCCCGGAGCTGCTGGAGCTTGGGCTATCGGTGCCGCAGGTGACTAAAATTTTCCTCAAGCTGCGGGAGATGGGGGTGGACGTCCCGGCGGACGTGTACACCATTCCCTACGCGGTCAAGACCCTGCTGGAAGCAAAGCGCCGCCGCGATGCCGGGGAAAGCCTTGTGCTGCCCCGCAGCGCTGCACAGAAAGGGGGTGCTGTCTGATGCTGCGAGATATCACCATCGGTCAGCACTTCCCGGGCAACAGTCTGGTGCACCGGTTCGACCCCAGACTGAAGCTTGTGCTGACGGTCGCTTATATCGTGCTGCTGTTTGCAGCCTCCAACCCCTTGGGGCTTACCCTGTCCATTCTCTTTTTGGGGGTCATGTACAGGGTGGCAAAGATCCCGGTCAAGATGATCGGCAAAAGCCTGAAACCCATTCTGCCCATCGTGCTGTTCACGGCGGTGCTGAACCTCTTCTTTGTCTCCGGCGAGGGCGACCCGCTGGTGCATTTCTGGTTTTTGACCATCTACGCCGAGGGCGTGCGCTATGCGGTGCTGATGGCGGTGCGCGTGATGGCGCTCATTGCGGGCACCAGTCTGCTTACCTACACCACCAGCCCCATCGTGCTGACCGATGCCATTGAGCAGCTGCTCAAGCCCTTGGGCAAGCTGCACTTCCCGGTGCACGAGCTGGCGATGATGATGAGCATTGCGCTGCGCTTTATCCCCACCCTCATCGAGGAGACGGATAAGATCATGAACGCGCAAAAAGCGCGCGGCGCGCAGCTGGATACCGGCAAAATGACCGACCGGGTCAAGGCGCTGGTGCCGGTGCTCATCCCGCTGTTCATCTCGGCCTTCCGCCGCGCGGACGAGCTGGCTATGGCCATGGAGTGCCGCTGCTACCGTGGCGGCACGGGCCGCACCCGCCTGAAGGTGCTGCGCTGCGAAAAGCAGGACTACATCGACCTTGCGGTCTGCATCGCCTGCTTTGCCGTCATCCTTGCCTCCCGGCTGGTGTTCCCGAATTACTAAAAAAGCCCTCTCAGGCGCTCCCGCGCCAGATTCCCCCTTTTGTCGCTGCGCGACATCTTCCCCCGGAGCGGGGGAAGTCTTTCCTCAAAGGGGGAGCCAAGCCATAAAGTACAGCGCTAAAGTGTGAGAAGAAAGAGGATGCTTCTCGCCGCGGCCCCTCCGGTGAAAACGTGTTTGTCGCGGCCCGCAGGCCGCGACAAACACGAAATTAAAAACGCTTTTCCGCTGAATATGGCCAGAGCAAAGCGGAGGCCATTCTAAATATTAACTATGAACTTTTTACTTACCCTTGCCTACGACGGCACAAATTACTGCGGCTTTCAGGTGCAGCCCAACGGGCGCAGCGTGGCGGCCACCTTTCAGGATGCACTGGAAGCGGTGCTGGGCAGCCGCCCCGATATCAAGGGCTGCAGCCGCACCGATGCCGGGGTGCACGCGCTGGGCTTCCGGCTGAACTTCCATGCCGATACCCGCATCCCGCCCCAGAAGCTGCCGCTGGCGCTCAACCAGCATCTGCCGCCGGATATCCGGGTGCTTGCAGCGCAGACCGTGCCGGAGGATTTTCACGCCCGGTACGCCGCCCATACCAAGACCTACCTGTACCGCATCCATAACCACCCCATCGACTCGCCCTTTGACGCCGCCTACTATACCCGGGTGCCCCGGCGGCTGGACGAAGCCGCCATGCAGGCGGCGGCGCAGCAGTTCATGGGCACCCACGATTTTCTGGCGCTGTGCGCGGCGGGCAGTTCTGCTGCCGCCCATGGGGACACCGTGCGCACCATCACGGACTGCCACGTCACCCGGCGCGGGGACGAGGTGGACATTGAAGTGACCGCCGACGGCTACCTGTACAATATGGTGCGCATTCTGGCGGGCACCTTGTGCGAGGTGGGCGCGGGGCGGCTGCGCGCGGCGGACATCCCCGCCATTCTGGCAAGCCGGGACCGCAGCCGGGCAGGCCCCACCCTGCCCGCGAAGGGCTTGTTTTTAAAGTGTGTGGATTACCCGGAAAAGGAGGAGCAGCCATGAAAAAGCTTCATCGCGGCGGCAGCAGCCCGGACGGAGAGCCGCTTTCTGCCGGACGGGTGGAATATCTGGAGGCAGCGCGCCAGCGGGTGCGCCGCCGCCGTCTGCGCCGCACCGTGATTCTTCTGGCGGCGCTGATACTGGTCACCCTGTTTGCCACCGGCGCGGTGGGTGCATCCATCGCCCGGGTAAAGGATCTGGTGGATACGGTGCATATCGCCCTGTCCCCGGCGGTGGGCTGGCCGCAGCAGACCGGCCTTGGGGAGCTGACGGCCGTGCAGCCTATGTCCGGCAGCTTTGTAGCCATGGACGAGGATGCCTGCGTGGTGTACAGCTTGGGCGGCACCCGCCTTGCCGGCATCCAGAGCGGCTACGCCCGCCCGGCGCTGGCTGCGGGCAAGACCCGCTTTGTGCTGTACAACCGCTCCGGCAACGAGCTGCGGGTGGAAAGCCGCACCCAGAACCTGTACAGAAAAACGCTGGAAAACAGCATCTATCTGTGCGCCATGTCGGACACCGGCACGCTGGCAGTGGCTACCGATTCTGCCGACAGCACAGCCCGGCTGACCGTGTATACCCCCACCATGACGGAGCAGCTGCACTGGGATATGACCGGCACGCAGGGCACCCCGGTGCGGATGGCGTTTGCCGCCGACAGCCGCCGTCTGGCGGTGGCGGCGGTCACCTCCAGTGCGGGGCAGTTACAGGCAAACCTCTTTGTGCTCAGCCTTGCGCAGGGCGACCCGGTGCAGCTGAGCAGCGGGGACAGCGTGCCCCAGTGGCTGGGCTGGCTGAACAACGACACCGTGCTGGCTGTGTATGAGAACTGCGCCGTGGTGTACGGTGCGGACGGCGGCGAGCGGGGACGTTTCGACCTTGGCGGCGGCAGCCTTGTCAGTGTTTCGCAGGACGGTGCAAACGCCGCCCTGCTGCTGGAAAACGGGCAGGTGTGCACCGCCGTGCTGCTGGATAAAGATCTGAACGTGCAGTACAGCGGCAATGTGCCTGCGGCAAACCAGATCCTGCGCCGGGGGCAAAACTTTTATCTGCTCACCGACAGCGGCGTGGAATGCTTTGCCACAGACGGGGTGTACCAGTGGGGACAGGAGCTTTCCGTCCGTCCGCAGGCGCTCATCGCGGGTAAGCAGCTGCTGGTGCTGTGCGGCAACACGGTGCAGCAGATCGCTCCGCCGGAGCAAACGGCTTCCAGCGCCCGGTGAACGAGGGGGAAACCGGTATTTTTGCGGGGAAAATGATCTTTATAACAGGGAAAACAAGGTATGTTCAAGAATCCGTCATTTCTTTTTGATATCCTATGTACGGTGGTCTGGCTGGTGCTGATGGCACGCTACGCCCGTAAGGGCTTTCTGGCGTCCATCGTGCAACTGTCCGGCAACCTCATCAGCCTGCTGGGCGCACGGCAGCTCTCTGCCGCCTGCGCAGGCTGGGTGTTTGAAAATCTGCTGGCCGGGGGCTTCCGTACCCAGATCGCCGCCCACCTTTCGGAGGACGGCGTGGTGAACCTTTCCGGCATTGCGCAGCAGTACGCGGGCTTTCTGCCCGAAAGCTTCCGCGCCTCCATCGTGGCGGCGTGCGAGCGCAGCATCAACGCTGTGCTGGCAGATAACGCCGTGGTGCTTGCCGATACCATCGTGGAAAAAGTATTGCAGCCGCTGCTCACCCCGGTGATCATGCTGGTGCTGTTCTTTGTGTTCTACGCGGTGCTGCGGCTGCTGGTCAGCATGCTGGTCACCGTGCTGGGGCTGGTGAATAAGCTCCCGGTCATCGGTACGGTGAACCGGGGTCTGGGCTGGCTGACCGGCGGCATGACCGCTCTGCTGGACTTATACCTCGTGCTGTGCGTGGTGTGGGGGCTTGTGGTCATCACCGGCGGCAACTTAAATGTGCTCAACGACACTGTGATGCACAGCAGTCTTTACTATAAAGCGTTTAATATGTTCAACCCCTTTTTGTAACAGGGGCGACAAGGAGGAACTATGGTCTGTATTCGATGCCAGAAGCGTCCGGCGATCATCTTTATCCAGCGGATGGAGAATGGTCAGATGAAGCAGGAGGGGTACTGTCTGCACTGTGCCCGGGAGCTGCACATCAAGCCCGTGGACGATCTGATGAAACAATTCGGGATGTCGGAGCAGGATCTGGATAACATGGAAAACCGCATGGAGAGCATGATGGAGGAGCTGGGCGATTCCAACCCTCTTTCCATGCTGATGAATATGTCCGGCAGCGGCGAGGATGCCGATGCGGAGAACATGGACGAGGATCTTGTGCCCGGCAGCAATGCCACCTTCCCGCTGGGCTTTACCGGTACGGAGAAGCAGGACGGCGAAAAAAAGGCCGACCGCAAGAACGGCAAAAAGCCGCCCAAGCGCAAGTTTCTGGATACCTACTGCGAAAACCTGACCCGCAAGGCGCGGGAGGGCAAGCTGGATGATATCATCGGGCGCGACCGCGAAATTTACCGCACCATCCAGATTTTGAGCCGCCGCCAGAAGAATAACCCCTGCCTGATCGGTGAAGCCGGTGTGGGCAAGACCGCCATCGCGGAAGGCATTGCCGAGCGCATTGCCAAGGGACAGGTGCCCATCGGCCTGCGGGATAAGGAGATTTTTCTGCTCGACCTCACCAGCCTTGTGGCGGGTACCCAGTTCCGCGGTCAGTTCGAGCAGCGGGTCAAGGGTCTGCTGAGCGAGGTAAAGGCTGCGGGCAACGTGATCCTGTTCATCGACGAGATCCACACCATCACCTCTGCCGGTGAGAGCGAGGGTGCCATGAACGCGGGCAACATCTTAAAGCCCGCCCTCTCCCGCGGTGAGATTCAGGTCATCGGTGCCACCACCTTTACCGAGTACCGCAAGTATATTGAAAAAGATCAGGCGCTGGAGCGCCGTTTCCAGCCTGTGCGGGTGGAGGAGCCCAGCGTGGCGGACACCCTTGCCGTAATGAACGGCATCAAGCGCTACTACGAGCAGCACCATCATGTGCAGGTGCCCGCCGAGGTGCTTTCGGCGGTGGTCACCCTGAGCGAGCGGTACATCACCGACCGTTTTCTGCCGGATAAGGCCATCGACCTGCTGGACGAAGCCTGCGCCTGCTGCAATCTGGCGCACCCGGTCATCTCCGAGTATCTGGGGATGCAGAAGGAGCTGGACGCCCTGAAGCAGGAAGAAGCCGAGATGGAAAGCGCGGATGTGAACGAAGCCATCGACTACGAGCGCGTAGCCGAGCGCAAGACCCGCATCGCCAAGCTGGAATCCGAGCTGCCCGCTAAGCAGGCCGCTGCCAGCGAAATTCAGGTGACCATGGACGATGTAGCCAAGGTCATCGAGCTGTGGACGGGCATCCCGGCGGTAAAAATTCGCGAGACCGAGTTCGTCAAGCTGGCAGGGCTGGAAGCCGCTTTGAAGCAGAAGGTCATCGGTCAGGACGAAGCCGTGCATCTGGTGGCGCAGGCCATCAAGCGCAGCCGCGCCGACCTTTCCGGCCGCCGCCGTCCCGCAAGCTTCATCTTTGTGGGTCCCACCGGCGTAGGCAAGACCGAGCTGGTCAAGCAGCTGGCAGAACAGCTGTTCGATGGTCCTGACCCGCTCATCCGTCTGGACATGAGCGAGTATATGGAAAAATACGCGGTGTCCCGCATGATCGGTTCGCCTCCGGGCTATGTGGGCTACGAGGAAGCCGGTCAGCTGACCGAGAAGGTGCGCCGCCGCCCGTACAGCGTGGTGCTGTTTGACGAGATCGAAAAGGCGCACCCGGATGTGATGAACATCCTGCTGCAGATTCTGGACGAGGGCAAGATCAACGATGCGCAGGGACGCACGGTGGATTTTTCCAACACGGTCATCTGCATGACCTCCAACGCGGGCAGCAGCGACCAGAGCGCGGGCAGCCTTGGCTTTAACAAGAGCGACGCCCAGCGCAGCGAGGAAAAGACCCGCAAGGCGCTGGCGCAGTTCCTGCGCCCGGAGTTCCTTGGCCGCGTGGACGAGGTAATCGCCTTCAAGCCCCTGACCGAGGAGACCCTGCAGGGCATCGCCGCCCTGATGCTGGACGAGTACAAGCCCGGCATGGAGGCCAAGGGCATCGCTTACAGCTACACCCCGGCAGCGCTCAAGGCACTGGTGCAAAAGAGTCAGGGCGGCCGCTTTGGTGCGCGCGACCTGCGCCGCACCATCCGCAAGGCGGTGGAGGACCCCGCCGCCGAGCGCCTGATCGACGGCACGCTGGCATCCGGCGGCACTCTTGTGGTGGATGCCGATGAAAACGGCGAAGTTGTACTGAAATAATCATAACCGCAAAGCACCCCGGCTGGAAACAGCTGGGGTGCTTTTTGTCTGCTCATAAAAACTTTTTGTAATATATACTTGACATTTAGAATGGTAAATGCTACTATATGTCCAGAGGATAAAACAAATGCCGACCCGGCAGGAAAGGAGCATATCAATGCCGAAGAACCTGAAATTAAAGGCCGCCCGTGCAGAAAAGGATATGACGCAAGGAGCGCTTGCCGAGGCGGCAGGGGTTTCGCGCCAGACTATCAACGCCATTGAAAAAGGGGAGTACAACCCCACCATCAACCTTTGCCGCAGTATCTGTAAAATTCTGGATAAGACACTGGATGAACTGTTCTGGGAGGAATGAACTATGAAATTTTCACTATACAGCAAGAAAAACCGGTTGGACGAGATGCAGGAGCAGACCCTGCGCAAAATTGAAAGCAATGGCTTCTGGCTGCTGTGGGGCAGCCTTTTGGCGGCGTGGATCGTGCAGACGGTGTTCGGGGCTGCGGACAAGGCCGCCGGAGAGTGGGTCGTATTCATGATCGGCTGCATTTATATAGTTGTCGCGTGTCTGCGCAATGGTCTGTGGGATCGCCACCTTTCGGATAAGGCCCCGGCCAATGCCGTGTATTCTCTGGTGGCTGCGGTGGCGGTTACGCTGATCTGCGGTTTTTCCTATGGATACTGGATCGGTGCTGTTTTTGCCGGTGTTTTTACCGGCATCCTGTGCTTTGCATTGCTGCAGCTGTGCGCCGCATTGACACGCAAACGGCGCGAGCATCTGGATGACCCGAAGGACGGAGAATAATATTATAAAAAGGGGCTGCTGCACAGCATTTGATGCAGCAGCCCCTTTTTGCATGGGTGCATGATATTATCCTGCATTGACAAAACTGCGCAGAATAAGTACAATAAAACATAGCTATCCGCAAATTTTTTGCATGAGAATAAAGGAGCGTTTTTCTATGCCGAGCAATAAAGTCCGCACCCGTTTTGCACCCTCGCCTACGGGTTATATGCACGTTGGCAACCTGCGTACTGCCCTGTACACCTACCTGATGGCCAAGCACGAGGATGGCGCCTTCATCCTGCGCATCGAGGATACCGATCAGGGCCGCTATGTGGAGGGCGCTGTGGATGTCATCTACAACACCCTGCGGGAGACCGGCCTTCTGTGGGACGAGGGCCCGGATATCGGCGGCCCCGTGGGCCCCTATGTGCAGAGCGAGCGCATGGGCATGTTCAAGCAGTACGCCGAGCAGCTGGTGGCAGAGGGCAAGGCCTATTACTGCTTCTGCACCGAGGAGCGCTTGGAGGCCCTGCACGCCGAGCAGCGCGCTGCCGGTGAAATGACCCACTATGACGGCTGCTGCCGCGAGCTGCCCAAGGAGGAAGTGGAAAAGCGCCTTGCAGCAGGCGAGCCCTACGTCATCCGCCAGAAGATCCCCCGCGAGGGCGTGACCGGCTTTGACGATGTGGTGTACGGCCACATTGAGGTGAACAACAGCGAGATGGACGACCAGATCCTCATCAAGACCGATGGGATGCCCACCTACAACTTTGCCAACGTTGTGGACGACCACCTGATGGGCATTACCCACGTCATCCGCGGCAGCGAGTATCTGTCCTCCACCCCCAAGTATAACCTGCTGTATCAGGCCTTTGGCTGGGACATCCCCACCTATATCCACTGCCCGCCGGTGATGAAGGACGCCCAGAATAAGCTGTCCAAGCGCAACGGCGATGCAAGCTATCAGGATCTGGTGGCAAAGGGCTACCTGACCGAGGCGGTGCTGAACTATATCTGCCTGCTGGGCTGGAGCCCCCGCGGCGAGTACGCCGAGCAGGAGATCTTCTCCCTGCCGGAGCTGGTCAAGATCTGGTCGCCGGAGGGCATCTCCAAGTCCCCCGCCATCTTCGACCCCCTCAAGCTGCGCGCCATCAATGCGGAGTATATCCGCCGCCTGAGCCCCGAGGAGTTCCAGAAAAAGGCCGAACCGTGGATCGACAGCGCCGTGCACAGCGCCATTGACAAAAAGCTGCTGTGCGCAAACCTGCAGCCCCGGTGCGAGGTGCTGGGCGAGATCCCCGAGCAGCTGGATTTCTTTGACGCCATGCCGGAGTACGACGTGAGCCTGTACGCCAACAAAAAGCAAAAGACCACCCCGGAGACTGCAAAAGAAGCACTGGAAGCCCTGCTGCCGGTGCTGAGCGACGAGGCACTGGATTTTGCAGACCGCGATGCCGTGTTCGATGCCTGCAAGGCGAAGGCTGAGGAGCTGGGCAAAAAGAACGGCTGGCTGCTCTACCCGCTGGGCATTGCCCTTTCCGGCAAGCAGCGCACCCCCGGCGGCGGCACCGACCTTGCCTGCATGATGGGCCGCGAAAAGACCCTGCAGCGCGTGCAGGATGCCATTGCAAAGCTGAACGGCTGAGTGATATAAGTACAGTGATCTGGGAGGTGGAACCTATGATGTACCCGTTTATGACATTGGACGATGATACCGAAATCGTGCATTCCGAGATGAAGCCCGATGGCCGGGTGAAGGTGTACCTTGAAAAACCGGATGCAGAAGATTGTTTCCACTCAGCAGTGTGCTGGCTGCCGGGCTATGACTGGCAGGAGGTGCACGGCTTCACGCCGGAGGAGATCGCGCGGTATCAGAAGATCGTGGAGTCCACCGCGCACCTGATCTTGCAGTTCTCCCAAGAAGGAGGCGTGGAAAATGCCGCAGGTTTTTAAGGTTGGTTCCTACTGGGTCTACTTCTGGGCCAATGAGAACGAACCGCTGGAGCCGATCCATGTGCACGTTGCACAGGGAGCACCCAACAGCAACGCCACCAAGATCTGGATCACCAAGGCGGGCGGCTGCTACCTGTGCAATAATAACTCTCAGATCCCGCCCCGGGTGCTGCGCAACATTATGGCAGTTATTGAAGCACGCAGCGGTGAAGTGATCGAAAAATGGACAGCCTTTTTTGGCGAGATCCGCTATTTCTGCTGAACAGTTGAAAATACCCCCAAAGCCCTGCGGCAAAATGACGGCCGCAGGGCTTTTTTGCGTCTTTGGGCGTCTTTGGGGCGGTTCTATGCACCGCGCCAAAAAGCGCCGCTGCCCCGCGTTACAGTATATGCAGACAGTGCGGGGAACAGAACAAACTCCCCGCCGGAAAGCGGGGGATTTTTATGACAGAGCGGATGGGTGTTTTATCTTCGGACGGGCGGTGCCTGCAGCCTTCGCCTTTGGCGGCACGGGCGATGCTGCGCCCGGCGGCGCGGCGGCTGGCGGCGGTGGGCATCGGCTTTGCCGGCGGCTGGGCGGTGCTGTACGGGGCGCTGATGCCCTTTGGACTGGGGCTGACCCTTGGGCTGGCAGAGGACTGCTTTGCGCCCTGTGCGGCAGGAGCGGCGCTGGGGCTGCTGCTCCACGGGCTGGGGGCGCTCTCGCTGCGCAGTCTGTGTCAGCTGTGTGCGCTGGGCGCAGCCGTGGCAGCCCGCTGGCTGCTGCCGCAAAGGTTTGTACCCGCCGCGCTGGCGGGCTGCGGTACATTGACCGGCATGGCACTGTGCTTTGCGCTGGGCAGCAGCGGCGGGGCAGACCTTTTGCTGTACAGTGCGGCAGACGCCCTGCTTGCGGCGGGCATCGGCTTCGGGCTGCGCAAATTTGCCCCGGAGCGCCCGGGCATGGGCACGCTGCTGGTGGGCGCAGCCGTGGCGGCGGCGCTGGGCAGTGTGCGGTGGGGGTGGTTCTCGCCCGGGGTGCTGGCGTGTGCCGCCGCAGAGCTGGCACTCTGCTGCCGGGCACAGAGGCTTGCCGCCCTGAGCGGCAGCGCGGTACTGGGGGCAGCCCTTTGCGCGGCAGACCCTGCCCTTGCCCCGGCGGCAGCGGGGCTTGGCTGTGCCACGGCAGCGGCAGCGGTGCTGGCACCCGGACGGCGGGTGGAGACGCTTGCCGCCTACGCGGGCGGCTGCGTATCCGGGGTGCTCTGCGTGCAGCCGCCCGGAAACGCCTTCGGGCTGCTGTTCAGCGCCTGCGGCGGCATGGCGGTGGTCTGTCTGCTGCCCGGCGGCTGGCTTGTTCCGGTAGCGGAACCCTCACAAAGCGGGGAGAACGCCCCCGCGCCCGCCCGCAGTGCGGCGGCGTCCACCCGGCTGGAAGCCGTGGCGCAGAGCCTTTCCTCGCTGGCGGAGACAGTGAACGCGGTCTACGAGGGTCTGCCCCGGCGGCGGGAGGGTTTCCGCTGGGTCATAGACAATGTACATGATACTCTTTGTTTTAACTGCGGGCGGCGGGAGACCTGCTGGAAGCAGGAATATACTGCCACCATGGCGGGCATGGAAGCGCTGCGCCCGCTGCTGGAACAGAATGGCAGCGTGGAAGCGGCGCAGTTGCCCGGGCAATTGTCCCGCTGCATCCACCCGGCGGCGCTGTGCGCGGCAGCGGGGCGCAGCTTTGCGCTGTACCGCAGCCGCAAGGAAGCGCGCATCCATTCCGAGGCCATGCGCACCGCCCTGACCGAGCAGTACAGCGCCGTAGCCGAGGCGCTGGGGGTGCTCAGCGAGCAGCTGGGACGCCCCGGCGACCCGGAGCCCTATAAATCCAGCCGGGTGGCAGAATTTTTCACCGGGCTGGGTGCGCCGCCGCAGGAGTGCGCCGTCACGCTGGACGACCTTGGCCGCACCCATGCCGCCGTTACCCTGCCGCGCACCCGGTTCACCCCGCAGGAGCTGGCAGCGCTGGCGGGAGAGGTGGGGCATATCTGCCGCCGCACGCTGGAGGTGCCGCAGGTGCTTTCCTGCAAGGGCATGACCACCCTGATGTTCAGCGAAAGACCGGCGCTGCGGGCGGTGTTCGGGGCGGCAAGCGCAGCCGCCCGGGGCGAGGTTTCCGGCGATGCGGTGCAGCAGTTTTGCAGCCCCACGGCGGCGCAGATGATCCTATGTGACGGCATGGGCACCGGACGCCCGGCGGCGGTGGACGGCAATCTGGCGGCAGAGCTGACCGCCCGGCTGCTCAAGGCGGGCTTTACCGCCGAGCTGGCGGCGCGGCTGGTGAACGTGGCGCTGGCCCTGAAAAGTGAGGACGAGAGCGGCGCAACGCTGGACCTCATCAGCGTGGACTTATACACAGGCACGGCGCGGCTGTTCAAGGCCGGGGCTGCTCCGGGGTTTCTGGTGCACGGCGGGCGGGTGCGGGCCGTGGGCGAGGCCACCCTGCCCATGGGGGTGCTGGGCGGGGTGAACGGACAGAGCCGGGTGGTGCACCTGACCGCCGGGGACTACGCGGTGCTGGTATCGGACGGTTTACTGGTGGACGGCGCGGGCTGGGTGGCAAAGCAGGTGGAGCTTTCGGCGGCGGCGGGAGATGCGCCGGAAAAGCTGGCCGAAACGCTGGTACAGACCGCCCGCATCCGCGCACAAAAGACCGGCCGCCCGGACGATATCACCGCCGCCGTGCTCCGGCTGGAAAAGAGCGGGTGACGGCGGCAGAGTTTCCGTTGCAATTTGCGGGAAGGAGGGGTATACTGGAAGCATATTTTTCAGCCCGGCAGTGCCGGGCACAGGAGGCGGCTTATGCTTACCATCAACGTTGCACCCGACGGCAGCGGACAGTTTACCACCATTTCCGAGGCGGTGCTGGCGGTGCCCTACGACTGCCCTGCGGTCATCCGCATCGCGCCGGGTATTTACCGGGAAAAGCTGGTTTGTGAGAAAAAGGATATCACCCTTGCGGGCGCGGGCATGGATGCCACCCGGCTGGTATGGAATGACGGCGGCAAGCTGCCGCACCCGGACGGACGGCCCACCCACACCTTCCGCAGCTACACCACCTTTTTCAGCGGCGAAAAGCTGCGGGTGGAGGATATGACCATCGAGAACGACGCAGGCCCCGGCGCGAAGGTCGGGCAGGCCATCGCGGCCTATGTGGACAGCGCCCGGGCGGCGTTCAGCCGGGTGCGGCTGCTGGGCAATCAGGATACCCTGTTCTGCGCCCCTCTGCCGGAGAAAGAGCGGGAGAAGGACGGCTTTCTGGGCCCGCGCGGGCTGGCACCCCGCCGGGCAAGCGCGCAGTATTACCACGCCTGCGAGATCGCCGGGGACATTGATTTTATCTTTGGCGGGGCGGACGCCCTGTTTGAGCACTGCACCCTGCGCACGGTGGACAACGGCCTTGCGCACAGCTGGGTCACCGCGCCCTCCGGTGCGGCGGATGGGCTGGGCTTTGTGTTCTGGGACTGCGATTTTGTCTCGGACTGCCCGGCGGGCAGCGTGTATCTGGGCAGACCGTGGCGGCCTACCGGCAAAACGGCGGTGCTGGACTGCCGCCTTGGGGCGCACATTGCACCGGAAGGCTTTGCCGGCTGGAACGACCGCACCGACACGGCGCTGGCCGGCTTTGCCGAAGCAGGCAGCACCGGCGCGGGTGCAGGGGAGCGCCCCGGCTGGGTGCAGGCGCTTTCGGCTGCCGAAGCCGCTGTGCTGCTGCGCACTGCCCGGCAGAAGTGCCGCATGGAGACTACGGAAAGGATAACAGGATGAAAAAATTACCCAATGCAGTAAAGTGGCTCATCATTCTGGTGGTGCTGGGTGCCATGGGCGCGATGATGTGGGCGGTGAACGACCGCGCCTCCCGGGTGGAGATGCCCGCCCCGGACAACACCTTTGGCATCTACCATACGGCAGAGAGCGGAACATAATAAAAGCACCGGCAGTTTCCCGATTGGAAAATCAGGAAAACTGCCGGTGCTTTTTCTGTATCACAGGGGGTGCTCACTTGCCCTCAAAATCGTCCACATAGGGCAGGTCGCTCATGACGAACCAGAAGGTGGTGCCCTTGCCTACGGTGCTTTGCACGCCGAAGCGGAAGCTGTGCTGCTGGAAGATGGCCTTGGTGATGGAAAGCCCCAGACCGGTGCCCTGCTTGCCTGCGTCCGAGCGGGAACGGTAGTACCGGTCAAAGATATAGGGCAGGTCGGCGGCGGCAATGCCCGGGCCGTGGTCCTCCACCTCTACCCGCACGCCCTCAGAGCAGCGGAAGGCGCGCAGGATAAAGATTCCGTCCTTGCCGATGTGGTGCATGGCGTTGCCCAGCAGGTTGTGCAGCGCACGCTGCATCATATCCGGGTCGGCATAGACCGGCAGTTCTTCTTCCGGCAGTTCCAGCTGCAATTGCCAGCCGTTCTGGGCGCAGACGGCGTCGTAGCGCTCGCTTACTTCATCGCACAGCTGCCCCATGTCAAAGTGCACCCGCTCGCACTTGTAGGTGCCGCTGGTCACCTTGCTCAGCTCCATCACGCTGGACACCAGCGCGGTCAGGCGGTCGGCCTCGTCCACGATGATATTCATCTGCTCGTCCCGGTGGGCTTTGTCGTCGCCGGTCAGGTCACGCACTGTCTCGGCATAGCCCTTGATGAGGGTCAGCGGGGTGCGCAGGTCGTGGGAGACGTTGGCCAGCAGGTCGCGCTGCATCTGCACCGCGTGCTGCACCTCCTCGGCCATGTGGTTAAAGTCCCGGGCAAGGTTGCCAAGCTCATCGTTGCGGCGGTTGTCCACCTGTACGGCGTAGTTGCCCAGCGCCATCTGCCGCGCCGCGCTGGAAAGCTGGCGCAGCGGCTTTGTGAACCACTCGCTGAACAACCACGCCGCCGACATGGCAAAGCCGAAGATGAGCGCTGCTGCCAGCGGCAGCAGGGTGCTGAGCACCTTTCCGGCCTCGGTAACGTGCACAAGGCTGGTGGTCACCAGCACGGTATAGCTGCCGTCGGCGGTAATGCGCCCTACCAATAGCTGCGCCGAGCCGGAGAGCCGGGGCGGGTTGAGCGTCTGCACAAAGCTGCCCACACTGCGGCACTTGCGCCGCATGGCAAGGGCAGTGGCAATGATCTTATCGTTGTTGGCAGAGTCCGAAAGATAGGTGCCGTGCAGGTTGCAGAAGGACTGGTTCTCGATCTTATAAATGGTGTGCAGGGTGGTGTCCGAGATATCCACGCAGAAACTGTTCAAAGAGCCTTTGGTGTACAGTTCCAGCGTGAGCTTATCAAAAAAATCACTGTTGACCGCAAGCTGCCCAAAAGACCAGCTGGACAGCACCTTGCCCTCGGCAATGGCGTCGTCCAGCCGCGCTACGATGCTGTCGGCCTGATTGGTGAGCTGGGTCTCGATGTGTTTGGTGTACAAAGGCTCCAGCAGCTGGGTGGACAGCAGCCAGAACAGCCCCAGCAGAAACAGGCAGATGAAGCACAAAAACCACATCAGCTGCCCGCGGATGCCAAGGGTATGCCGTGCTTTGGTGGTTTGCCGCATGAACCGCACGCTCCTTCAGTCAACGGGCGGCATCGGGGTCGAACTTATAGCCGATGCCCCATACCGTAGCAATGTAGCTGCGGCATTTACCTAGATGGCCGCGCAGCATCTTTACATGGGTGTCCACGGTGCGGTCCTCGCCAAAGTAGTCGTAGTTCCACACCTTCTGCAGGATCTTTTCCCGGCTCAGGGCAATGCCCTTGTTGGAGGCCAGAAATACCAGCAGGTCAAACTCCTTGGGGGTCAGGGCCACTTCCTCGCCGGACACCCGCACGGTATGGCTGGCGGTGTCGATGGTCAATTCGCCAAAAGTCATGGTATCGGCGGCCTCGGTGGGGCGTGGCATGGTGCGGTTCAGCACCGCGCGCACCCGCGCCACCAGTTCCCGGGGGGAGAAGGGCTTTACCACATAGTCGTCTGCGCCGCTTTCCAGCCCGGCCAGTTTGTCGTACTCTTCGCCCCGGGCGGTCAGGATGATGACCGGGGTATTGATGTGGCGGGCGCGCATCTCCCGCAGGCAGGTCATGCCGTCCATAAAGGGCATCATCAGGTCCAGGATCACCAGATCAAACCCGCCGCCGGACAGCTGTGCCAGCGCCGCAGAGCCGTCCCCGGCTTCCTCGCAGACGTAACCGGAATATTGCAGATGCTCGTGGATCAGCTCCCGGATGCGGGGCTCATCGTCAACGATCAGGATCTTTGCCATAAAACAGGACTCCTCCTATCATATCTCAGTATACAACTCTATTTTAATGCAAGAATTGGAAAAAGCTGTGAATTTTAAGTGAATGGTTTGGAAAAACAAAACCGTCTGCACCCAGTATACCACACCGGGCGGCGGGGCGGCAATCTTTTTACGGAAAGGCGCTGCAAAATACGCCGGGGAAACTTGACAAGAAAATGACCCTTTTGTAAAATAAGGTCGTAACAAACGGGGCATTTGCAGAAAAAAGGAGAAGCGTCCATGAGCATTCCCAAGATCATCCATTACTGCTGGTTCGGCGGCGGGACTATCAGCCCGGAGAACCGGAAATGTATGGAAAGCTGGAAGAAATACTGCCCGGATTACAAGATCATCGAGTGGAACGAGCAGAACTTTGAGATCAGCCAAAACCGCTATGCACAGCAGGCGTATGCGGCAAAGAGATATGCCTTTGTATCGGACTATGCGCGGCTGGCGGTGCTGTACGAGTACGGCGGCGTCTATCTGGACACGGACGTGGAGCTGGTGCGCCCGCTGGACGAGCTGTTGGAACTGCCCGGTTTTATGGGCTTTCAGAACAACAACGAGGTAGCCACCGGGCTGGGGCTCGGGGCATGCAAGGGCAACCCGGTGGTGCAGGCGCTGCTGCGGGATTACGATGCACTGGATTTTATAAAGCCAGACGGCAGCGCGGACCTGACGCCCTGCCCGGAGCGGAATACAAAGGTATTGCAGACGCTGGGCGTGCGCAAAGACGGCACAAGGCAGAGCATCGCGGAAATGGAGATCTTTCCGGCAGAGTATTTCTGCCCGATGGATATTTACACCCGGAAGCTCCGGGTAACACCCAATACCTACTCCATCCACCGCTTTGCCGAGAGCTGGAAGCCGAAGCCCAGCACGGTCAGCCGCGTTTTGCAGCGGCTGCTGAAGAAGCGCTACTATACATGGTACTGTCCTTTGCGCAGCCGGGTCGAGGGAATGCTGAAAAAGAGATCCTGAAAACCGGAGCTGCCGCACAAGAATGGTGGATAGCGACAAAGCAAAAAGACCAGAGCTGCACAAGCCGTTTGGCTGAGCGCTCTGGTCTTTTTATCAGGGATTATAGAAGATTTCGGGAAGGGGTCACTTCAGGGCATTCGGAGTGGCATTATAAATGAAGCTGGCCTTTACAAGGGCATCGTTGCCATACTGGCTGATGGAGATGCCTGCGCGTGTCCAGTCGTTTGCGCTGCCGGACCAGTAAACGGTGAGCGGCTGCGAGAAGCGGAATGCGCCGTTGCATACCTTGGAAAGGTTCCGGGGCAGATACACCTTTTGCAGCTGAGAGCAATCCTGAAATACGCTTTCAGCCAATGTGCCGATGCCCTCCGGGAGAACGATCTGCTTCAGGTGGGTGCAGCCTTCAAAGGCAGATGCACCCAGCAGCTGCAGATTGCCCGGCAGCTCCAGCCCTTCCAGTGCGATACAGCCGCTGAATGCACCATCGCCGATGGAGGTCATGGTATCGGGCAGGGTGACGGAGGTCAGGGCGCGGCACCTGACAAAGGTATTGGCGGAAAGAGACTTCACCTTTGCAGGGATGCGGATGCTTTGCAGTGCCTTGCAGTCCGCAAAGGCATTCTTGTCGAGAATGGTCAGTGCGTCGGGCAGGGTGATGCGCTTCAGAGCGTGGCAGCTGAAGAAGGCGGATTCACCGATCCGGGTCAGGGTGTCCGGCAGCACCACGGCAGAAAGCTTTGTGCAGTGGGCAAACATCCCGTCACCCAGCTGGGTAAGGCCGTTGGCGATGGTAACGGTCTGCAGCTGGTCACAGCCGGAAAAAACACCGGTGGACGCAGAGCCCTGATATTCAGGGTCGCCGTTCAGCACCACAGTGGTCATGGAACGGCAGGCAGAGAAAGCGGCCTTGCCTACGATCTTCAGGCTGTTTGGCAGAACGAGCTGCTTGAGCGCACTGCCTGCAAAGGCGTAGTCACCGATATAGGTGAGGGTGTCGGGAAGGACAACGCCGGTGAGATCGCTGTTGTAGAAGGCATAGCTGTTGATGCGGGTAACGGTGACGCCATCCGGGGTCTTTTCCGGGATGGTCACAGTGCCGGTAGGATTGCCGCGGACGCCGGTCACGGTGGCCGTGCCGCCGGAGACCTCGTAGGTCAACGTGACCTTGCCGGGTTCCGGGGTCTCACTGCCAGAGGAAGAGCCGGTGCTCTCGCTGGAGGAGCCGGAGGTGCTGCCGGAACTGGAAGAACCGGAAGTGCTGGAAGAGCCGGACGAACTGGACGGGCCATCGGAGCAGCCGGTCAGCAGCAGGGAGGCGGCAAACAGCACTGTCACGATGCAGAGCAGAAATTTATTGTTTTTCATGGTACATTACTCCTTTTCGTTGCAGTGGCCGCTTACAGGGTCCAATCCAGAGCCAGAACATCGTCAGGCTCGGCTGCGGAGAGAAGCACAGACTCCTCGGCAGCCAGACTTTCACTGCTGCGCACCCAGGTGATGCTGCCGCCGAAATCGTAACGGCCGTCCACAACGGTCTCCCAGCCGGAGGCGTAAACGGGATAGTAGGCCGTCAGCTTACGGAAGGTAAACACGCCGGTGCCGAACTCGGGAGCATCGCCGGCAAAGGTGATGCGGGACAGGCTCAGGGCATCTGCAAAGGCATAGGAGCCGATGGTGCGGACAGAGGCCGGGATGGTAACATTGTTCAGATTGTCGCAGCCATAGAAGGCCATCGTGCCAATGGTCTGCAGGGTGTCGGGCAGGGTGATATCTGCCAGATTCTGGAAGCCGACAAAAGCGTAGCTGCTCAGGGAGGTGACGCCGCTCTTGACCACCAGATGCGCAATGGAATCGCGGTAGCTGTACCAAGGTGCCTCGGCAGCCGAGGTGTATTCCTTCATGGCACCGGAGCCGTCCAGCGTCAGGGTGCCGGTGGCCTCGTCAAAACTCCAGCCCTCAGCCGAAGCCAGTGCCCAGCGTGCAGAGACGGTGGCATCGCCGGTGAGGTCACAGGTGGTAAGAGAGGTGATCCGCTTGCCGGATTCGGTGTACCAGCCAAGGAACACCATGCCGTCTGCGGTGGGCTCCGGCAGACGGCCGTAAGCCTCGCCGGGATAAACGGTCTTTTCCGGCGTGTCGGCCAGATCAAGAATGCCGTCTGTGGGGTCAAAGGTCAGCGTGACGAAAGGCAGGACGGGAAGTTCTACGCTCACGGTGAAGGTAGCAGTCTTACCGCCGTAGTTGACGGTAACAGTCTGCACACCGGCAGTGCTCAATGCAGTAGGCGTGCAGGTAAAGCCGCCGGTGATGGTCTGGGTGGTGCCGTTGCTATAAGTGGCAGTCAGCTTCAGGCCGGTGGTATCCAGCGTGTCACCCACAAAGTAGCTGGTCTTGGTGGGGTTGGAAGCAATTGCAATGCCGGACAGCGTGACGTCCTGCACATTCACGGTGAAGGTGGCAGTCTTACCGCCGTAGTTGACGGTAACAGTCTGCGCACCGGCAGTGCTCAATGCAGTAGGCGTGCAGGTAAAGCCGCTGGTGATGGTCTGAGTGGTGCCGTTGTTGTAAGTGGCAGTCAGCTTCAGGCCGGTGGTATCCAGCGTGTCACCCACATAGTAACTGGTCTTGCTGGGGTTGGAAGCAATTGCAATGCCGGACAGCGTGACGTCCTGCACATTCACGGCGAAGGTGGCAGTCTTACCGCCGTAGTTGACGGTAACGGTCTGCGCACCGGCAGTGCTCAATGCAGTAGGCGTGCAGGTAAAGCCGCTGGTGATGGTCTGGGTAGTGCCGTTGTTATAGGCGGCCTTCAAAGTCAGACCGGCAGTGTTCAGGGTATCGCCCACATAGTAGTTGGTCTTGGTGGGCTTGGTGGCGATGGTAAGGGAGGTGACCTCCTCCTTCTTTACATTGATCGTGCAGTTGGAGGTAAGGCCGTTCACGGTCGTTGCGGTGATAACGGCAGTGCCATAGCCAACGGCCTTGACAGTGCCGTCCGAAGAGACCGTGGCGACGCTGGTGTTGCGGGAACTCCATGTGACGGCCTTATTGGTGGCGTTGCTGGGCATCACGTTTGCAGAAAGCTTGACCGTGCCGTTCAGGCCATACAGGGTGGAAGTTTCCGGTGTGGCCTTGATGCCGGTGGGCTGGATGGGGTTCACGGTCACGGAGCAGCTGGCGGTCTTGCCGTTGTTGCTCTTGGCAGTGATGGTAGCGGTACCAAAACCGACCGCCTTGACCACGCCGTTGGAAACGGTGGCAACGGAGGTGTTGCTGGAACTCCAGGTAAGGGTCTTGTTGGTAGCATTGCTGGGCGAGACCGTAGCAGTCAGGGTCTGGGAAGAACCGGTGCCGGTAAAGCTCAGGCTGGTTTTATTCAGGCTGACGCCGGTAACTGCAATGGGGTTCACGGTCACGGTGCAGTTGGAGGTAAGGCCGTTCACGGTCTTTGCAGTGATAACGGCAGTGCCGTAGCCAACAGCCTTGACAGTGCCGTCCGAGGAGACCGTGGCGACGCTGGTGTTGCGGGAACTCCATGTGACGGCCTTATTGGTGGCGTTGCTGGGCATCACATTAGCAGAAAGCTTGACCGTGCCGTTCAGGCCATACAGGGTGGAAGTTTCCGGTGTGGCCTTGATGCCGGTGGGCTGGATGGGGTTCACGGTCACGGTGCAGCTGGCGGTCTTGCCGTTGTTGCTCTTGGCGGTGATGGTGGCAGTACCAAAACCGACTGCCTTGACCACGCCATTGGAAACGGTGGCAACGGAGGTGTTGCTGGAACTCCAAGTAAGGGTATTGTTGGTGGCGTTGCTGGGCGAGACCGTAGCAGTCAGGGTCTGGGAAGAGCCGGTGCCGGTAAAACTCAGGCTGGTTTTATTCAGTCTGACGCCGGTAACTGCAACAGTGGGGACCGGCACGGTGGCGGTGAGGGTTACAGCGCCAGCACAATTGCCGCGATAGGAGTTATCGTAGGCGTAAATATGGGTGTGGTATACGCCGGATTCATTGTTGTGATCGGAAGTTTTCACCCGGAAGGTAAAGGTGTTGCCGTTGCGGGTGCCGCTGGCCTTGGAGCTAACTTCCCAGTTGGACAGCAGGTCGTCCTGACCGTTCTTTTCGGTCCATGTGGGGAACTGCACGCGGTTCACGCCGCTGGCATCGGTTACGGTGCAGGTGACAGTGTAGCCGGTGGAATCCACATTCGTGACCTTGGCGTTGGTAATGGTGGGACCGGTCTTATCCGAAGTAATCGTTACCTTGGTGGGGTTCTTATAAGAAGAGTAGCTGTCAGACGGTTCGCTGTGCTGGTTGGCGTCCTGCTCGTCAATGGCATAGAACGATACATTGACTTCACCGGTCTGATCGGTCGGGATGTCCAATGCAAAGCCGTGATCGGTGCCGCAGTGAAATGTATCGTCCAGACCCTGATCGTGGTACTTGTCGGCGATGACCTCATGACACTCGTTGTTGATATAGACGTGCACCGCCACCTTTGCATTGGGGGAGTCCGGGTCAAAAGCCCAGCCCTTTACATAAATGTGATTCTGCCAGCCCTGCACCACGTCCACGCACAGATTGGGGAGGTTGTTGGAGCCACCCTCTACATAGGTGTTGGTCAGATAATCCTCCGGGTCTACGATGGTGCCGCCATCACGAACTTCAAAATGAAGATGAGGGCCGGTAGTATTGCCAGCGACACCGGATTCTGCGAGAATCGTTCCCTGTTCTACATGATCACCAACAGAAACTTTAAAACTGCCGGTTTTGAGGTGACAGTAATAGGTTTTGACACCGTTTCCGTGATCGATCACAATGTAGTTTGCGTAGCTGCCGTAACTACCGGGTTTTGCCTTATAGGCGGGGCAGTTGGTTCCAAGGGAGCAGCCGTAGTTGTTTCCGGGGCGGTGAGAACCTCGACAGCCCCGATCAAGTGCGGTAACAACAGTACCCGCTTTGGAAGCAACAACTGTGGTACCAATAGAAGCTTTGAAATCGGCACCAGTATGTCCACTATAACCGTGAATACCATATGTGATATAGGAATCAACGGGAAGGGTGTATTCTCCGCTATTAGAAAAAGCCATCGCCGACAGCGGCGAAAATACAGTGAGCAGCATGGCGAGCGTTAACAGCCATGCCATAAATCGTTTTTTCAAGTTCTATTCCTCCTTACAAAAAAACAATGGTTCCTGCTTGCAGGACAGCGTGTAGGGTACATTCCTCCTTTTTGATACAGCAGACACTCCGCAAGAAGAGAAGGCTGCACTTCATGGAATATACACATATTATAAAACTGTGCGGAAGAATGTCAATTATCTGCGGTGGAATTTGGGCGAAAAACACAAAATGCTGCTGGATGGTCTGTGCTATTTGTCAGTACCCGGGAAAGGCAGACGGGAAACGGGAACAAACTGTGTGTCCCGCTTGCCCTTTTTGCGCAGGAATGCTATACTTTAGCGATAAAGGACAGTGCGCTGTCCGCAAGGTTTTTCAGAGATAAGGATAAGCGCTTATGCGAATCGGACTGATCGAATTTTTGCTCATACTGGCCATTGCGTCCCTCACGGTGGGGCCGCGGGTGGCTTTGTTCGTGGACCGGTGGATGCGCCGCGCCAACCGCGCCAATGCCATGGCGGCGCGCCGCCGGGCAGAGTATGCCGCCCAGATGGCCATCGAGCGGGACGCCATGCTCAAGCGGTTCCGCACCGCCAGCACGGTGTTCGGGGTGGGCATTCTGCTGGTGCTGGTGTATGCGCTGGGCTTCCGTCCCATCGACACCCCGCCGCAGACCTATAAAGCCCCCGACCTCCGGCAGGAGACGGGCACAATGCAGACAGCAGTCTCCACCGACCGCAAGACCCGGCTGGAGCTGGGGGAGTATCAGGGCGTGGACTGCATCCGCGCAAAGGACGGTCTGTTGTATGCCGCTGCGTGGAACGGTGCCGCCCTGAAAAAGCGCACCACCGACCTTGTGCGCACCGATGGCGGGCACGCTGCCGCCATCCTGAGCGTGGAGGGGGAACTGACCGGCTTTGCCTTTGACGCCGCCGGGGATGTGTGGCTGACCCAGCTGACCACCGCCGGGGGAACTTTGTGCCGCGCCAAGCACGACAGCTGGGGCGCAGCGGTGGAGCAGGTGGTCACCCAGCTGGACGGTGCGCCGCTGGGGGCAGTATCTGCCGTGGAGGTAAGCCCGGCGGGCAAGGTGTACTTTGCAGTGGCTGCGGCGGCAGGCGCGGAGAACGGGCTGGAAAGCGCCCTGCGCACTGAGCTGCTGGCGCACACCGCCACCGGCTGCGTGTATGTGTACGACCCCGCCGCCCGCACGGTGGAAAAGGTGCTGGGCGGGGTGGCAGGCGCTGCCGGTCTGGCGCTCAGCCCGGACGGCAGCACCCTGTATGTCTCCGACCTTGGCAGCCGCTGCATCTGGGCGGTGGATGCCGCTGCCCGGGAGCTGACCGCCGGGGGACGGGGCTGCACCGCCGCCTTTGCCGGTCTGCCGGGCTACCCGGGTGCATTGGCTGCGGACACGGACGGCACGCTGTACATCAGCTACCGCTGGGCGCACAGCGGCTGGCTGGAAAAGAACGCGGACAGCACCCTGCTGCGGGGCATCGCCCTGCGGGCGGGGCAGAATACGCAGGAGCGGCTGTTCCGGCGCACGGCAGACGCTCCTTGCGCCGAAGCGGTAAACCTTGCCACCGGGGCTTGGGAGCAGACCTTTACCGGCCTTGCACAGGACAGCTGCGCGGCGGTGTGTCCGGTGGAAAGTAAAGTATATTTCGGTGCGGCAGGGGCAAACAGCCTGCTGGCTGCAAACCGATAAGCGAGGTGTTTTTGTATGACCGAAGCATTTGCAAAACAGATCGAGACCGAAGCGCGGCAGGCAATGACCGAGCTGGTGGCTGCGGCAAAGCTGAAAAAGGGAGATGTGCTCGTGGTGGGCTGCTCTTCCAGTGAGATGGTGGGCGGTCACATCGGCAAGGATTCCAGCTTGGAAGCCGCCCGGGCGCTGTACGCGGGCGCTGCGCCGGTGCTGGAAGAAAAAGGCATCTGGCTGGCAGCGCAGTGCTGTGAGCACCTGAACCGCGCCCTTATCCTTGAGCGGGAAGCCGCAGAAAAATACGGCTGGGAGGAAGTGTGCGTTGTGCCCCGTCCCCATGCGGGCGGCAGCTGGGCCACTACCTGCTGGAAAAACTTCAAAGACCCGGTGGCGGTGGAGGAGATCCGCGCCAACGCGGGCATGGATATCGGCGGCACCCTGATCGGGATGCATCTGAAGCGGGTGGCAGTGCCGGTGCGGCTGAGCCTTAATAAAATTGGCGAAGCAAACATTCTGTGCGCCTACACCCGCCCGAAGCTGATCGGCGGCGAGCGCGCCCGCTATACCGAGGAGGATTGAGCGAGATGGCAGAAAAAACATTGGAAGAGATGCGGCAGGCCGTTGCCGAGATCCGGGAAAAGATGGCAGCCGCCGCCCGGGAAGCCGGGCGCGACCCGGCAGCGGTGCAGCTGTGCGCCGCCTGCAAGACCCGCACGGCGCAGACCATTGCAGCCAGTGCCGCCCTGCCCATTGATGTGTTCGGCGAGAACCATGTACAGGAGCTGTGCGCAAACTACGATGCCGGTGCCTACTGCGGCAAGCCCAGCCATTTTATCGGCCACTTGCAGACCAACAAGATCAAAAAGGTGCTGGGGCGGGCAAGCCTGATCCAGAGCGTGGATAGCGAGCATCTGCTGCTGGCCATCGAGAAGGAAGCCGCCAAGGCCGGTATCGTGCAGGATATCCTGCTGGAGGTGAACATCGGCGGGGAGGAGAGCAAGACCGGTGCCGCGCCGGAGCTGCTCTGGCCGCTGCTGGACACCGCCGCCGCACAGGAGCATATCCGGGTGAAAGGTCTGATGGCGATCCCGCCCGTAAACGATGACGATGCCCAGAACCGCCGGTATCTGGCGCAGGTGTATCAGCTGTTCGTCCGGGCAGGGGAGCGGGGCTACCGCAATGTGGAGATGCAGACCCTTTCCATGGGCATGAGCGGTGATTTTGAAAACGCCATCCGGGAGGGCGCTACCCTTGTGCGCATCGGTACCGCCATCTACGGTGAGCGGGATTACAGTAAAAAGCAACGATAAAAACGGAGGAATCATGCCGAAAACCAAAACCAACGACCCCGGGGCGCATCACGCAAGCAGCGGTGCGCTGATCCGGCGTTTTCTGCCGTATCTGGCAAACTATAAGATGGTGCTGTGCCTTGACCTGTTCTGCGCAGCACTGACCACCCTGTGCGATATCGTGCTGCCCAAGATCATGAGCATCATCACCAACTCTGCCATGGGGGTGGGCATCACCCTGACGGCGGGCATCGTGCTGAAGCTGGCGGCGCTCTACTTTGTGCTGCGCATCATCGACGGCGCGGCCAGCTACTATATGTCCAGCATCGGCCACATCATGGGCGTGCATATCGAAACGGATATGCGCCGGGATGCCTTTGACCATCTTTTGCAGCTGGATCACACCTACTACAACAACACCAAGGTGGGCACCATCATGGGGCGCATCACCAACGACCTGTTCGATGTGACCGAGTTCGCCCACCACTGCCCGGAGGAGTTTTTCATCGCGGGCATCAAGATCGTGGCGTCCTTTGTCATTTTGTGCCGCGCAAGCATCCCGCTGACCTTGGCAGTGTTTGCCTGTGTGCCGCTGATGGGCGTGGTGTCGGTGTACCTGAACGGACGTCTGCGGGCACGCTTCCGCCAGCAGCGCGTCCAGATCGGCGAGTTGAACTCCACCATCGAGGACAGTCTGCTGGGACAGGGCGTGGTCAAGGCCTTTGCCGCCGAGGACGAGGAGCGGGAAAAGTTTGCCAAGGGCAACCGCGCCTTTGAACAGATCAAGACCCTTGGCTACTACGCCATGGGCGCCTTCAACACCTCCACCCGCCTGTTTGACGGGTTGATGTATCTGGTGGTCATTCTGGCGGGCGGCCTGTCGCTGGTGTACGGTAAAATTACTGCCGGTGATCTGGTGGCCTATATGCTCTACGTCACCACCCTTATCGCCACCATCCGGCGCATCGTGGAGTTTGCCGAGCAGTTCCAGCGCGGCATGACAGGCATCGAGCGCTTTGCCGAGATCATGGACACCCCGGTTGCCATCAAGGACGCCCCAGACGCAGTGCCATTGCAGCCCGGCCCCGGCGAGATCCGGTTCGAGAAGGTGTGCTTTGAGTACCCGGACGACCACAACAAGGTGCTGCACGACGTCAGTCTGGACATCCGCGCGGGGGAGCGTCTGGCGCTGGTGGGTGCCTCCGGCGGCGGCAAAACTACCCTGTGCAACCTGATCCCCCGCTTTTATGAGGTGACCAGCGGCCGCATCCTCATTGACGGGCAGGACATCCGCCGCGTTACCCTGAAGAGCCTGCGGCAGGATATCGGCATCGTGCAGCAGGACGTGTATCTGTTCAGCGGCACGGTGGCGCAGAACATCGCCTATGGCAAGCCCGGCGCCACCCGGCAGGAGATCGAAGCCGCCGCCCGTCTGGCGGGCGCGGAAAAGTTCATCCTTGCGCTGAAGGACGGCTACGACACCTATGTGGGCGAGCGCGGCGTCAAGCTGTCCGGCGGACAGAAGCAGCGCATCGCCATTGCCCGGGTATTCCTGAAGAACCCGCCCATCCTGATTTTGGACGAAGCCACCAGCGCACTGGACAACGAGAGCGAGATCCTTGTGGGACAGAGCCTTGAAAAGCTGGCTCATGGCCGCACCACCCTGACCATCGCCCACCGCCTGACCACCATCAAGGACTATGACCGCATCCTTGTGCTGGGCGAGGAGGGCATCGTGGAAGAGGGGACCCACGCCCAGCTGCTGGAAAAGCAGGGCATCTACTACCGCCTGTGGAACCAGCTGCCCGCAGAGGATGGGGAATAAAGAAGCCTGAAATACAAAAAAGACACCCGAAAGGGTGTCTTTTTTCTGTATGGGCCAGGCAGGACTTGAACCCGCGACCAAGCGGTTATGAGCCGCCAGCTCTGACCAGCTGAGCTACTGGCCCGTATGTGGTGCTGCATTGCTGCAACACGCACTAGTATAACAAAAACCGCGCAAAAAGGAAAGCATTTTCCGCAAAAATCATTTGGTGCGGTGGGCATCCAGCTTTTGCAGCATAAATTCGTCCAGCATGGCGGGCGGGAACAGCGGCTCCTTGTAGCCAAAGGCCTCCCGGATAAAGATCAAAGTCACCACGGTCTGGCGGCCGGGGTCCAGCCGCAGGGTGTACAAGGTGTCCAGCGGCTGCTGGCTGGGCTGGTGCAGCGTCAGGTGCAGCATGAAGCTGCCGTCATTCTCCCGGCGGCACTCGTAGGCAAAGAGGTCTGAGTCGCTGCGGGTGTCCAGACGGTCAAAGCACTCGTCCAGTGCAAGGCCGGTGCGGAACTCGGACAGGCCGGCGGGGCCGTACTGGCTGCGGCGGTTTGTCTCCCGCCGGGAGAGCAGGTACACGATGATGCCCAGCGCACAGGCTAAAAGACAGACGGAAACGACAGCGTTCATGGAAAGACCCTCCCCAAAAGAGTTTTCCTTATTGTAACACAACCTGCAGGGGTTTGTGCTATAATATTTACAATTCTTTTTAAATTTTTCTGCAAGCCGGGCGCAAACGCCCGGGGGAGGGGCTTCATGAAGCTTAAATTTACACGAAAGACATGGTATTTCTTTTTGCTGGCGGCAGCGGCGGTGTCCATGCTGGGCGGCTTTGCCATGCTGGGCGGGATGGATTTTTCCGGGCTGGAAATGATCGTATTCTGCCTTACCGGCATCGCGGTGCTGTTTCTGGCGGCGCAAAAGGGCGCACCGGCCAAGGAAAAGCGCAACTACACCGGCGTGTTCGTGGTGCTGATGCTCAGCAAGCTGGGTGCCAGCGGCTGGGCGGGGGATATCTGCTCGGCGCTGGTGTGGCCTGCTTTGCTGGCAACGGAGTATGAGCGCGGCAGACCCATCCAGCGGCAGCTGCAGCTGGTGAGCGCCGCCGAGGTGCTGCGGCTGGTGTTCTGGATGCTGACCAAGTACGCGGGCATGAGCGGCCTTGCCTTCTGGACGAATATCATGTTCGTGCTGCTGACCTGCGCCCGGGGCTGGGCGGGGCTTACCCTCTATAAAACGCAGGAGGAGACCCTGTGACCCAGCGCCGCAGGACGTCTAAAGCCAAGGCAAAACGCCGTTTTGGCCGCAGAGCCTTTCTGGCCGGGGCGGGCGCAGCAGCCTGTGCTGTGGCGGGGTGGTATCTGCGGCAGAAAAGCGATGCAGACCACACCGCTGCCTCCGGGCAGGATACGCCCCCGGCACCCAACCCCGCCCTGCCCGCCGGGGAGTGGCGGGCGGTGTGGGTGAGCTATCTGGACTGGGCGCTGCTGGATTTTTCCACCGAGGACACCTTCCGCGCCGGAGCGGCGCAGCTGCTGGACAATTGCGCCGGGCTGGGACTGAACACCGTGCTGGCGCAGGTGCGTCCCTTTGGGGATGCGCTGTACCGCAGCAGTTTGTTCCCGTGGAGCCATCTGTGCACCGGGGTGCAGGGCAAAGACCCCGGCTTTGACCCGCTGGATGTCTTTCTGACCGAGGCGCACCGCCGGGGCATCGGGGTGGAAGCGTGGGTCAACCCCTACCGCCTGCGCTCCTCGGCGGCGATGCCGCCGAATCTGGCAGAGAATAATCTGGCAAATACCCACCCGGACTGGCTGTGCACCGCCGGGGAGGGGCTGTACCTGAACCCCGCCGTGCCCGCCGCCGCAGACTATGTGGTGCAGGGGGTGGCAGAGCTTTTGCAGAACTACCCGGTGGACGGCATCCACTTCGACGATTACTTTTACCCCACCACCGATGCCGCTGTGGACGCGGTGCAGTTTGCGGCAAGCGGCGCAGCCGACCTTGCCGCGTGGCGGCGGCAGAACGTTACCGCGCTGGTGGCACAAGTGTACCGCACCGTGAAGGCGGCAGACCCTACCCTGCGGTTTGGCATCAGCCCACAGGGCAACCCGGATAACGACCTTGACCAGCAATACAGCGATGTGACCGCGTGGCTGGCGGCGGGCGGGGAGGAAAAGGTCATTGACTACCTCTGCCCGCAGGTGTACTGGGGCTACGGCTTTACCCTGCACTCCGGCAGCACCCGCTTTGCCTTTGAAAACATCGTCCCGGCGTGGCTTGCCTACCCCCGGGCGGGGGATGTGGCACTGTATTTCGGGCTGGGCGCGTACCGGGTGGGCACCGGGGACGGCGGCGCGAACCCGGACAGCGTATCCGGCTGGAGCACCGGCAGTGCGCTGGCGGCACAGGTAAAGGACTTGCGGCAGCAGATGGCGGGCGGCTGGGCACTGTACCGCTACGGCAGTCTGTTCGGGCCGGAGGCTCCCGCGCTGGCCGAGGCCGAGTGTGCGGCGCTGCGGGCGCTGAATGGGTAAAAATTTGTGCAGAAACAGGCGGCAAACCGCACAAAATAAAGATAGGTATCTTGTGCAGAGCGGCAAAATGCGGTATACTTACCCTGTATCTGCCCGTTGGCAGAGACGCACGAAAAAGAAAAGTTTCTTTGTTTCTATGAGGAAAGCTATGAAGATGAAAAAACAGCTTTTGGCACTGCTGCTGGCGGCGGTTATGGTGTGCAGCTTGACCGGCTGCAAGGATACCCTGAAAAAGGTGGCGCAGAAGATAACAGGCCACTCCGAGGAAGTGCAGGAGGAGGACACCACCCGCTGGGCGGAATCCACCACCGACCCGCTGATCATTCAGGGCATTGCGGATGCCTCGGCAAAGTATGCCACCGCCACCGCAGACGGCTGCCTGTATGCGGTATTCAATGGCATCTGGAGCCGCAACACCGGCTACTTTACCGTGCCGGGCGGCAGTGTGAACATCATGGCCTGCGGCACCGCCGAGGGCACCCAGAAGTTCAAGGTGGCACTGTGGAAAAAGGTGGACGGCGGCGCAGCGTATGTGCCGGACAGCACCTACTACGTCAAGACCGATGGCACCGACTACCGCTGCACCATTTCCGGGCTGGACCCGGCGGCGCAGTACCGCGTGACCATCTCCTATGATTCCAGCCGGTATTACCTGTACGGCCTGATGAAGGTGGAGGGCATTGCCGGATGACGAACCAGACGAAAAATTCAATGCTGCTGATGCTGTGCGCCCTGATCTGGGGCACAGCCTTTGTGGCACAGAGCGCCGGCTCCGGCATGGGCGCGTTCTCCTTTCTGGCGGGGCGCAGCTGGATGGCGGTTCTGGTGCTGATCCCAACGGTCAAAGCGTTTGACGCTTTGCACCACCGGCAGGGCAGGCCGGACGGCAAGCCTAAGACGACGGCAGAGCGCAAGCTGCTGCTGAAAGCCGGGCTTGTGTGCGGCACGCTGCTGTTTTTGGCCAGCGCGGCGCAGCAGCTGGGCATCACGCTGGACCCCTCCACCGCAAAGGCGGGCTTTCTGACCGCTATGTATGTGGTGCTGGTGCCGGTGTTCGGCCTGTTTCTGGGGCGCAAGGGCAGCGCACAGCTGTGGGTGAGCATGGCCATTGCCGTGGTGGGGCTGTACCTGCTGTGCATGAAGGACGGCTTTGGCAGCATCCAGAGCAGCGACTGGCTGCTGCTTTTGTGCGCGGTGCTGTTCAGCTTCCAGATCATGGCGGTGGATCATTTCTCCCCGCAGATGGACGGTGTGCGCCTGAGCCTTGTGGAGTTTTTTGTGGTGTCGGTGGAAAGCACCGTGGCGGCGTTTTTGTTCGAGCAGCCTGCCATGGCAGAGTTCGTCGCCTTTGCCGGGCCCATCCTGTACTGCGGCGTGATGTCCAGCGGCGTGGCCTACACCCTGCAGATTCTGGGGCAGCGGGACCTGAACCCCGCCGTGGCAAGCCTGATCATGTGTCTGGAAAGCGTGTTCAGCGCTTTGGGCGGCTGGCTGCTGCTGCACCAGAACCTTTCCTTCCGGGAATCTACCGGCTGCGTGCTGCTGTTTGCCGCCGTGGTGCTGGCGCAGCTGCCCCTTGGCCGCCTGATGCGGAGCAAGGCCTGAGATGCCGGCAAAGCCGTGCGCCCAGCTGCGCAGCGTGGAGGGCATCCAGTACGAGCTGGTGCGCAAAAAGGTAAAGCAGCTGCATCTGCGGGTGCGCAGCAACGGCACCGTGATGGTAAGCATCCCCCTGACGGCCAGTCTGGAGCAGGCTGACCGTTTTGTGCTGCAAAACGCCCAGTGGATCCGGGATACCCGGGTGAAGAACATCACGAAGCTCAACAAGGATAACGCCGACCTGCCGGATAAAGCCACGGCGCTGGCGCACTTTACCGCCATGAGTGATAAGGTCTACCCGGCCTTTGCCGGGGTGCTGGGCGGGCAGAAGCCCATCCTGAAAGTGCGCAGCATGACCAGCTGCTGGGGCGTGTGCTGCCCGGGCAAGCGGCAGATCACCTTTGCCTTGCAGCTGTATAACCAGCCCCCTGCGGCGCAGATCTATGTGGTAGTACACGAGTACTGCCACTTTTTGCAGTTGAATCACAGCCCAGCCTTCTGGGCAGAGGTGGAAAAGCTGCTGCCGGACTGGAAGGCCCGGCGGGAGCTGCTGAAAAGATAATCTATCGTAAAAACGGAGGGAAATTCCCTTGGAAAACGAAAAAAAGACCGGCGATAAATATTCCAAACTGGCCGGCAATACCCTGATCTTTGCAATCTCCAGCTTTTCATCCAAGCTGCTCACCCTGATCGTACAGCCCTTTCTGACCTACGCCATGGCGGAGATCTCGGATCTGGGTCTGTCCAAGATCCTGAGCCAGTATGCCAATCTGCTCATCCCCTTTGTGTCCATGGGCATGTCCAACGCCATCATCCGCTTTGGTCTGGACAAGGGCAACAGCGAAAAACAGGTGTTCACCAACGGTCTGCTGACCATTCTGGGCGGCTTTGGCATTCTGGTGCTGTGCTGGCCCATTACCCAGTTTTTGCCGGATATGGCGCAGTACGGCCTGCTGATCTACCTTTATGTGCTCATGAGCTGCCTGCGCACCCTGTGCACCCAGTTCGTGCGCAGCCGCCAGTGGAATAAGCTTGTGGCAGTGGACGGCGTGCTGTGCACCGTGGCGACCATGGCGTTCTATGTGCTGTATCTGGTGGGCTTCAAGTGGGGCGCCAACGGCTACCTGCTGGCCATTATCAGCGGTGACCTGACCAGCGTGCTGTTTTTGCTGTTCACCGGCAGGCTGTGGAACTATGTGGAGCTGAAGGGCGTCAACAAAAAGCTGTGGCGGCAGATGCTCAACTTCTCGCTGCCCATGATCCCGGCGCAGATCAGCTTCTGGATCATCAACGCCTCCGACCTGTTCTTTGTGCGCGAAATGTGCGAAGGGCTGGACGGGCGCACCGGCAACGCATGGAGCGGCCTGCTTTCCACCGGCTACTTCCTGCCCACCATCCTGACCACGCTGGGTCTGATCTTCTACGATGCGTGGCAGCTTTCCGCCGTCACCGAGGAGGAAGGGCGTGCGCGGTTCTTTACCCAGATCTTCCGCACCTATTCCAGCGTGCTGTTCTGCTGCGCAGCGGGCATTATCTGGCTGTGCCGCCCGGTGATGCACGTCATGAAGTCCAACTATTATTACGCATGGCATTTTGTGCCCTTCCTTGTGCTGGCTTCCACCTGCAGCTGCTTTAACCAGTTTATGAACAGCGTCTATGTGGTGACCAAAAAGTCGCAGCGCAGCATGGTCACCATGATGGCGGGTGCTATCAGCAACTGCATCATGAACTACTTCTTCATCAAGCTGTGGGGGCCTGTGGGCGCGACCTATGCGTCCTTCCTTGGCCTTGCGCTGGTGTTCACCCTGCGCGCGGTGGACGCCCGCCGCATGATCGGGATGCACGTCCACCCTGCGCGGGTGCTGGCAAACGCCGCCGTGCTGGTGTTTGAAGCCTTTGTGCTGCTGGCAGAGCCGCCGCTGTACGGACTGTGGACGGGACTGATCACGCTGGCGGTCATCCTGTACAACTTTGCGGGCGTATGGGCGATGGCGCGGGTGCTGCTGCCCCGCCTGCTGGGACGCCGGGGCAAGGCGCTGGTAGCCGCCGTGGACGGCTGGCTGAAGCCGAAAAAGGCGTAAAGCGGAAAAATTATTTGTGATTTCGGAATCCCGGAGCGTCTGTGGACGCTCCGGGATTCCCTTTTCATGGGGAGGGGTCGTGGAGGAAAACGGCATTTACAGCGCTTGCTTCCTGCGGAAGCGGCGGCGCTGCGGGGGAGCGGGCTCGCCCTCTCAGTCACCTGCGGTGACAGCTCTCCCAAAGGGAGAGCCAAGAGCACTGCCGGAAACTTTCCCATTACACTTAATACTTTAGCAACGAGCCACAGACCTTGGCTCCCCCTTCGGGGGAGCTGGCGCGGGAGCGCCTGAGAGGGTTCGCTTCGGACAAGCAATTATTTTTACAATTTATGGAACTTGCTCAAGTTTTTTCCTTCTGTGGATTGACGGAATAGCCTCAAAAACGTATACTATAAATATATCTTGTACAAAAGTGTACAAACAGGATACAGACGAAAGGCGGTGGACATCATTCTCAGACGATCGCTCCCCAAGCTGCGGGAAAAGCTTTTGGAGGCGCTGCAGGCGGTGCTGCCCATTGTGGCCATTGTGCTGGTGCTCTGCTTCTCGGTAGCACCGGTATCGCCCAGCATCCTGCTGTGCTTTTTGCTGGGCGCTGCCATGATCGTGGTGGGCATCATGTTCTTTACTCTGGGTGCAGAGATGAGCATGACCCCCATGGGCGAGCGGGTGGGTGCAGTCATCACCCGCAGCCGCAAGCTGCCCCTCATCCTCGTGCTCGGCTTTTTGCTGGGCTTCCTTATCACCATCTCGGAGCCGGACTTGCAGGTGCTGGCAGATCAGGTGCCCTCTATTCCAAGCGGCACCCTGATCCTTTCGGTGGCGGCGGGCGTGGGCCTGTTTCTGGTCTTTGCCTTCCTGCGTATGCTTATCGGCATTGCGCTGCCAAAGCTGCTGGTGCTGTTCTATGGGCTTATCTTTCTGCTGGCGGCCTTTGTGCCCAAGGAGTTCCTTGCCGTGGCGTTTGACTCCGGCGGCGTGACCACCGGCCCCATGACCGTGCCCTTTATCATGGCGCTGGGCGTGGGCGTTTCTGCTATCCGAAGCGACCGCCACGCGGCGGACGACAGCTTTGGTCTGGTGGCGATGTGTTCCATCGGCCCCATTCTGGCGGTGCTGACGCTGGGCATCGCGTTCCGCGCAGCGGACAGCACCTACATCCCGCCCATTCTGCCGGAGGTGGCAGACTCGGTGGAGCTGTGGCAGTTGTTCCGGGAGGGTCTGCCCACCTATCTGGCAGAGATCGCCCGCTCGCTGCTGCCCATCGTGCTGATGTTTGGAGCATTTCAGCTCATCGCCCTGCGGCTGGACCGCCGCACGCTGGGGCGCATCGGCGTGGGTCTTGCGTATACCTATATCGGCCTTGTGCTCTTTCTGACCGGCGCAAACGTGGGCTTTATGCCCGCCGGTAACTATCTGGGTCAGGTGCTGGCAGGCAGCGGGATGCGCTGGGCAATCATTCCCATCGGGATGCTCATCGGCTACTTCATCGTAAAGGCCGAGCCTGCGGTCTATGTGCTGAACAAGCAGGTGGAAGAGGTGACCGATGGTGCCATCTCGGCGCAGGCCATGGGTCTGGCGCTTTCCGCCGGTGTATCCATTTCGGTGGGTCTTGCCATGGTGCGGGTGCTGACCGGCATCTCCATCCTGTGGTTCCTTGTGCCGGGCTATGTGTTCGCCATCAGCATCTCCTTTGTGGTGCCCAAGCTGTTCACCGCCATCGCGTTTGACGCGGGCGGTGTGGCCTCCGGCCCCATGACCGCAACCTTTCTGCTGCCGCTGGCGCAGGGTGCCTGCGTGGCGGTGGGCGGCAATATCGTCACCGATGCCTTCGGTGTGGTGGCTATGGTCGCCATGACCCCGCTGATCACCGTGCAGATGATGGGTCTGGTGGCGCAGCTGCGCACCCGCAAGGCACGCACGGCGCAGCCCGCTGCGGTGCTTGCCACCGTGTTTGCAGAACTGCCGGATGACGCCATTATTGAGCTGTAAAGGAGGCAGAACGTGAGCAGTTTGTTTTTGATGATCACCATCACCGACCGCCGCTCTACCGACGGCTTTTTGCAGCTGTACAAAAGCCACGGCGTAACGGTGAGTATGCGCACCGTGGGCTCCGGCACGGCGGTGCAGGAGACCCTTTCCACCCTTGGGCTGGAAAAGACCGAAAAGGCGGTGCTGCTGGCTGTGGTAACGGCAGAAAGCTGGCAGAAGATCCAGAAGGATCTGCGCCGCAAAATGCAGATCGATGTGCCGGGCACCGGCATTGCGTTCATTGTGCCGCTGAGCAGCATCGGCGGCAAACGGGCGCTGATGTTCCTTACCGAGCACCAGCCCCTTACATGGAAGGAGGAGAGCACCTTGAAGGATACCCGCTATGAACTGCTGCTGGTGGTGGCAAATCAGGGCTACACCGGCTCCATTATGGACGCTGCCCGCACCGCCGGTGCAGGCGGCGGCACGGTGATCCACGCAAAGGGCACCGGCATGGAGGGGGCAGCCGCCTTTCTGGGCGTGGAGCTGGTGAACGAAAAGGAGCTGGTGCTCATTGTCAGCCGCACCAGCCAGAAAAACACCATCATGAAAGCCATCATGGAGGGTGCAAACCCCAAGGCGGGTGCCATCGTGTTCTCGCTGCCGGTGACCGATACCGCCGGTCTGCGACTGATGGAGGAGGACGAAGCTCAGCCGGAAGCCGCCCTGTGACCCCTTAAAAATTGACCCCAATATCCGCATTTATCGCCGAAGGCTTGATAAATGCGGATATTTTCGTTATCATAGTAGAGGATACTTCAACGATAAACAAAGGAAGATGAAGATGACGCAATTAACACACAAGCAACAGCAGCTCTTCAACGCACTGTCCATCGTGGTGGGCAACGCGATGTATGCGCTGACTGTGGTATTATTTCTGATGCCCTCCGGCCTCATTACCGGCGGTGCCACCGGTATCGCACTGGCCTTCAACAAGGTCACCGGCCTGCCGGTGTCCGCGGTGCTGTTCGTGGTCAACGTGGCCATGCTGCTGCTGGGCTGGTGGGTGCTGGGACGCCGCTTTGCCTTGAACACCATGGCAAGCACGGTGCTCAGTCCCTTTTTTATGGCGCTGTGGGAGCACTTATTGGGCAAGCTTGTACTGACCGATGATCTGGTGCTGAACACCGTATTCGCGGGCTTTGGCATCGGCATCTCGCTGGGCATCACCATCCGCGCCGGTGCCTCCACCGGCGGCATGGACATTCCCCCGCTGGTGCTGAATAAGTGGTTCCACCTGCCGGTGTCCAGCACCATGATGGTTTTCGACTTTATCATTCTGGCTGCGCAGGCGGCCTTCAGCCCGGTGCGGCAGTCCCTGTACGGCGTGGTGATGGCGATCATCTACACGGTCGTGCTGGACAAGGTGCTCATGTTGGGCACCACCCGTACCGAGGTAAAGATCATCAGCGCCAAGTCCGACGAGATCTGCGCGGCTATTTTTGCGCAGCTGGACCGCGGCGTGACCATCCTGCACGGCGAGGGCGGCTACCTGCGGGAGCCGGAGTCGGTGCTGCTGAGCGTGGTCTCCAACCGGCAGCTGCCAAGACTGGAAAAGCTGGCGCACGCCATCGACCCCACCTGTTTTATGATCGTGAGCCACGTTACCGAGGTGAGCGGGCGCGGCTTCTCGCTGGAAAAGGACTATCAGGCGGAGCAGTGAGCGGATTTCCCCAAGGCTCTTGCAAAACTGCCCCGGTTTGGGGTATAGTATAGAGGAACAGTAGGTTATACTGTATCTCACCCGAAACAGAAAGGAAAAGCTATCATGTTTGATATTTTCAATATGCTCAAGAAGGAGCAGCACACCGCACCCAAGCAGGTGACCCGCGATACCATCATCGGCGACATTCTGGATATGGACCAGACCACCGCACCCTACTTTATGGAGATCGGGATGCACTGTCTGGGCTGCCCGGCTTCTCGTGGCGAGACCATCGAGGAGGCCTGCGAGGTGCACGGCGTGAACTGCGACGAGCTGCTGGAGAAGCTGAACACCCATCTGGCAGCCAAGAAGGCCTGAGTGCTGCCCACACTGGATGCGCGTCTGACCGCAGCGGCAGAGCTGGTGCGCCCGGGGCAGCCGGTGGCGGACATCGGCTGCGACCACGGCAAGCTGACGGCGGTGCTGGCGGCTTCGGGTAAGTACCCGAAGGTCATCGGGGCAGACCTGCGCCCCGGCCCGCTGGCCAAGGCAAAGCAGACGCTGGAAAATGCAGGTTGTCTGGACCGCGCTGAGCTTCGGCTCGGCGACGGTCTTTCTGTGTTGTCTGCCGGGGAGGTGGGCAGCATTGTGCTGGCGGGTGTGTCGGCACAGACCACATGGGAGATCATCGAAAAAGCGCCGTGGGTGTCCGCTGTGGGCGGGCCGCGCCTTGTCATGGTGCCCGCCACCCGGCACAGCGAGCTGCGCCGCTGGCTGTGGCAGCACGGCTTTGCCCTTGTGGCAGACCGCCCGGTGCAGGCCGCAGGCCGCTGGTATGCGGTGATGGCGGCAGAGTACACCGGCAAGGTGACCGAGCCCACCTTTACCCAGTGTCTGCTGGGAGATACCGCCCGCTGGCCGGAGGGCGCGGGCTACGCCGCATGGCAGCGGGCGAAGCTGCCCCGGATGCGGCTGGGCGTGCCGGACGGCAGCCCGCTTGCTGCAGAGATGGATGCCATTCTGAAAGAGGGAAACTGAAATGACCACGGTACAGCAGGTATACGAAGTAATGCAGCGGCTTGCCCCGCCGGAACTGGCAGAGCACTGGGATAACCCCGGCCTGCTGGTGGACTGCGGCGGCAATGTGCGCCGGGTGCTGGTGACGCTGGATATCACCCCGGAAGTGGTGGCAGAAGCTGCGGCAAAGCAGTGCACGGTCATCGTGGCGCATCACCCGGTCATCTTTGACCCGCTCAAGCGGCTGTGCCCTGCCGATGTGCCCTATCAGCTGGTGCAGGCGGGCATTTCCGCCATTTGTATGCACACCAATCTGGATGCCGCCGAGGGCGGGGTGAACGATGTGCTGGCCGACCTTTTCGGCATCCGGCAGCGCACCGCCTTTGCAGATGGCTGCGGCCGGGTGGGGGACATCGACCCCATCACCGTACCAGAACTGGCCGCGCTGGCACAGCACAAGCTGGCGGCGCTGTGCAACGCGCCGGATACCGGCGCAGCGGTGCAGGTGAAGTTTGCCGACACCGGAAAGCCGGTGCGCCGGTTGGCGGTCATCAGCGGCGCGGGCGGCAGTCTGTTTGCCGAAGCCATCGCCGAGGGTGCGGACTGTCTGCTGACCGGCGAAGCCAACCACCACCATGCACTGGACGCCAAGCGGCTGGGGCTTTCCCTGATCGCGGCGGGACACTACGCCACCGAATTCCCTGTGACCGCCGCCGTGGCATCTGCCCTGCGCGCCGCCCTGCCGGAGCTGGAGGTGCTGGTAAGCACCGACAACCGCGACCCGTATACTTATTTATAAAAAGAGAACCCTCTCCGTCATTGCTGCGCAATGCCACCTCCCCCGAAAGGGGGAGGTCTTTCAGCATAAACCGAAAAACTGGCAACGCCGCAGGCGACTGAGAGGGTTATAGATAAAACGAGGTAACATTTATGGCACTGGATGCTGCGACACTGGCGCTGACGGCAGCGGAGCTGAAAGCCACCCTGACCGATGCCAAGATCGCAAAAATTTTTGAACCGACCCGGGATGAGCTGGTCATCACCCTGCGCACCCGCACCGATACCTATGCGCTGCTGCTGTCTGCCCGCAGCGGCTCTGCCCGGGTGTGCCTGACCGAGGAGACCTTTGAAAACCCCGAGACGCCGCCCTCCTTCTGTATGCTCATGCGCAAGCACCTGACCGGCGGCAGACTGCTGGATGTGCACATGGAGCCGGGCGACCGCATCGTCTACTTTGATTTTCAGTGCACCAACGAGATGGGCGACCTTGTGCGCAATACCCTGTGTGCTGAGCTGATGGGACGCTACTCCAACCTTGTGCTGGTGCAGAGCGGCAAAATTATCGACGCCCTCAAGCGGGTGGATTTTGAGGACAGCGATGTCCGACAGCTGCTGCCGGGCTTGCCCTATACCACGCCCCCCAAGCCCGCACGGCCGGATTTTCTGCTGGTGAGCAGCGCATCCATCGTGGCAGCGGCCTGTCAGCGGGAGCTGCCGGTGGCGGATGCCCTGAACAAGACGGTGGCCGGCGTTGGGCCGGTGGTCTGCCGCGAGGCGGCATGGCGCGCCTTTGACGGCGAGCATCTGCCCGCCAATGAGCTGACCGATGCCCAGAAGCGCAGCCTGATGGCTGCTATTGACGAGCTGAAGGAGCTGCACGCGCAGGGCGGCTGTCCGTGCAGCGTCACTGCGCCGGACGGCAAGCCGGTGGAGTATACCTTCTTCCGTCCGCAGCAGTACGGCGAGCAGTACACCGTCCGGGAGTGGCCGTCCTTCAACGCGATGCTGGAGGGCTACTACGCCGAGAAGGACCGCGCCGAGCGTCTGCGCACCAAGAGCAAGGAGCTGCACAAGGCGGTACACAATATGTACGACCGCGCCCTGCGCAAGCAGGCTGCCCGGCAGGAGGAACTTGCCGCCAGCGGCAAAAGCGAAAAGCTGCGCCTGTACGGCGAGCTGCTGTCTGCCAACCTCTATCTGGCGCAAAAGGGCATGAAGAGTCTGACCGTGCCCAACTGGTACGACGAGGGCAAAGAGGTGACCATCCCGCTGGACCTGCGGTTCAGCCCCAGCCAGAACGCCCAGAACTTCTTCAAGAACTACAAAAAGAAGCAGACCGCCGCCCGGATGCTGGTAGACCTGCTGGCAGAGGGCGAAAAAGAGATCGCCTATCTGGAAACGGTGCTCTACGAAGTGGAAAGCGCCTCCGGCGAGGCTGCGCTGAACGAGATCCGCATGGAGCTGAAAAATCAGGGCTACCTGAAATACTACAAGCAGCGGGACAAAAAGCAGAAGCCTGCGGACTTTCTGCGCTATACCTCCAGTGATGGCTTTGAGATCCTGGTAGGCCGCAACAACGCCCAGAACGACAAGCTCACCCTGCACACCGCCCGGGGCAAGGACCTGTGGTTCCATGTACAGAAAGCACCCGGCAGCCATGTTGTGGTCATGAGCCGGGGTGAGGACATTCCGGACACCACCAAGCAGGAAGCTGCGGAGCTGGCGGTCATCCATTCCAGCGCCTACAAGGCAGGCACCGGTGCCAAGGTGGCAGTGGACACCACCGAGGTGAAGAACATCTGGAAAGCCAACGGCGCCAAGCCCGGCATGGTGCTGTACGAGGTGTACACCACCGTCTACATCACCCCGCGCGAGGGGTTGGAAGAGCAGCTGAAGAAGAAATGATCTGAAATGGCCTCCGCTTTGCTCTGGCCATAAGCTAAGGAAAAAACATTTATTATTTCGGACTACCGGAGCGTCTGCGGACGCTCCGGTAGTCCATTTTCACGGGAGGAGCCGTGGAGGAGAACGGCAGCTGCAGCGCCTGCTTCCTGCGGAAGCGCGGCGCTGCGGGGAAAGCTTCTGCTTGTCGCAAGCGGGCAGGGACGCTCCGCTGGGCCAGAGGCAGGGAGGGGTGTTCCGATTCCCCCCTCCCTACCTCTGGACTCCACCCACCCCGCAACGGGCCAAGGGCTACACGCCCTTAACAATCCTAAAGAAGAAGTCGAAGCACAAAAAAGCTAGCGCTGCGCCAGTCGGCGCTATCGCTTTAACGCTTTTTTCGCTTCTCCATTTAAAGCCCCTCAGTCGCTGCGCGACAGCTCCCCCGAGGGGGAGCTGTCACGCCCGGAAGCTTTACACTTCAGCCGGAAACCTTCCCGCCATGCCAAAGGCTCCCTCCCAGAGGGAGCTGGCAAAGCCGCAAGGCTTTGACTGAGGGAGTTCCCTATATAATATGTATAACCCCCGCTTTTCCCGCCCATACTGATGCTGCAAAGGAGAGTGGGGGAGTTTTCCACCGGCAAAAAGCGTTGAGATTGTGCATCTTGCACAGAAAATGCGGCTATTGACAAAACAGAGAAAATAAAAAAGAAAAATCGTAATTTTCTGCAAAAAACACTTGCCAAATAGACGAAGATGTGATAAAATATCTCTCGGCTGCAAAAGGCTTGTGCGATACAAGTCGTGCAGGCCAGCGATATGCGTTGATGCGGGAGGTTGTCATCCGGCGATAGCTGCGATGGGTTATTTCCGCGGAGTATGTCCGATCTTAGAACCGGGCGAAAAAATTACTGACAGCGATGGAATACGTTCCCTCGGCAGAGAAGTTACTCCTCTGCGAAACGGGCGGAACCAATGTTCGGATTTGATTTGCTAATATGTTTCCGGGAGAACTGCCATGCGGTTCACCGGTTTTTATAGTGCCAAATCGAGGAACACCCGGAACTGTGTAGAGCAATTTATCGGCTCGCCTAGGGCAAAAACAATTTTTCAGGAGGCGTAAGCAATGGCAGTCAAAGAGAAAATCAGAATCCGTCTGCAGAGCTATGATGCTCAGCTGATCGATGCCGCAGCAGAGAAGATCGTGGAGACCGCAAAGCGCACTGGCGCTCGCGTGTCCGGCCCCATCCCCCTGCCCACCGATCGTGAGATCGTTACCGTTCTGCGCGCTACCCACAAGTACAAGGATAGCCGCGAGCAGTTCGAGAGCCGCACTCATAAGCGTCTGATCGACATTCTGAAGCCGTCCAACAAGACGGTCGAGGCTCTGATGAGCCTCCAGCTCCCCGCTGGCGTGGACATCGAGATCAAGCTGTAAACCACACACGATCAAATTCGATGCCCTCGTTTCCCGAGGGGTCATGTTGGCAGTGACGTGCGCTGCCAACCAATAACCTTTACAGGAGGAAAAGAAAATGGTTAAAGGCATTATCGGCAAGAAAGTCGGTATGACCCAGCTGTTCGATGAGAGCGGCAAGGTTATCCCCGTCACCGTCATCGAGGCAGGCCCCTGCACCGTCGTGCAGAAGAAGACTGTCGAGAGCGATGGCTATCAGGCTGTTCAGCTGGGCTTCGGCGAGGTTTCCGCCAAGAAGGTCAACAAGGCAGCTGCAGGTCACTTCAAGAAGGCAAACGTTGCCCCCAAGAAGACCCTGCGTGAGTTCCGTCTGGACGACGTTTCCGCAATGAACGTTGGCGACATCCTGAAGGCTGACGTCTTTGCAGCAGGCGACAAGGTTGACGTTGCAGGCGTTTCCAAGGGCAAGGGCTACCAGGGCGTTATCAAGCGCTTTGGCCAGCACCGTCTGCGTGAGAGCCACGGCACTGGCCCGGTGGCACGTCATGCAGGTTCTATGGGCGCTATTTCCAACCCCTCTCGCGTGTTCCCCGGCAAGCGCCTGCCCGGCCACATGGGCTGCGTGCGCGTTACCGTGCAGAACCTGACCGTTGTCAAGGTTGACACCGAGAACAATCTGATCGCTGTCAAGGGTGCGGTCCCCGGTTCCAAGGGCACCATCATCACCCTGGCCAACAGCGTCAAGGCGTAAGGAGGAAAGCTACAATGGCAAAGTTTAATGTAGTCGATATGAACGGTCAGCACGTTAGCGAGATCGAGCTTTCCGACGCCGTGTTCGGTATCACCCCGAATGAGAAGGCTGTCCACATTGCTGTGGTGAACTTCCTGGCCAACCAGCGTCAGGGCACCCAGAACACCAAGATCCGCATGGAAGTTTCCGGCGGCGGCAAGAAGCCTTGGCGTCAGAAGGGCACCGGCCACGCTCGTCAGGGTTCCATCCGTGCTCCGCAGTGGACCCACGGCGGCGTTGCTCTGGGCCCCAAGCCCCGCAGCTACAACTACCACATCAACAACAAGGTCAAGCGCCTGGCTCTGCTGAGCGTCCTGTCCGACAAGGCTGCCAATGGCAACATGGTCGTGGTTGACAAGTTCGCTTGCGACGAGTACAAGACCAAGGCTGTGGTCGCTATGCTGAACGCTGTGGGCGCCGGCAAGAAGAACCTGCTGGTCAACGAGACTGTCGATGCAAAGTTCGTCAAGAGCGCTGGCAACATCGCCGGTGTCAAGACCACCTTCGCAGGCAGCGTGAACACCTACGATGTGCTGAACGCCGACAAGCTGATCATCAGCGTCGACGCAGCTAAGAAGCTCGAGGAGGTGCTTGGCTAATGAAAACCGCACATGATATCGTCCTGAAGCCGGTCATTACCGAGAACTCCATGGCTGGCATCGCTGACAAGAAGTACACCTTCAAGGTCGCTACCGATGCTACCAAGGTCGAGATCGCTCAGGCAGTTGAAGTTCTGTTCCCCGGCGTCAAGGTCGCTAAGGTGAACACCGTCTCCGTCCGCGGCCGCTTCCGCCGTCAGGGTATGCACGCTGGTTACACCGCTGCATCCAAGAAGGCTATCGTGACCCTGACCAAGGACTCCAAGGAGATCGAGTTCTTCAACAGCATGGTCTGATAGAACCCGCCGAGGGTTCCTCTATGGGGATATGACCCCGATAATAATTCATAAGATAAACAAAGGAGAATAGCACAATGGCTATCAAAAAGTATGGCCCCACTACTCCGGGCCGCCGCGGCATGACCGTCACGGATTACAGCGTCCTGAGCAAGGTCGCTCCTGAGCGCAGCCTGCTGGAGCCCATGAAGAAGCACAGCGGCCGCAACAACACCGGTCGTATCACCGTCCGCCATCAGGGCGGCGGCAACCGCACCAAGTATCGTGTCATCGACTTCAAGCGTCAGAAGACCGATATCCCCGCTACCGTCAAGACTCTCGAGTACGATCCGAACCGCAGCGCATTCATCGCTCTGGTCGAGTACACCGACGGCGTCAAGAGCTACATCATTGCTCCCGATGGCCTGAAGGTGGGCGACGTGGTCGTCAGCAGCAAGTCTGCCGATATCAAGCCCGGCAACTGCCTGCCCTTCGAGAACATCCCCGTCGGTACCATCATCCACAACATCGAGCTGTATCCCGGCCGCGGCGCTCAGCTGGTTCGTTCCGCTGGCAACATGGCTCAGCTGATGGCTAAGGAGAATGGCTACGCTCTGGTTCGTCTGCCCTCCGGTGAGATGCGCAACGTGCCCGTGAACTGCACCGCAGTCATCGGTCAGGTTTCCAACATCGACCACGAGAACGTCAACCTGGGCAAGGCAGGCCGCAAGCGCCACATGGGCGTGCGTCCCGGCAGCCGTGGTACCGTTATGAACCCCTGCGACCATCCCCACGGTGGTGGCGAGGGCCGCGCACCTGTTGGTCACTCCGGTCCTATGACTCCCTGGGGCAAGCCCGCTCTGGGTCTCAAGACTCGCAAGCATCATAAGCGCTCCGATAAGCTGATCGTGAAGCGTGCAGGTAAGTAAGAGAGGAGTTTAAGACAATGGGTAGAAGCATTAAAAAAGGACCTTTCGTCCAGGCTGCTCTTATGAAGCACGTTGAAGCGATGAACGCTTCCGGCAAGAAGCAGGTCATCAAGACCTGGAGCCGTGCCTCCACGATCTTCCCTGAATTCGTTGGTCACACCTTTGCCGTCCACGACGGCCGCAAGCATGTGCCTGTGTATGTGACTGAGGACATGGTTGGCCACAAGCTGGGTGAGTTCGTTCCCACCCGTACCTTCAAGGGCCACACTGGTAATTCTAAGTAATAGAGGGAGGAACACAACATGGAAGCTCGGGCAATTCTTCGTTATGCCCGCATTAGTCCTCGTAAGGTGTCTATCGTTATGGATCTGATCCGTAACAAGCCCCTGGACGAAGCGCTGGCAATCCTGCAGTACACCCCGAAGGCAGCTTGTGAGCCCCTTCTGAAGCTGGTGAAGTCTGCAGCCGCTAATGCGGAAAACAACTTCAATATGGACAAGAACAACCTCTACGTCGCCGAGTGCTTTGTTTGCCCCGGCCCGACGCTGAAGCGCATGATGCCTCGTGCACAGGGCCGCGGCTACCGCATCCTGAAGCGCACCAGCCACATGACCGTTGTTCTGAAAGAGAAAGAGTAAGGAGGGAAAACAATGGGCCAGAAAGTAAATCCGCACGGCATTCGTGTCGGCGTTATTAAAGACTGGGACAGCCGCTGGTTTGCCTCCAAGAAGGATTTCAGCGATAACCTCGTCGAGGATCACAAGATCCGCACTGAGCTGAAGGCTCAGCTGAAGGACGCTGGCGTCCCCAAGATCGAGATCGAGCGCACTGTGGATCCTTCCACTTCCGCTCCTCGCGTTAATGTTAACATCTACTGCGCTAAGCCCGGTATGGTCATCGGCAAGGGCGGCGAAGAGCGCATCGCCCTGCAGAACAAGCTGACCAAGGAGTATGGCAAGACCGTTATCGTCAATGTCATCGAGGTGAAGAGCCCCTCCACCAACGCACAGCTGGTTGCTGAGGACATCGCTCGTCAGCTGGAGAACCGCGTTACCTTCCGTCGTGCTATGAAGCAGTGCATGCGCAATGCCATGAGCCCCCGCGATCGCGCAACCGTTCCCGCAAAGGGCATCAAGGCAATGTGTTCCGGCCGTCTGGGCGGCGCTGATATCGCCCGCACCGAGAGCTACCACGAGGGCACCATCCCCCTGCAGACCCTGCGTGCCGACATCGACTACGGCTTTGCAGAGGCTGCTACCACCTACGGCCGCATCGGCGTTAAGGTGTGGATCTACAAGGGCGAGGTCCTCAAGAGCGCAAAGACCGCTCCTAAGAAGGAAGGAGGCAACAAGTAATGTTACTGCCTAAGCGTGTTAAGTACCGCCGCGTTCAGCGCGGCCGCATGACCGGCAAGGCTACCCGCGGCAACGTGGTGTGCCAGGGTCAGTACGGCCTTGTTGCTCTGGAGCCGGCATGGATCTCCTCCAAGCAGATCGAGGCTGCCCGTGTTGCCATGACTCGTTACATCAAGCGTGGCGGCAAGGTTTGGATCAAGATCTTCCCCGATAAGCCCGTGACTGAAAAGCCCGCTGAGACCCGCATGGGCTCCGGTAAGGGCTCTCCCGAATACTGGGTTGCAGTCGTGAAGCCCGGCCGCGTGATGTTCGAGCTGGCAGATGTCGATGAGGCAACTGCTCGCGAGGCTCTGCGTCTGGCTATGCACAAGCTGCCCATCAAGTGCAAATTTGTTGTCCGTGAGGACTCCGTGAAGGAGGATGGCACCAATGAAGGCTAATGAACTCCGCGAAATGCAGACCGCAGAGCTGACCAGCAAGCTGGCAGATCTGAAGGCTGAGCTGTTTAACCTGCGCTTCCAGCATGCCATCAACCAGCTGGAGAACCCCGGCCGCATCGAAGCAGTCAAGAAGGACATCGCCCGCGTGATGACCGTTCTGGCTGAGAAGCAGTAAGGAGGTTAAACGATGGAAGAACGTAATCTGAGAAAGACCCGCGTCGGCGTTGTCGTGTCCGACAAGATGGATAAGACCATCGTGGTTGCCGTTAAGGATAGCGTGCAGCACCCCCTGTACAAGAAGATCCTGAAGCGTACCGTGAAGTTCAAGGCTCGTGACGAGCAGAACGAGTGCGGTATCGGTGACCGTGTTGAGATCATGGAGTGCCGCCCCCTGAGCAAGGATGTGCGCTGGCGCCTGGTCCGTATCGTTGAGAAGGCAAAGTAATCTTTGCCCGCTGCTTTGAACAGTTTGAAAGGAGATATCTGATATGGTTCAGATGCAAACTTATCTCAAAGTTGCCGACAACACCGGTGCCAAGGAGCTGATGTGCTTCCGTGTGCTGGGCGGCACCCGCAAGAGATACGCAAACATTGGTGACGTCGTGGTCTGCTCTGTCAAGAAGGCAGCCCCCGGCGGCTCCGTTAAGAAGGGCGACGTCGTCAAGGCTGTCATCGTGCGCAGCAAGCATGGCGTGCGCCGCGACGACGGTTCCTACATCCGTTTTGATGAGAACGCCGCCGTTATCGTTATGGCCGACAAGAACCCCAAGGGTACTCGTATCTTTGGACCTGTTGCTCGCGAGCTGCGTGATGCCGGCTACACCAAGATCCTGAGCCTGGCTCCGGAATCGCTGTAAGGAGGTTTTAAAAATGAATAATCTTCATGTTAAAACCGGCGACAACGTGATGATCATCAGCGGCAAGGACAAGGGCCACACTGGTAAGGTCCTGCAGGTCAGCCCCGCTGAAGGCAAGGTCATCGTTGAAGGCCAGAACATGGTTACCAAGCACGTCAAGCCCCGCCGTCAGGGCGAGCAGGGCGGCATCGTTAAGGCCGAGGGCGCTATCTACGCTTCCAAGGTCATGCCCGTCTGCCCCAAGTGCGGCAAGGCCGTGCGTGTGGGCCACGTCGAAAAGGACGGCAAGATGGTTCGCGTCTGCAAGAAGTGCGGCGCTGAGCTGTAAGAAAGGAGTAAGGAACAATGGCTCGTTTGAAAGAACAGTATGTCAATGAAATTGCTCCTGCTCTGAACTCCAAGTTCGGTTACAAGAGCGTTATGCAGATCCCCAAGCTGGACAAGGTCGTCATCAACGTTGCCTGCGGCGAAGCCAAGGAAAACGAGAAGATCCTGGAAGCAGTTATGAAGGATCTGGGCCAGATCACTGGCCAGAAGGCAGTCGTCTGCCGTGCCAAGAAGAGCGTTGCTAACTTCAAGCTGCGTCAGGGCACCCCCATCGGCTGCAAGGTCACCCTGCGTGGTGAGCGTATGTACGAGTTCGTGGATCGCTTCTTCAACGTGGCTCTGCCCCGTGTGCGCGACTTCCGCGGCATCAACGGCAACGGCTTTGACGGCCGCGGCAACTTTGCCTGCGGCATCAAGGAGCAGATCATCTTCCCCGAGATCGACTTCGAGAAGGTCGATGCAGTCCGCGGTATGGATGTCTGCTTCGTCACCACCGCAAAGACTGACGAGGAGGGCAAGGAGCTGCTGAAGGCTCTGGGCGCTCCGTTCGCAGAGAACAACTAAGGGAGGAGATTTGTAAAATGGCTAAACTGTCTATGAAGCTGAAGCAGTCTCGTCCTGCTAAGTTCTCTACCCGTGCATACACCCGCTGCCGCATCTGCGGCCGTCCCCACTCCGTGCTGCGCAAGTACGGCGTGTGCCGTGTGTGCTTCCGTGAGCTGGCCTACAAGGGCGAGATCCCGGGCGTGAAGAAGGCTTCCTGGTAATTTACCAGAGGGCTGGATAGAATGTCGGATATCCGCCCCGGGGCAAACAACTTGTTTCGGGGCGGTATCATTATAAAACAAATGAGAGCTAATCTAAGGAGGTTAGTGGCAAATGCAGATTACTGATCCTATCGCGGACCTGCTGACTCGCATCCGCAACGCTAGCACTGCCAAACACCCTTCTGTGGAGATCCCCGCTTCCAACATGAAGAAGGCTATCTGCCAGATTCTGGTTGACGAGGGCTACATCAAGGGTATGCAGGTCAAGAACGACACTGTTCAGGGCACCATCGTTGTCACCCTGAAGTATCAGGCAAACGGCGAGCCCGTTATTGCCGGCCTGCGCCGTGTGTCCAAGCCCGGCCTGCGCATCTACACCAACTGCGAGGATATGCCCAAGGTCATGAAGGGCCTGGGCACCGCGATCATTTCCACCTCCAAGGGCATCATGACTGACAAGGCTGCACGTGCTGAGCACGTCGGCGGCGAAGTCCTGGCCTACGTGTGGTAAGAAAGGGGTAAAAGACAATGTCGAGAATTGGAAGAAAACCCATCGTCATTCCTGCCGGTGTCACTGTCACTGTCGATGAGGCAGCACACACTGTCGCCGTCAAGGGCCCCAAGGGCAGCCTGAATTCCAACTATCATCCCCTGATGACCGTTAAGGTCGAGGGCAATGAGGTTTTGGTTACCCGCCCCAATGACGAACCCAAGGCCCGCAGCCTGCACGGCCTGACCCGTACCAACATCGCCAACATGGTGAACGGTGTTGTGAACGGCTACGAGAAGAAGCTGGAGATCGTTGGCGTTGGTATGCGCTGCCAGAAGCAGGGCTCCAACCTGGTCATGAACCTGGGCTTCTCTCATCAGGTGAACGTCCCCGATACCGAGGACTGCACCATTGTGTGGCAGGATCCCAACCACTTCTCTGTTACCGGTATCGACAAGCAGAAGGTCGGCCAGTATGCTGCAGAGATCCGCGCCAAGAAGCCGCCTGAGCCGTACAAGGGCAAGGGCATCCGCTACGCTGGCGAGGTCGTCAAGCACAAAGAAGGCAAGGCCGGTAAGGGCAAGAAATAAGGTAAGGAGTGAAAGACAATGGTTAAGCAGATCGACAAGAACGAAGCTCGTCTTCGTCGTCATCGCCGCGTTCGCAACAAGATCAGCGGCACCGCAGCACGTCCTCGCCTGGATGTTTTCCGCTCCGCCAAGCACATCTACGCTCAGATCATCGATGATGAGCAGGGCGTTACTCTGGTGTCGGCGTCCACTATGGACAAGGACTTCAACGGCAACGGCGGCAACGTCGAGGCCGCTGCTGAGATCGGCAAGAAGGTTGCAGCAAAGGCTCTGGAAAAGGGCATCACCGAGGTCGTGTTCGACCGTGGTGGCTACGTTTATCATGGCCGTGTTAAGGCCCTGGCTGATGGCGCCCGTGAGGGCGGCCTGAAGCTGTAATGAGAGGAGGAAACACATTATGGCTATGAGAAACCGTGAAGACGACGGCATGATCACCAAGGTTGTGTCTATCAACCGCGTTTCCAAGACTGTCAAGGGCGGCCGCGTCATGAAGTTTGCTGCTCTGGTTGTCGTTGGCGACGGCAAGGGCAGCATCGGCTACGGCATCGGCAAGTCCGGTGAAGTTCCCGAGGCTATCCGCAAGGGTGAGGCCGCTGCCAAGAAGAACATGCACAAGGTTGCCCTGAAGGGCACCACCATCCCCCACGAGATCGTCGGCAAGTACGGCGCAGGCGCTGTTCTGCTCAAGCCGGCTGCACCCGGTACCGGTATGATCGCCGGCGGCCCCGTGCGTGCCGTCATTGAGGCTGCTGGCATCAAGGACGTTCGTGCGAAGTCTATGCGTTCCAACAACCCCATCAACGTTGTTGCTGCTACCTTTGCAGGTCTGTGCGGTCTGGTCAGCGCCGAGTCTGTCGCTGAGAAGCGCGGCAAGACCGTGAAAGAAATTCTGGGTTAAGGAGGTAACTAACCATGGCAGATAAGATGCTCAAGATCGAGCTGAAGAAGAGCCTGATCGGCCGCGGCGCTAAGCAGATCGCTACCGCTGAGGCTCTGGGCCTGAAGAAGCCGGGCGACGTTACCGTTCAGCCTGACAACGCCGCTACGCAGGGCAAGATCGCAAAGATCGGCTTCCTGCTCAGCGTCACCGAAGCCTAATAGCAGGGGGTATACGCACAATGAAGCTTCATGAATTGCACGCCAGCAAGGGCGCCAATAAGCCTGTGACCCGCAAGGGCCGCGGCATTGGCTCCGGCAATGGCAAGACTGCCGGCTTCGGCAGCAAGGGCCAGAAGGCCCGTTCCGGCGTGAAGCACGCTGGTTTCGAGGGCGGCCAGATGCCTCTGGCACGCCGCCTGCCCAAGGTTGGCTTTAACAACATCTTTGCTACCCAGTACGCCATCGTCAACGTGGCTGACCTGGAGGCTGCTTTCAATGCCGGCGATGTCGTCGATACCGAGGCTCTGAAGGCTAAGGGTCTGGTCAAAAAGACCCTGGACGGCGTTAAGGTTCTGGGCAACGGCGAGCTGACCAAGGCTCTGACCGTGAAGGCCGCAGCCTATTCCGCTTCTGCCAAAGAGAAAATCGAGAAGGCAGGCGGAAAGGCTGAGGTGATGTAAGGTGTTCCAGACATTCCGTAACGCATGGAAGATCCCCGAGCTTAAAAATCGTCTTCTGTTCACGCTGGCGATCCTCGTGGTTTACCGTCTTGGCTGTGCCATCCCCGTGCCGTTCGTTTCCGGCTCTGCACTGACGCAGATGTTTGCAAACGGCGATATGCTCTCGTACCTCAATATGATGAGCGGCGGCGCACTGGCAAGATGCACGCTCTTCGCGTTAGGTGTGACACCCTATATCAACGCCTCTATTATTGTGCAGCTGCTGACTGTGGCCATTCCCGCGCTGGAAAATTTGGCAAAGGAAGCAGACGGCCAGCAGAAGCTGCAGCAGATCAACCGGTACGCCGGTGCCGTGGTCGCACTGATCATGAGCATTGGCTACTACTTCGTGATCCGCAATATGGGTGCACTGAAGTATGTTTCCGGCGCAGTCGGCGTGTTCGCCGCTGTGGTCATCATTGCTACCTTCGTTGCAGGTGCTCAGTTGATCACCTGGGCGGGCGAGCAGATCGATGACAAGGGTATCGGCAACGGTGTTTCCCTTCTGATCTTCGCCTCCATCGTTTCCAACTGGTCCTCGCTGTACACCTCTGTGACGGGTCTGATGACCCGCGCAGCGGCCGGCGAGCCGCAGTTCTATATCCTGCTGCCCGTTCTGGTGATTCTGGCACTGGTCGCTGTGGTCTTTGTGGTGGTCATGACCAACGCAGAGCGCCGCATCACCATCCAGTACGCCAAGCGTGTGGTGGGTCGGAAGCAGATGGGCGGCCAGAACAGCTACCTGCCCCTGAAGCTGAACATGAGCGGCGTCATGCCCATCATCTTCGCTTCGGCACTGGTGTCCATCCCGGGCACTATCGGCAGCTTTTTGCAGATCGATCAGACCGCTCACCCGGTCTGGTATGCGTTCTTCCATACCTTCAACTACACCTCTTGGCTGTACGTTGTGATCTACCTGCTGCTGATCCTGGCATTCAACTACTTCTATGTGGCCATCCAGTACAACCCTGTTGAGATCGCCAACAATCTGCGCCGCAACAACGGCTCGATCCCCGGCTTCCGTCCCGGTAAGCCGACCAGCGATTTCATCACCCGCACCCTGAACAAGATCACCCTCATCGGTGCCATCTTCCTGGCTGCGGTGGCTGTACTGCCGATCATTCTGGGCAACCTGACCGGTATGAGCATTCAGCTGGGCGGTACCAGCCTGCTGATCGTGGTTGGTGTGGCACTGGATACCACCCGCAGCCTCGATAGCTTTATGACCATGCGCAACCACAAGGGTTTCCTTGGCTGATCTGAAGCAATAAAGATGTAAGAAAGCACTGGAAAGGAGAGTACGCTCATACTTTTCAGTGCTTTTTTGCTTTTTGTACGGTATGTTTCTATAACGCAACATATAAGAAAGGAAGCGATCCTATGAATCTGATCCTGTTGGGCGCACCCGGCGCAGGCAAAGGCACGCAGGCCGAGATCATCTGCGCAAAGCTGAACATCCCTTCCATCAGCACCGGCAACATCCTGCGCGCTGCTGTCAAGGAGGGCACCGAGATGGGCCTGAAGGCCAAGAGCTTTATGGACGCCGGCGCGCTGGTGCCCGATGAAGTCATCATCGGCATCCTGAAGGAGCGTCTGGCACAGGCTGACTGCGCCAACGGCTTCATTCTGGACGGCGTGCCCCGCACCATTGCGCAGGCAGAGGCCATCGAGACCATGGGCATCCGCATCGACAAGGTGCTGGAGCTGCAGGTTGAGGACAACGTGATCGTGGAACGCATGAGCGGCCGCCGCGTCTGCGAGAAGTGCGGCGCAAGCTACCACATCCTGAACAAGAAGAGCAAGGTGGAGGGCGTCTGCGACCTGTGCGGCGGCAAGACCGTCATCCGCAAGGACGACCAGCCCGCAACCGTGCTGGATCGTTTGAAAGCCTACCATGAGCAGACCGAGCCGCTGGTGGAGTTCTACCGCACCCGCGGCAAGCTGGCAGAGATCAAGTTCTGCCCCTCCATCGAGGAGACTACGGCTGAAGTCATGAAGGCTTTGGAGGCATAAGCGTGATCCAGATCAAAAATGCAAAAGAGCTGGACGGTATGCGCCGGGCAAACGCCCTGAGCGCAGCTGCCCTGAAGTACGGCGGAGAGCACATCGAAGCAGGCATGACCACTTGGGAGCTGGACAAGCTGATCTACGACTTCATCGTGAAGCACGGCGGCATTCCCAACTTCAAGGGTCTGTACGGTTTTCCCGGCACAGCCTGCATCAGCCTGAACGATACCGTCATCCACGGCATCCCCTCTCATGATATCGTCATCCGCCCGGGTGACATCGTGAGCATCGACACCGGTGCCAAGGTGGACGGCTTCAACGGCGACAACGCCTGCACCTACGCGGTGGGCAAGGTGGACTTGGAAGCCCAGCGCCTGCTGGAGGTGACCAAGGCTTCTCTGTACAAGGGCATCGAACAGGCCGTGGCGGGCAACCGCATCGGCGATATCGGCTATGCCGTGCAGAGCTACTGCGAGGACGCGGGCTTCTCTGTGGTGCGTGACTTTGTGGGTCACGGCACCGGCAAGGAGCTGCACGAGGATCCCGAGGTGCCCAACTACGGCCATCAGGGCCGCGGGCCCCGTCTGGTGCCCGGCATGACCATCGCCATCGAGCCGATGATCTGTCAGGGTGACTACAAGATCAAGCAGCTCAGCGACGGCTGGACTGTCAAGACCAAGGACGGCGGACTGGCTGCTCACTTTGAGCACTCCATCGCCATCCTGAAGGACCGCACCGAGATCATGACCCGCAGCTGGGATGACCCGGATTTTGACCCGGCCACCTTCAGCCTGAAGTAAGCAACCATTAAAAGGAGCCGCTGCACAGATGATGTGTGGCGGCTCCTTTCTCTTTTCACCCCTGCAATTTGTGCAATTGTGACAAGTTTTCGTGAAAAAGTTTCACCTTCACGGTGGAGAAACGCGAAAGCCGGACGGGGCAGAAAAGAGCTTTTATACAGAATAATTTTTTATCGGAAATACGGAAAAAACCTCTTGCAAATTGACAACAAAAGGTGTATAATCTATAAATGGCTGTGGAAGCCAGATACTTCCTCGACGGACAGGCTTAGTCTGCCCGTTTTGCGGATTTTGTGCCGCAGGAGATGAAGTATGTGGCGCTCATCGCCACCTGTCCGTCTGGGAATCGGCGTGAAAGCTCTTGAAAAAAGAAGCGGCAAACTGCACAAAAACGGGCGCAGGCACGGAAGAATGCAGTGCTTTCTGTTTTTTTGGAGCGGGAGCACCGGTGCTCAATTATGACAAACTGAGCAGATCCAATGAGGAGGCAAATAGCTTGTCTAAAGAAGACGTCATCGAGATCGAAGGCATTGTGCGTGAAGCCATGCCCAACGCCATCTTTAAGGTGGAAATGTTGAGCGAGGATAAGAACACCGGGAAGCTCACTCCCAGCGGTCACATCCTCTTAGCGCACATCTCCGGCAAGCTGCGGACCAATTTCATCCGTATCCTGCCCGGGGACAAGGTAACCGTGGAAATGTCGCCCTATGATCTTTCTAAGGGCCGCATCACCTGGCGCTCCAAATAAGCGTCAGGGCATCAACCAAAAGGAGGTTCAACATCATGAAGGTCAAGCCTTCCGTGAAACCCATCTGCGAAAAGTGCAAGGTCATCCGCCGCAAAGGCCGCGTGATGGTCATCTGCCAGAACCCCAAGCACAAGCAGCGCCAGGGCTAATTCGGGCGCCTGGGGGTCAAGTGCGTAGAGTCCCGGCGCAGACCCCGACACTGACATGGGATGATTTTTGGAGGAAACTACTATGGCACGTATTGCCGGCGTTGACCTGCCCCGCGAGAAGCGCGTTCAGGTGGGTCTCACCTACGTTTATGGTATCGGCCAGACCACTGCTAACAAGATCCTGGAAGCAACTGGCATCAACCCCGATACCCGCGTCAAGGATCTGACTCTGGACGAAGAGGCTAAGATCCGTGACTACATCGATCAGGCTAACATCCTCGTTGAAGGCGACCTGCGCCGCAACGTGGCTCTGGACATTAAGCGTCTGGTCGAGATCCAGTCCTTCCGTGGCACCCGCCATCGCAAGAATCTGCCCTGCCGCGGCCAGCGCACCAAGACCAATGCTCGTACCTGCAAGGGTCCCAAGCGCACTGTCGCAAACAAGAAGAAGTAAGGAGGATTTGAGAAATGGCAAGTGCAAATAACGCCAAGAAGGGCGCAAATGTCCGCATGAAGCGGAAAGAGCGCAAGAACATTGCTGCTGGTCAGGCTCACATCCAGTCTACCTTCAACAATACTGTCGTTACTATCACCGACCTGCAGGGTAATGCAGTGTCTTGGTGCTCCTCCGGCTCCCTGAACTTCCGTGGCAGCCGCAAGAGCACCCCGTTCGCAGCTCAGTCCGCTGCCGAGACCGCAGCTAAGACTGCGATCGAGCACGGCATGAAGACTGTTGAAGTTTACGTCAAGGGCCCCGGCGCTGGCCGCGAGTCCGCTATCCGTGCGCTGCAGGCTACCGGTCTGGAAGTCACCCTGATCAAGGACGTGACTCCCATCCCCCACAACGGCTGCCGTCCCCCGAAGCGCCGTCGTGTCTGATCGAAGGAGGAAATTGAATTATGGCAAAGAATACGCAGCCTATCGCAAAGCGTTGCAAGGCCCTGGGCATTTCTCCTGCGGTCATGGGCTATGCAAAGAAGAATACCACCCGCAACTCCAATGGCAACGTCCGCAAGAAGCAGTCTGAGTACGCATCTCAGCTGAAGGAGAAGCAGAAGGTCAAGTTCATCTACGGCGTTCTGGAGAAGCAGTTCCACAACGCTTACCTGAAGGCAGAGGCTCGCCCCGGCAAGACCGGTGAGAACCTGCTCCAGATCATGGAGTGCCGTCTGGACAACGTCGTGTTCCGTCTGGGCTTTGCTCAGACCCGCCGCGACGCTCGTCAGCTGGTGTCTCACGCTCACTTCACCGTCAACGGCAAGAAGGTCAACATCCCCTCTTACCAGGTGAAGGCTGGCGATGTGATCGAAGTGCGCGAGTCCAGCCGCAGCTCTGCAAAGTTTGCAAAGCTGACCGGTGCCGAGGCTCCCGTCGTGGCTCTGCCCGCATGGCTGAACCGCGAGACCGGTTCTCTGAAGGGCGTTGTCGCTAAGCTGCCCGAGCGCAGCGATATCGACTACGAAGTCGCAGAGCACCTCATCGTCGAGCTGTACTCCAAGTAATCCATTAAGAAGGCGGTGCCTTCCTTTTGGATGGTACGCTTTCGCATTCTTTTTTGAAAGAATTCAATAATGGGCCGGTGGAAACACCGGTTTGACAAGGAGGGCATAGATATGATGGAGATTGAACGTCCCAAGATCGAAACGGCAAGCCTGTCCCCGGACGGCCGCTACGGTAAATTCGTGGCAGAACCTCTGGAGCGTGGCTTTGGCATCACACTGGGCAATAGCCTGCGTCGTGTGCTTCTTTCCTCTCTGCCCGGTGTCGCCGTGACCAGCGTCAAGATTGACGGTGTGGTCCACGAGTTCTCCACCATTGAGGGCGTCAAGGAAGACGTTACCGAAATTGTCCTGAACCTGAAGGGTATCGCTGCAAAGCTGTACACCGAGGGTCCGAAGACAGTGCGTGTTGAGGCAGTTGGTCCCTGTGAGGTCACTGCTGACAACATCAAGCAGGGCGACGACATCGAAATTCTGAACCCTGAGTGGCACATTGCAACTCTGGGCGAGGGTGCCAAGCTCGTTATGGAGCTGACTTTCGACAAGGGTCGCGGCTATGTGCCCGCAGAGCGCAACAAACAGGCTATCATCGAGAAGAACGATATCAACACCCTTCCCGTTGACAGCATTTACACCCCTGTGCTCAAGGTGAATTATAACGTCGAGAGCACCCGTGTTGGACAGGCTATTGATTACGACAAGCTGACCATTGAGGTTTGGACTGATGGCACGATCAACGCACAGGAAGCCGTTTCTCTGGCTGCCCGTGTGCTGACCGAGCACCTGAACCTGTTCGTCAACCTGTCGGACGAGGCCGCCGGCGCTGAGATCATGGTAGAAAAGACCAACGACGACAAGGAGAAGGCTCTGGAGATGACCATCGAAGAGCTGGATCTGAGCGTGCGTTCCTTCAACTGCCTGAAGCGCGCAGGGATCAACACGGTGGAAGATCTGGTCAGCAAGAGCGAGGACGAGATGATGAAGGTCCGTAACCTCGGTCGCAAGAGCCTGGAGGAAGTCATGGCTAAGCTGGACTCCCTCGGCTTCAAGCTGAACACGGATGACGAATAACTAAAATAATTTAAGGAGTGAAACGGGATGCCCGGTACCAGAAAGCTCGGTAGAACCAGCGACAGCCGCAACGCTATGATGCGCGCTATGGTTACCTACCTGTTAGAGAATGGCAAGATTGAGACCACTGTCACTCGCGCTAAGGACGTTCGTTCCATGGCCGAGAAGATGATCACCCTTGGCAAGGCCAGCGACCTGCACACCAAGCGTCAGGTCTACGCCTACATCACCAAGGAAGATGTTGCAAAGAAGCTGTTTGATGAGATCAGCCCCAAGTACGCTGACCGCAACGGCGGCTACACCCGCATCATCAAGATCGGCGCTCGCCGCGGCGACGCAGCTGAGATGGCAGTTCTGGAGCTCGTCTGATCCTGCTCTGACTGTTTGATACAGTAACCAAAGAAACCATTGCACAGCTTTTGTGCAGTGGTTTCTTTTTTTGTGGTTTACCCCCTCAGTCGCTGCGCGATGGATTCCAAAAGGGGGAGCGTTTAACTCCCTCAGTCAAAACCTGACGGTTTTGCCAGCTCCCTCGGGGAGGGAGCCTTTGGCATAGCGGTAAAGTTTCTTGTTATGTTTGAAATTTTAACGACAGGGCTAACAGCGTGCGCCCTCTCAGTCAAGCCCTGTCGGGCTTGACAGCTCTCCCAAAGGGAGAGCCAAGAGCACTGCCAGAGAGTTTCTCATTGTACCTGACACTTTAGCAACGAACTTTACGGCTTGGCTCTCCCTTTGGGAGAGCTGGCGCGGGAGCGCCTGAGAGGGCAAGCCCACTCTCCTTGCAGCGCCGCGCTTTCGCAGAAAGCGGCGCTGCAAATGCCGTTTTCCTCCACGACCCCACCTGTGAAAATGCAATGCCGGAGCGTCCGCAGACGCTCCGGCATTGCTCTATTTTAAATAATTATTCCGCTGATGATGCGCAAAGCGCACGCGGCGCGCATTCCAAATCGTCCCGCGCACAAGCACCCCCTTTTTTGTATCCGCAAAGTGTGGTATACTGAAAATAGCATTTTTTATGCCCGGAAGGAGGTTGACCGGTATGAACAGAACCCGCAGGCTGCGGCTGGTGCTGTGCACGCTGCTGTGCTTTGTGCTGTGCAGCTGCCAGACGCTGCTGCCGGCCAACGAAAAGGCACAGGTAGAGGAGCTGCTGCGTGCCCCGAAACTTTCCGGCGATTACGGCGCGCTGCAAACTGCCCTGAACGACTGGCTGGGGGAGAGCGCCCAGCTGAAGTATCCCATTCAGGGTGAACTGCTTTCTCCCTTTGTGCTGCAAGATCTGGACGGCGATGGCCAGCAGGATGCGGCGGTGCTGTATACCACCGCCCAGACCGCCAACGTCTGCATGGCTATCTTGCAGCGGGACGACGCCGGAAGCTGGCAGGTGCGCCAGAGCGTGGAAGGCCTTGCCGAAACGGTGGAGAACGTCAGCCTTGCCCAATTGCAGGATACAGACAGCTGCCAGCTGGTGGTGGGCTATACCGCCGCCCAGAATGACCACTATCTGGCGGTGTATTCCTATCAGGACGGCACCCTGTCCACCATTCTGGAGCAGCAATACGAGCAGTATCTGGTGGAAAATATCACCGGCGGCAGCAGTGAGGATCTGATCCTGATGTCCACGCAGGAGGACGGCAGCGTGCAGATCGAGCTGCTGACCGCGGACCGCAAGGGCAGCTTCCGGCAGGTGGCAGTCAACGGCCTTTCCGCAGATAAGTTCTCCGGCTGTGCCTCGGTGGCGGCGGGCGCAGGCGCGGACGGGCGGCACTATCTGGTGCTGGACGGCTGGACCGGCATTTCCGGCAACAATCTGGCCTCGGTGCTGCTGTGCTACGATGAGAACAGCCAGCAGATGGTGCCCGCCACAAGGATCAGCAGCCAGCGGCTGTATAACGCCTCTTTGCGCAACGTGCCCACGCTGGTCAGCCGGGACTTGGATGGGGACGGCATCGTGGAGATCCCCACCCAGCCGGACGAGGCGGGTCTGCTGAACCTGAGCCAGAGCCGCCGCATGGACTTTATCGTCTGGATGGACTACACCAGCAGACATCCGGAAAAAAGCTTTGGTCTGCTGGACGAGGAGACCAACTGTTATATCGAACTGCCCGCCGAGTGGGAGGGCAACCTGAAACTGACCGACAGCGAGGAATTTGACGGCGCGGTGGAGCTGCGCACCGTAGACGAGGATCAGCTGGTGCTGACGGTACGGCTGGCAAGGACCTCGGCCAACTCCACCGGCTGGACAAGGCTTGGCGTGGTGGCGTCCCGTCAGGTGCAGGCCAGAATGGGCCCGGGCGTTTTGCTTGCCGATACAAATTACCGCCTTTCCAAGGCGTTGTATCTGCTGAATTAAGGAATGGAGGATGCAGCATGGTACGAGTGCTTGTTGTAGAAGATGAAGCCAATATCCGTGATATGATCGCCCTGAACCTGCGCCATGCGGGGATGGAGGTGGTGGAGGCCGAAAGCGCCGAAGCTGCCCTACCGCTGCTGGCGCAGAAGCCCGGCTGTGATGCCGCCATTCTGGATGTGATGCTGCCGGGCATGAACGGATTCTCGCTGTGCGAGACCATCCGCCGCACCGACCAGCAGATCGGCATCATCATCCTCAGCGCCAAGGGGCAGGAGCAGGATAAGATCCGCGGCCTGTCCATCGGTGCAGACGATTACATGACCAAGCCCTTCAGCGTCAGCGAGCTGATGGCGCGTGTGGAGGCGCTGTGCCGCCGGGTCATCCGCACCAAGGAGGAGGACAGCAACGGGAACACCCCGCTGGGTACCCTGACCAGCGGAGACTTTGTGCTGGACGAGAACCGCCGCGTGCTGCTGAAAGCCGGTCAGCCCATCGAGCTGACGCAGGTGGAGTTCCAGATCATGGAGCTGTTCTTCCGCAACCCGGGTACCGCGCTGGTGCGCGAAAAGATCCTGAAAGGGGTCTGGGGCGAGAACTACTTCGGCGATGTAAAGATCGTGGATGTGAACATCCGCCGCCTGCGCATGAAGGTGGAGGACGAGCCCAGCCACCCCACCCACATCATGACCGTGTGGGGCTACGGCTACCGGTGGGAAGAATAAAATCCCTTCTGTGAAAGTGCGTTTGGAGCGGCCCGCAGGCCGCGACAAACGCGAAATTTGAAATAAGCTTTCCGCTGAAAATGGTCAGAGCGCAAGCGGAGACCATTTCCAATCGTCTATACTCACCGAAAGGAGGACACTGTTATGCGAAGCGGTATCACCCGCCGCTGGCTGCGGGGCAACCTGCTTATCACCGTATTGGTGGTGCTGCTGGCCGAAGCGATGTTTCTGTACAGCTATACCCGCAGCTACTACGGCAGTGTGCAGCAGATCATGTACCGGCGGTTCTCCTCGGTGACCGGTCAGCTGAAAATGTATACCGGCGATACCGCCCAGAGCGCCGCCGCCAGCCGCAGTCTGGCGCTGCGGCGCATGGTGGAACAGTTTGCCGATAAGGACAAATACGAGTTCATGCTGCTGGACAGCTACGGCGGCGTCATCGCCTCTTCCAGCGGTACGGACGCGGAGGGTATCGTCAGCAGTAAGGATTTTGAACAGGCGCTTGGCGCACCGGACGGTCTGGGCGTGGCGGTGTACCGCACTCAGTCCGGCGAGATGGTCATGGCGGCCTGCTCGCTGGTGCCCTACGACGCCGAGGACGTGGCTGCGCTGCGGCTGGTCACCAGTCTGGCGCTGGTGGAGCGGCAGGTCAAAAACGCCGTTATCGTCAGCGGATTCATTGCAGTGGCAATATTGCTGTTTACGGTCATGTCCGGGCTGTATTTTGTGCGGGGCATCGTGGTGCCGCTGGGGCAGGTGGAGCGCACCGCCGCCGGCATCGCCCGGGGCGAGCTGGATGTGCGTCTGCCCCTGACCGGCGACCCTCACGACGAGGTGGACCGGCTGCGCGGCACCATCAACCAGATGGCCGAGGGACTGGAAGAGACCGAGAAGATGAAGAACGAGTTCATCAGTTCGGTGTCCCACGAACTGCGCACACCGCTTACCTCTATCCGGGGCTGGGTGGAGACCCTGATGACCTTGGATGACCCCACCGATGAGAACTACCGCAAGGGGCTGGAGATCATCAACAACGAGACCGGGCGGCTGAACAATATGGTGGAGGAGCTGCTGGATTTCAGCCGCCTGCAGAACGGACGCATCCGCATGGAGTGCCGGCCGCTGGACTTGGTGGCAGAGCTGACCGATGCGGTGCTCTTCTGCGAGGCGCGCATCCGGCAGGAGGGGCTGCTGCTCCACTACACCGAGCCGGAGGAGATGATCCCTGTCTACGCCGACCCCGACCGTCTGCGGCAGGTGTTCATCAATATTCTGGATAACGCCATCAAATACTCTGCCCCCGGCGGACGCATCACGGTAAAGCTGTGGGCAGGGGAGTACAAAGCCTTTGTGGAGATCATCGATCAGGGACGCGGCATCCCGCCGGAGGATCTGGAAAACGTAAAGACCAAGTTCTACAAGGGCAGCAACTCGGTGCGCGGCAGCGGCATCGGTCTGGCGCTGGTGGATTCTATCATGACCGCACTGGACGGTACGCTGGATATCAAAAGCACTCTCGGGCGTGGCACGGTGGTCACGCTGGGTCTGCCGCTGTACCACAAGGCATGAGTAGCACCCAAAACACAGATTTTGTCACATTTGTGTGCTAAAATGAGCTTTGCTCGGGGATATGCCCCGGATAAAATACAAAAAGACCGTCCTTTGCTGCAAGCGGCAGGGGCGGATATCGGGAGAAACCAATGAATCAACCTAAAAAGGAACGCTTTAAGACCAGCGTGGGCGGGCAGGCACTGATGGAAGGCATCATGATGCGCGGCCCCAAGCAGATGTGCTGCGCCGTGCGCAAACCGGACGGCACCATTGAGACCAAGCTCGACCCCACCCCCACCCATGGGGTGTGGACGAAGATCCCGCTGGTGCGCGGTGCCATTGCCATGATCGAGAGTATGATCGTGGGCTACCGCTACATGATGTACTCGGCACAGGTGAGCATGGGCGATGACTACGACCCCGCCGAGGAGGAGACCGCCTTTGAAAAATGGGTGGGAGAGCATCTGGGCGAAAAAGCCGAGAATGCGCTGATGACCGTGGCGGCGGTGCTGGGCGGTCTGCTGGCGATTTTGCTGTTCACCGTGCTGCCCACCTTCCTTGTGGGCGGGGTGAACCGTCTGCTGCCGCTGGGGCGCTGGGGCAAGGTGGTGCTGGAAGCCGTGCTGAAGGTGGCCATCTTCCTGACCTATATGGTGGCGATCTCCAAAATGAAGGAGATCCACCGCGTGTTCGAGTACCACGGTGCAGAGCACAAGACCATTGCCTGCTACGAGGCGGGCGACCCGCTGACCGTGGAGAACGTGCGCAAGTACACCCGCTTCCACCCCCGCTGCGGCACCAGCTTCCTCATTCTGGTGGTCATCGTCAGCGTGTTCTTGTACAGCGTGCTGCCGTGGGGCAGTATTGGTCTGCGGGTGGTGTGCAAGCTGCTGCTGTTGCCGCTGGTCATGGGCATCAGCTACGAGCTGCTCAAGTGGTGCGGTCGGTCGGATAACATCGCCACCCGTATCATCCGGCAGCCGGGCATCTGGGTGCAGCATCTCACCGTCTTTGAGCCGGATGACAGCATGATCGAGGTGGCCATTGCAGCCGTTACCCCCGTGCTGCCCGAGACCCCGGAGGAGGGCAAATGGTAAACGAAGCAATGCTCCCACGCGCAGCGGTGCGGGAGGTGGAGCAGCGGCTGACCGCCGCAGGCTGCCCGGACGCGGATTTTGACGCGCGGGAGCTGTTCCGGCTGGCCACCGGGCGGGACGTGCGCCTTTCCGACCGTCCGCTGACCGCAGAGCAGGCGGCGGCGCTGGAAGTGCTCTGCACCCGCCGCGCCGCGCGGGAGCCGCTGCAATACCTCTGCGGCAGCTGGAGTTTTTTAGACTTTGAGCTGGCGGTGGGTCCCGGGGTGCTCTGCCCCCGGGCAGATACCGAAGTGGTGGCGCAGGCCGCTGCCGAGACCCTTGTGGGCATCGCAGCGCCCCGGGTGCTGGACCTCTGCGCCGGTACAGGCTGTCTGGGGCTGGGGGTCAAGCGCTTCTGCCCCGCTGCGCAGGTGACCTGCGTGGAAAAAAGCCCGGCGGCCTTTGTCTATCTGGAAAAGAATGCCCGCTGCGCTCTGACCGGGCAGGGCAGACAGACCGAGAACGTATTGGAACCCTCTGCCCTTGAGCAGGCAGATGCTCCTTCTTTTGATTGGGGCCCGGCGCTGAACGCCCTGCGGGCAGGCAAAAAGCCCGCCTACGCGGTGCAGCCGGTGCAGGGCGACCTGTTCACCTACTGGGAGACCCTGCCGGAGGGGCAGCTGGAACTTATCGTCTCCAACCCGCCGTACCTGACCGCCGCCGAGATGGAGCAGCTGCAGCCCGAGGTGGCGCAGGAGCCTGCCATGGCGCTGGAAGCCGGGGAGGACGGCCTTGTGTTCTACCGGGCGCTGGCGCAGCACTACCAAAATGCGCTGTGCCCCGGCGGGGCGCTGGTGCTGGAGATCGGCTGGCAGCAGAGGGAAGCCGTAACCGCCCTGCTGGCGGAGTACGGCTGGGCAGACATCCGCTGCATTCAGGACTTTGGCGGCAACGACCGCTGCGTGACTGCCCGCCGCCCAAAATAAATTGGAAAAAACAAACAACTTCTTGTTGTAATATTTTGATTTTGTGTTATACTAAGAAGGAAAGCGAAGGACAGCCCGCCCTCTGCGGGCCCAAAGGATAAAGGAGCAGCAGGCTATGGCAAAAAATCAGAACAACAACGTTGCACCGGCCACCCAAAAGACCGAGCCGGAAGCCAAGAAGGACGCGCTGGCTACGGCGCTGGCGCAGATCGAAAAGCAGTTCGGCAAGGGCGCCGTTATGAAACTGGGCGACAACGCCTCCATGCAGGTGGATGCCATTTCCACCGGCAGTCTGGGGCTGGATCTGGCGCTGGGCGTGGGCGGTGTGCCGCGCGGACGCATCATCGAGGTGTACGGCCCGGAATCCAGCGGTAAGACCACGCTGGCACTGCACATCCTTGCCGAAGCCCAGAAGAAGGGCGGCGAGGTGGCCTTTATCGACGTTGAGCACGCACTGGACCCCACCTATGCCGAGGCACTGGGCGTGGACATCAACAACCTGCTGGTCAGCCAGCCGGACACCGGCGAGCAGGCCATGGAGATCTGCGAAGCACTGGTGCGCTCCGGTGCCATTGATGCCATCGTAGTGGACTCGGTAGCTGCCATGGTGCCCCGCGCCGAGATCGAGGGCGAGATGGGCGACAGCCATGTGGGCTTGCAGGCACGTCTGATGAGTCAGGCCATGCGCAAGCTGACCAGCGTCATCGGCAAGACCAACACGGTCTGCGTGTTCATCAACCAGCTGCGCGAGAAGGTGGGCGTCATGTACGGTAACCCGGAGGTGACCACCGGCGGCCGCGCCCTGAAATACTACGCCTCAGTGCGTATCGACATCCGCCGCGTGGAGGGCCTGAAAGACTCCTCCGGCCAGTTCATCGGCAATCACACCCGCGCCAAGATCGTCAAGAACAAGGTAGCTCCGCCGTTCCGTGAGGCCGAGTTCGACATCATGTTCGGCGAGGGCATCTCCAAAATGAGCGAGCTCATTGACGTGGGCGTCAAGCTGGGCATCGTGCAGAAGAGCGGCGCATGGTTCAACTACGGCGATATCCGTCTGGGTCAGGGCCGCGACAACGCCAAGCAGTTCTTAAAGGATAACCCCGAGATCGCCAATGACATCGAGGGGCAGATCCGCGCCAACGCCGATAAGCTGTACGCCACCCGCCGCCCGGCAGGCCGCGCCGCCGCCGCAGTGGAGAAGCCCGCCGAGCCCGCCGCCGCAAAGGAGCCGGTGGTCAAGGCACCCACCCGCAGCAGCGAGAGCGAGCTGGACATCATGGTGGAGGACTAAATGGCCTTCTACCGCCGCCGACCCCGCCCGGATGCGGAAAAGTGTGCCGACCCCGCCAAGGCGCGGGCCAGTGCGCTGGAAACGCTGGCCGGGCAGGAGGTCTCTGCCAATATGCTATATGAGCGGCTGTGCCGCCGCTATACCGAGCCCGCTGCTGCCGCCGCGGTGGCCGAGATGGTGCAGCTGGACTATGTGAACGATGCCCGCTACGCCGAAGCACGGGCACACAGTCTGCTGGCTGCCCGCAAAAGCCGCCGCGCCGCCGCCCAGAGCCTGCGCCAGAAGGGGCTTGCTCCCGCCGAGGTAGCAGGGGCGTTGGAAGCGGTCTACGCCCCGGAGGACGGCGATGACCCGGAGCTGGAAGCCGCCGCCGCGCTGGTGGACAGCCGCTACCGTAAAAAGCTTGCCATCGGCCGCCGAGACCTTGTGGTGGCCGCGTTGCAGCGCCGCGGCTTTGCCTACCCCACCATCAAAGAAGCCATCCGCAGGGTGGAGGAGGAATAAAACGCCCTCTCAGGCGCTCCCGCGCCAGATTCCCCCTTTTGTCACCTACGGCGACATCTTCCCCCGGAGCGGGGGAAGTCTTTCCTCTCAGGGAGAGCCAAGGTTTAAAGCCCGTTGCTAAAGTATTATGTTTAATAGGAAGGCTTCTGGGCGTGCTCTTGCCTCTCCCTTTGGGAGAGGTGGCATCGCGTAGCGATGACGGAGAGGGCGCACGCCGCTGCCCTCGGTGCTAAAGTCTCAAGTGCAATAAGAAGCTTTCCCGCCATGCCAAAGGCTCCCTCTCCGAGGAAGCTGGCAAAACCGACAGGTTTTGACTGAGGGAGTTCGTTCCAAACCTCTCTCCGTGAAAATGGGTTACAGGAAAGTCCGCAGACTTTCCTGTAACCCGAAATTTAAAATAGTTCTTCCGCTGATGATGCGCAAAGCGAACGCGGAGCGCATTTTAAATCCTTAAATCGTAAAAAATCAAAAGCATCCCTCAAAAGAGAAAGAGAGTATCATCCCTTATGAAAATTGCGTGTATTTCCCTTGGCTGCCCGAAAAATCAGGTGGATCTGGATGTGATGGTGCACATCCTGCTGTCTGCCGGGCACGAGACCGTGGCCGATCTGGCCGAAGCCGATGTCATTCTTGTGAACACCTGCGGCTTTATCGAGAGCGCCAAGACCGAGGCCATTGAAAACATTCTGGAAGCCTGCGCTTATAAGCAGCAGAACCCGAACCTGAAGGTCATCGTTACCGGCTGCCTTGCCGAGCGCTACCGCAGCCAGATCGAGGAAGAGATCCCCGAGGTTGACGCCGTTGTGGGCTGCGCCTCCAACAAGGCCATTGATACCATCGTGGAGCGGCTGTTCCACGGCGAGGATCACCTGGAAAGCTACGGTGCCAAAAAGGACTTCCCGCTGGGCGGCAAGCGCGTCATCGGCACGCCCGCCCACTATGCGTACTTAAAGATTGCCGAGGGCTGCAATAACCGCTGCCACTACTGCGCCATCCCGGGCATCCGCGGCCCGCTGCACAGCCGCGATATGGCCGACTGCGTTGCCGAAGCCCGCTGGCTGGCGGGTGAGGGCGTGAAGGAGCTTATTGTTGTGGCGCAGGACCCCACTGCCTACGGCGAGGACTGGGGCAAGCCCGGCAGCATCTGTGAGCTGCTGGATAAGCTGAACAAGGTGCCGGGGCTGGAATGGATCCGCATCATGTACGCCTACCCGGAGCGCATCACCGATGAATTCATCGCCGCCATGAAGCGCAACGAGAAGGTGGTGCCCTACCTCGACCTGCCCATCCAGCACTGCAACGATACCATCCTGAAGAACATGAACCGCCGCTCCACCCGCGCGGAGCTGTTGGAGGTGATCGGCAAGCTGCGCCGCGAGATCCACGGCATCACCCTGCGCACCACCCTGATCGCGGGCTTCCCCGGCGAGACCGAGGAGCAGTTCGAGGATCTGTGCAACTTCGTCAAGGAGGTGCAGTTCGACCGTCTGGGCTGCTTTGCCTACTCTGCTGAGGAGAACACCGTGGCTGCCAAGATGGACGGTCAGATCGAGCAGGAGGTCAAGGACAAGCGCGCCGAGCTGGTGATGCAGATCCAGACCGGCATCATGGCGCAGAAGCAGGCCGAAAAGGTGGGCCAGACCGTGCACGTTCTGTGTGACGGCATCGACGAGGAAAACGGCCTGTACCTCTGCCGTACCACCGGCGATGCGCCGGAGGTGGACGGCTGCGTCTGCGTTTCCAGCGAGGAACCGTTGTACCCCGGCCAGTTCTATGATGTGCTGGTAGAGGACAGCGACCTTTACGATCTGTATGGTACGGTCGTAAAATAACGAATTGGAGGATAAAACCTATGAATCTGCCCAATAAACTTACCCTGACCCGCATCATTCTGGTGCCGGTGTTCATGATCTTTGTGTCCCTGACCGGTCTGGACGGCATTGTAGACGGCACTTTCAACCCCACCTTCTACCTGCTGGCCGGTATCGTATTTGCCGCTGCCAGCTTTACCGACTATCTGGACGGCCATCTGGCACGCAAGTGGCACATGGTCACGGATTTCGGCAAGTTTGCCGACCCGCTGGCCGATAAGCTGCTGACCACGGTGGCCTTCATCTACATGCTGCGGGACGGCGTGTGCAGCCCCGTGGTGCTGTGCATCATTCTGGCGCGCGAGTTTGCAGTGTCCGGTCTGCGCATGGTGGCTGCTGGTGCTAAGGACGGCAAGGTCATCGCCGCCAATATGTGGGGCAAGGTAAAGACCGTCTTGCAGATGCTGAGCATCATCTTCTACTTCTTCGGCACTGCCCTGAGCTACCGCGGCACGCTGGAAAGCGTTTCCATCGTGGTGGTGGTCTCCATTGCCCTGTGCTGGCTGGTGGCCGCTGTGACCGCCATCTCCGGCATCAAGTACCTGTGGGACAACCGCAGCTTTATCAACACTGCGAAGTAAAAATGTGGAAAACCAAGGCCGCTGCACCTCACCGTGCAGCGGCCTTTTGCTTTGTAAGGAGAAAATGCAGCGGAAAATTCATCTGCAACGCCGCTGGGGGAAAGCTTCTGCTTGCTTTCAGCGTGCAAAGACGCTCCGCTGGGCCAGAGGTAGGGAGGGGTGTTCCGATTCCCCCCTCCCTACCTCTGGACTCCACCCACCCCGCAACGCAACAACTGCGACCGCCGCCAGCGGCGGAAACAGGGAGCAGTTGTTGGGGCAGCGGCCAGCAAGACGCGAGTGCCGCCCAAGGCACGAAGCGGATGCTGGGTGCCGCAACCCGTCGTCAAGGGCTACTCGCCCTTGACAATCCTAAAGAAGAAGTCGAAGCACAAAAAAGCTAGCGCTGCGCCAGTCGGCGCTATCGCTTTAACGCTTTTTTCGCTTCTCCATTTATAGCCCCTCAGTCGCTGCGCGACAGCTCCCCCCGGGGGAGCGGGCACGCCCGCCGCGCTTTCGCAGAAAGCGGCGCGGCATCTGCCGTTTTCCTCCACGCCCCCTCTTGTGAAAATGCAATGCCGGAGCGTCCGCAGACGCTCCGGCATTGCTCTATTAAAAATAATTTTTCCGCTGAATATGGCTAGAGCGTAGCGGAAGCCATTTAAAATCGTTTTTCGACGCACTGTCAGGAAAGCACGGCGCTTTCCTCCACCTTGTCCAGCACCGCCAGCTGCAAAGCGTTCAGCATACTGCGCTGTGCGCCGTAGGTGTCGGCGTAGGAACTGTTGGCGCTGTCGAGCTGCTCCTGTGTGGGGGTGATGTCCAGCTGCTCCGCAATGGCCTGAAAAACCAGATCCTGCTTTGCCAGATGCTCAAAGTAGGCATCGGAATCTGCCAGAAATGCGTCCGCATCGGCGTAGCCCTTGGCCTGTGCGTAGGCGTCCAGCTCCATGCCGTACTTAGCGGCAAGCTGAGAGTGGTAGTTCAGGAACATACGGATGTAGTAGCTGGTGATCTGAGTGGGGACTTCTTTAAAGGTGGAGTTCGTGAGCAGATAGTCCATCGCGGCGGTGTCCAGATTGTTGGCGTACAGGGCGCTGTCAAAGTACTGGCGCAGGGCGTCTGCGGTGTGCAGGTCGTCGCTGGCGGCAAAATTGGTCTCCACCCACTCGTCGGTCAGGGTGGGCACAACGCTCTGGGTGATGGCGTTCAGGGTCACGCTGAACACGGCCTCCTTGCCGCTGAGGGTGATGGTGTTGCCCTCGGCGTCGGTGGAGTCGCCGTAGCCCTCCGGGAAGGTAACAGTCACATCAAAGACGTCGCCGATGTTGTGGCCGATGATCTGATCCTCAAAGCCGTCAATAAAGGTATGGCTGCCCAGCGTCAGGTCGTAGCCGGTGGCGGTGCCGCCGGTAAAGGCTACGCCATCCACTGCGCCGGAATAGTCGATGTTCACGGTGTCGCCGCTCTGGGCTGCCCGGTCGGTGATGTTCTGGGTGGTGGCGTACTGGTTCAGCAAAGTGTCGATCTGGGTCTGGATCTCGGCCTCGGTGGGCTCGATATCGGCCTTGGAAAGCGGCAGCGCGGATACATCCTCCGGCAGGGTCACATAGTCCAGTGCGCGGATGCCGGTCCAGTGGCCGTTATCGTCCAGCCCCTCAGAATAATCGAAGCTGGCGTAGTCGAAATCCGACACCTTGCCGTAGACGGACACGCTTGCGCCGGATGCGGCAGAGGATGACGTGGTGCCGCTCTGCTTTTTGAGCAGCATAAAGCAGGCCGCAGCTACGCACAGCACAGCAGCCACCGCGCACAGCACACACAACAGGATCTTGGTAATGCGTTTCAAAAGAGATACCTCCTAAAAATAGCAGACCGTTTTCACGGAGAATGCAAATATCATACCATCCTATTATAACGGAAAAATGCGAAAAGAAAAGATTTTTGCGAAAATTCCACAAATGTCACCCGGCACAGGTATCACTTTTGCCCGCTTTGGGACGGGAAATGCCGCAAAACCGGTGGAAATACCCCGGCGGTTCTGCTACAATAAAACTGTATGAGCCTTTCCCTGCAGGGGAAAGCCTTTTGCTGAAATTGGAGGATAAAACCATGGATTACAATAAAGCAGCTCTGGAAATGCACGAGACCCACAAGGGAAAGGTGGGCATCGTGAGCAAGGTGGAGGTTGCCACCCGCGATGACCTGTCCACCGCCTACACCCCCGGCGTGGCAGAGCCCTGCCGCAAGATCAAGGAAAACCCGGAGGATGTGTATAAGTACACCTTCAAGGGCAACATGGTGGCCGTTGTCTCCAACGGCACTGCCGTGCTGGGTCTGGGCGATATCGGCCCGGAAGCTGGTCTGCCTGTCATGGAGGGCAAGGCCGTGCTGTTCAAGGAGTTCGGCGGCGTGGATGCCTTCCCCATCTGCATCGACGCCCACGACGCTGCCAGCGTCATCGCCGCCTGCAAGGCTATTGCGCCCACCTTTGGCGGCATCAATCTGGAGGATATCAAGAGCCCGGAGTGCTTTGAGATCGAGGAGACCTTGGAGCGGGAGCTGGACATTCCCGTGTTCCACGATGACCAGCACGGCACCGCCATCGTGGTCACCGCTGCCCTCATCAACGCCCTGCGGGTGGTGAATAAGAAGATGGAGGACGTACACATCGTCCTGAACGGCCCCGGCGCTGCCGGTACCGCCATCATCAAGATGCTGATGACCGCCGGTGCGAAGGACATCGTGGCGGTGGATCAGTTCGGCACCCTGTACAAGGGCTGCAACAGCGCCGAGGCGCACAAGAACTGGCTGGGCGAGGTGACCAACCCCCGTCAGGTCAAGGGCGGCCTGAAGGAAGCGCTGGAGGGCGCCGACGTGTTCATCGGCGTGTCCAAGCCCGGCATCCTGACCACCGAGCTGTGCAAGACCATGAACAAGGACGCCATCGTCTTTGCCATGGCCAACCCCACCCCGGAGATCATGCCGGATGAAGCCAAGGCAGGCGGTGTGCGCGTGATGGCTACCGGCCGCAGCGACTTCCCCAATCAGGTCAACAACGTGCTGTGCTTCCCCGGCCTGTTCAAGGGCGCGCTCAGCGTCCGCGCCCGGGATATCAACAATGAGATGAAGCTGGCTGCTGCCTACGCCATTGCAGACCTCATCACCGATGCCGACCGCAGCGAGGAGAACATCATCCCCGGCGCGTTCGACCCCCGCGTGGCCGAGGCTGTGGCAAATGCCGTGGCAAAGGCTGCCCGCGAGACCGGCGTGGCACGGTTGTAAGCGGAGGACACAGGCATGAGAACGATCTCCGCACAGAGCATTACAGATACGGTGGCGCAGCTCTGCATCAAGGCCAACACCCAGCTGCCGCAGGACGTGCAGGCCGCGCTGGAAAAGGCACGGGAAGAAGAGCCGTGGCCGCTGGCAAAGAACACATTAGACCTGCTGTGGTCGAACCTTGGCGCTGCAAAGGAAAAAGACCTGCCCATCTGTCAGGACACCGGCATGGCCTGTGTGTTCGTAGAGCTGGGCACGGATGTGCACATTGACGGCAGCTTTGAAGCCGCCATCCACGAGGGCGTGCGCCGGGGCTATACGGACGGCTATCTGCGCAAAAGCATCGTGGCCGACCCGCTGCGCCGGGGCAACACCGGCGATAACACCCCGGCGGCCATCACGGTGCATCTGGTGGACGGCGAGGGCTGCCGCATCACGGTGGCACCCAAGGGCTTTGGCAGCGAGAACATGAGCCGCATCCAGATGCTCAAGCCCGCCGACGGCGTGGAGGGCTTTAAAAAGTTCGTGGTGGATACCGTAAAGCTGGCGGGCTCCAACCCCTGCCCGCCCATTGTGCTGGGCATCGGTGTGGGCGGCAGCTTTGACAAGGTGGCGTATCTTGCCAAAAAGGCGCTGCTGCGCCCGCTGGACATCCCCAACCCCGACCCATACTACGCCCAGCTGGAGCAGGAACTGCTTACCGCCATCAATGCACTGGGCATCGGTCCGCAGGGCTTTGGCGGCAAGACTACCTGCCTTGGCCTTGCCATTGAGCAGATGCCCACCCATGTGGCGGGTCTGCCGGTGGCTGTGAACGTTTCCTGTCATGTGACCCGCCGCGCCAGTGCGGAGCTGTAAGGAGGGGAGAAGAATGGAATACAGACTGACGACCCCCTGCACCGCGCAGGAGCTGGCCCCGCTGAAAGCGGGAGATACCGTGCTGCTTTCCGGTGTGGTGTACACCGCCCGGGATCAGGCACACAAGCGGATGATGGAAGCACTGGACAAGGGCGAGACCCTGCCTTTTGATCTGGAAGGCAGCGCCATTTATTATGTAGGCCCCACCCCGGAGCGCCCGGGCGAGGTCATCGGCTCGGCAGGGCCTACCACCAGCGGACGCATGGACGCCATGAGCCCCCGGCTGCTGGATCTTGGCAACAAGATCATGATCGGCAAGGGCAAGCGGGACGCAGCCGTCAAGGCGGCTGTGGTGCGCAACGGCGCGGTGTATCTGGCTGCGCTGGGCGGTGCCGGTGCACTGATGGCCAAAAGCGTGCAGACGCTGGAAGTGATCGCATGGCCGGACTTGGGCTGTGAGGCGGTGCGCCGCCTGACCGTGCAGGATATGCCCCTGACCGTTGTGCTGGACGCACACGGCGGCGATCTGTACGAGGCAGGCCCTGCGGCCTATCTGGCTACGCTGTAAATTGCACCCTTTGCACAAAACAGGGGCAGTGCAAAAACGGCAAAACAGCAGTTCTGTGCAGAAAAATATGGTTAGTTTAACCAAACTTGCTGCGAATTACTTGCATCAACCGCAAAAGTGTGATATCCTTTAACATACGACAGAGGGTACAAATACTCTGTCGGAAAAATCCCCCAGAGGGAATAAGGCAGGAGGCCGGACAAACCATGCAGATCCACCAGTCCGCAGAAGATTATCTTGAAACGATCCTGATGCTGAGCCAGCGTATGGGCAAAGTGCGCTCCATTGATGTTGTCAATGAGTTGGGCTTTACCAAAGCCAGCGTGAGCATCGCCATGAAAAAGCTGCGGGAGAACGGCTATATCGCGGTGGACGGCGAAGGCAACCTGACCCTGCTGGAGCCCGGGCTGGAGATCGCTCAGCGCATTTACAGCCGCCACCAGCTGCTGACCCACTTCTTTGTGCAGCTGGGCGTGGACGAGCAGACCGCCGCCGAGGACGCCTGCAAGGCAGAGCACATCCTCAGCGAGCAGACGCTGGAAAAGATCCGCGAAAGCGCCCTGCGCAACGATGCCACCCATCCGCAGGCAAAGTAATATGATTTCAAAAGATGCCGGAACGCCGAAAGACGTTCCGGTGTCTTTTTTTGTATGAATTTTTTCGGTTTGCGTTGCATATTTGTTATGGATTTGGTACAATGGGTCTGTGCGAAAAAGGAACGTTGGTAGAACGGAAAGGGTCGGGACGGCGCAAAGCCGCCCTAGGGTAAAGGAGAGCGTTGCGGCATGGATGCGATTGCCCATACTCAGGTCAGTGGGTTCTGTCTGGTCACGCTGGCGGTCTTGCTGCGGGCGCAGCAGAAAATGCGGGATAAAAGCCTGCCCGGGCGGTTGTTTACGGCGCTGCTGTGGTTTGCCGGGGCGCTGACGATCGTAGATTATAGCAGTGCGCTGGCGCAGCTGGGCGCGTGGGAGGAGCTGGGCATCCCCTTGACCTACCGGCTGAACGCCGGGGGCAGTATTTTGTTTTATCTGCTGGCGGCGTGTTGCTGCTTGCTGGTGTTTTTGTATGTGGAGGCAGAGCTGGGGCGTACATGGATGGAGGACGGCCGCAGGCTGGCACTCAGCGCCGCACCGGTGACACTGCTTTTGCTGGTGCTGCTGACGGCGCGGGACGAAAACGGCTTTTGCTATCTGGACGCAGAGGGGCTGCGGGGCAGCACCCTGTTCTGGGGGGCGAAGCTGGTGGGGCTTGCCTATCTGGCAGCAGCCTTTCTCCGCTGCAGCTGGACGCTGAGCCACTGGAAGCAGGAAACACCCAAAGAGGAACTGAAAACCCTGCTGCTGCTCGCGCTTGCGCCGGCGGCAGGCTTTTTGCTGCAAGGCTGGCTGCCTGGGCGCGGGCTGCTGTGCTGCGGCATTACGCTGGGGCTGGTGTGCGTGTATGTGCTGGTGCTGCAGACCAAGTTCACGGTGGATACCCTGACCGGCGTCAGCAACCGCATCGTGGCACTGCGCTATCTGGAAAGTGAGCTGCCCTACTACCGCCGTCATCCCAACCGCTCGCTGCATTTCCTCATGATGGACATGGATCACTTCAAGCACATCAACGATGAATACGGCCACTTGGAGGGGGATGCCGCGCTGGTGCTGCTGGCGGGCATTTTGAAAAAGGTGTGCGCCAACTATAACGGTGTGCTGGCGCGCTACGGCGGCGATGAATTCTGCATTGCCTGCGGCTGCAACAGCGTGGAGGTGCGCACCCTGATCGCCTCCATCCAGCGAGAGCTAGACGCCGCCAACGCCGCCTCCGGCAAGCCCTATCAGATCGAGATCAGCATCGGCTGCGCCCGCCTTGAGCCGGACATCGCCACCGTGCACGACCTGATCGATAAGGCCGATCAGGAGATGTACCACCTCAAGACCCGCAAGCGCGGCACAGCCCCCGCAGAAAAACAGGGCTGAACGGTTGTGACCTTACTATAACACGATAAATGCCGTTTGCCTTTACGGCTTTTCCCGTGAAAAATGCAATACCGGAGCGTCCGCAGACGCTCCGGTATTGCTCTATATAAAAATAATTTTTCCGCTGATGATGCGCAGAGCAACGCGGAGCGCATTCCAAATCGTCCCGCTCGGCGTTTTCTAAACGTTTTTTACCCTTCTGCCCTTGCATCCCGGGATGGAACGCGGTATTCTTATAGAATAGACTGGAACCGCGACAGCACAGGGGAGGGAGACCACATGGACGCACAGGAGATCCGCGCATTGCTGGGCAAAAGCATCTTTGAGCGGGCGCAGAAGTACCGCAAGCGCATCCTGCAAAGCAGCTGCACCACCAACGAGGACGGGGTGCGGCACCTGACAGCACTGGTGCAGGGCAGCGGGCCGGACTGCTATTATACGCAGGTCTGGCTGCGGGAAAACGGCAGCTTTGTCAGCGCCTCCTGCGACTGCCCCTATAACCAGAACGGCGATGGCACCTACTGTAAGCACATTGGTGCGCTGCTGCTGCAGGACGCGGAAAAGAACCCGCCTGCCCCGGAAAAAAAGCCGGAGAGCATCCCCGGGGTGCAGCGGGGCGTGGCGGGCTTGAGCACCGAACCCCGCAAGGACAGTTACAGCGCCGGGCTGGATATGCTGTTCGGCCGCAAGTGGCGGGGAGAAGAGCCGGAGACCGACTATGATGCCCAGCTGTTGCTGAAGCGCTACCAGCGGGAGGATGCGCAGCCCCAGCCCCAGAACGCCGCCCAGCGCACCGGCTTTGCTCTGCTGGAACCGGAGCTTACGCCGCACAATGGCCGTATCTGGCTGCGGCTGCGGGTCTCGGACGGCATCGGCGGGCGGCAGTATCTGATAAAAAGTATCCCGCAGCTTTTGCAGGCGATCGAGCAGGGCGAAAGCGTCAGCTACGGGAAATCGCTGGCGTTTGTGCACCGGTGGGACGCTTTTGCCCCGGACGCACAGCAGCTGCTGCGGCTGCTGCGCCGTCAGGTGAGCGCCCGGCAGGCGTTTGAAGCCGAGGGCACGGTGCGCTCCGCTTGGGAGAAAGGCCCGGCGGGCGGTCTGCCGCTGACCGGCGAGGGGCTGGATGCCCTTGTGGAGCTTTACGCCGCCGAGGGCGTCGTGGGCGGCTACACCCTTAAAGAGGGACTGCCGGTCATCAGCCTGAAGGTGGAGCGCCGCAAAGGCGGCGTGCAGCTAAGCTGTACCCCGGCGCTCAGCGGGGTGCAGGGGCTGGACTATGCCTATCTGCTGGGCGAAACCACCCTCTGGCGGATGCAGCGGGAGGAGTGCCGCCGGGTGCTGCCGGTGCTGGAGACCTTTGGCGGGCGCAGTTTGTTCTTTACCAGCGCGGATGCCGCCGCTTTTTGCAGCTATGTGCTGCCGGAGCTGGGCAACCGGGTCAACATCGTGGACCCCGACCGGCTGCTGCTGAACCAGATCCCGCTGGAACCGGTGGTGCAGTTTTATCTGGATGCCGACCGGGGGCTTACCGTCACGGCGTACCCGGTCTTTCTCTACGGCGAGGACAGGGTAGCCCCCGGCGAGCCGGTGCCGCCGGATCTTTTGCGGGACGCCCGCACCGAGAACCGGGCAAAGCGGCTGCTGGAAACCTATCTGGAACCCGAGACCGGCAAGCCGGGGCATTACAGCATTTCCGGGGAGGAGGCGCTTTTCCAGCTGCTGGAAGAGGGCATCCCCGCCCTGCTGGCCATGGGCGAGGTGTACCAGACCGATGCCTTCCGCAACTTACAGGCCGCCCCGCCTAAAATTTCGGTAGGGGTGTCGGTGCACGGCAGCGTGCTGGATTTGGAAGTGGACACCGGCGCGTTCCCGGTGGAGGAGCTGCGGGAGCTTTTGCAGTCTCTGCACCAGAAAAAACGCTACCACCGCCTGCGGGACGGCAGTCTGCTGCGGCTGGACGACAGTCTGGAAGGACTGGACGAGCTGAACGACACGCTGGAACTTTCCGGTGCAAAGCTGAAGGACGGCCACGCCGCCCTGCCGCTCTACCGCGCCCCCACGCTGGACTGGGCGCTTTCGGGGCAGAACGGCCTGCGGTTCGACCGGGATGACGCTTTCCGGCGCATCAGCCGCAGCTTCCACGCCGTGCGGGACAGCGAGTATACCCCGCCGCTCTCCCTGCAAAAGACCCTGCGCAAATACCAGCGGGACGGCTACCGCTGGCTGCGTACACTGGACGGCTACGGCATGGGCGGCATTCTGGCCGATGATATGGGTCTGGGCAAGACGGTGCAGGTGCTCAGCTACCTGCTGGCCATGAAGGAGGGCGGGCAGCACCTGCCCAGCCTCATCGTCTGCCCGGCGTCGCTGGTGCTGAACTGGCAGGAGGAATGCCAGAAGTTCACCCCGCAGCTGCAAAGCGTTGCCATGGACGGCGATGCCGCCCACCGCGCCGCGCTGGTCGATGGGTGGGCGCAGGCGGATCTCGTCATCACCAGCTACGATCTGCTGCGCCGGGACGAAAAACTGTATGCCGGGCAAAGCTTCTACGCCTGCATTCTGGACGAAGCGCAGGCCATCAAAAACCACACCACCCAGAAATACAAGGCGGTGTGCCGGGTGAACAGCCGGGTGCGCTTTGCCCTGACCGGCACCCCGGTGGAAAACCGCTTGGGCGAGCTGTGGAGCATCTTCTCCTTTTTGATGCCCGGGTATCTGCCCCCCTACAAGACCTTCTGCGCCCGGTTTGAAAAGCCCATCGTGCAGGACGAGGATGCTAACGCCGTGCGGCGGCTGAACCAGTTCACCGGGCCCTTCATCCTGCGGCGCATGAAGTCGGAGGTGCTGCGGGAGCTGCCGCCCAAAACCGAGAATCTGCGCCGCGTCGAGCTGGAAGCGGAACAGCGCAAGCTGTATCTGGCAGCGGTGGTGGACGCCCGCGAAAAGCTGCGGGCGGCAAAGCCGGAGGACAAGATGACTGTGTTTGCCGTGCTGATGCGGCTGCGGGAGATCTGCTGCGACCCGCGCCTTGTGGCGGACAACTGGACCGGCAGCAGCGCCAAGCTGGAAGCCTGTCTGGAACTTGTCACCGAGGCAGTGGCGGGCGGGCACCGCATTCTGCTGTTCAGCCAGTTCACCTCTATGCTGGAGCTGCTGGCAAAGCGGCTGGACGAAGCCGGGGTGAGCCACTTCACCCTGCAAGGTTCCACCCCGAAGCCGGTGCGCGCCGAGCAGGTGCGCCGGTTCAATCAGGGTGAGGCGGACGTCTTTCTCATCTCGCTGCGGGCGGGCGGTACGGGCCTCAACCTGACCGCCGCCGATATCGTCATCCACTACGACCCGTGGTGGAACCTTGCCGCGCAGAATCAGGCCACCGACCGCGCCTACCGCATCGGTCAGCGCAACCCGGTGCAGGTGTACCGGCTGATCGCGCAGGACACCATTGAGGAAAAGATCGTGGAGCTGCAGCAGGCCAAGCAGTCGCTGGCCGACACCGTTACCGGCGGGGCAGACGGCGCGATCCTGTCCATGAACCCCGAACAGCTGCTGCAGCTGCTGGGAGAAGAAGCATAAAGGAGTGTATCCATCATGAAGGTTTGGGATCTGCATTGCGATACCCTGTACGAACTGCGCCGCGCCGAAAAGGCGGGCGCACCCAAAAGCTTTTTGCACAACGATCTGCATATCGACCTTGAAAAATTGCGGCAGGGGGATTATCTGCTGCAATGCTTTGCGGCCTATGTGGATCTGGCCGACCCCGCACCCGGAGCCGACCCGCTGGTAAGCGTGCTGGAGGAGATTGACATCTTCAAGCGGCTCATGGCGGCTTACCCGGAAAAGATCGCCCCGGTGTACACCGCTGCCGACCTTGAGCGCAACCGCGCCGAGGGCAAGTTCAGCGCCATGCTGACGGTGGAAGAGGGTGGCTGCTGCAAGGGCAGTCTGGGCGTGCTGCGGCGGCTGCAGGAGCTGGGCGTGCGCATGATGACCCTGACATGGAACTACCCCAACGAGCTGGCAGCCCCCAACGCAAACCCCGGCGGGCCGCTGGTACCGAACACTGAGACCGGCCTGACCGAGCGGGGCTTTGCCTTTTTGGAGGAGATGGAAAGGTTGCACATCACCGCAGACGTGAGCCACCTTTCCGATAAGGGCTTCTGGGATATCGTAAACCACAGCACCCGCCCCTTTGCGGCAAGCCACTCCAACTGCCGTGCCCTGTCGCCCCACAACCGCAACCTGACCGATGAGATGATCCGCGCACTGGCAGAAAAAGGCGGCATTGCAGGGCTGAACTACTGCGCTTCCTTTGTGGACGCAGACTCGGCACACCCGAAGCTTTGCCGCAGCACGGTGGAGCGGCTGGCAAAGCACGCGGCACACTTCAAGCAGGTGGGCGGCATTGAGGTCATCAGCCTTGGCAGCGATTTTGACGGCATCGGTGGTCAGCACGAGCTGGAAACGGCGGCAGATATGCCGCTGCTGGCCGAGGCGCTGCGCCGCGAGGGCTTTACCGAGGACGAGGTAGAGGCCATCTACTGGCGCAACGCATATCGCTTCTTTAAAAACAATCTGTAATAATAACTTCTAAAATTGCAAAAAGTGCCCGGAGATGCCCTGCTGTGCGCGGGTATCCCGGGCTGTGTATTGCCCTGCGAGGGGAGGTTTTATATGGTCTGAGGCGCGCGTCCCCTGAAAAAGAACAAACGACTTGGAAAGATAAGAGGAATTATAACAATGGGTATCACGATCTCGCCGTGGATGATGGCGTTTCTCATGCTGATGACCGGCTTTGCAGGCTTTGTGGATTCGGCAGCCGGCGGCGGCGGGCTGATCAGTCTGCCTGCCTATCTGTTCGCCGGGCTGCCGCCCCACTACACCTATGCCACCAACAAGTTCAGCGCCGCCTGCGGCACCACCTTTGCCACGGCAAGCTTTTTCAAAAGCGGTGCCATGAACGTGAAGGTGGGCGTTCTTGCGGCCATCGGCAGCTTTGCGGGCAGTGCGCTGGGCGCGCACATCGTGCTGCTGCTCAGCGATGAGATGCTGCGCACCATGATGTTCATCATCCTGCCGGTGGCGGCGGTCATCATCCTGTGGCAGCGCAACCTGCCGGACGAGAACCGGGACGACGGCACGCTGGACCTGAAAAAGATCTTACTGGCGCTGGCCATCGGTTTGGGCATCGGCCTGTACGACGGCATTATGGGCCCGGGCACCGGCACCTTTGCCATCATTGCCTTTACCACCCTGATGGGCTTTGACCTGCGCACCGCCAACGGCAACGGCAAGGTGCTCAATCTGGCCAGCAACTACGCCAGCCTGTTCACCTACCTGATGAACGGTCTGGTGGTGTTCCACATCGGCATCCCCTGTGCCATCAGCAACATTCTGGGCAACCTGCTGGGCTCTCACTTTGCGCTGAAAAAGGGTGCCCGCTTCATCCGCCCCATGATGCTGGTGGTGCTGGTTCTGCTGCTGGGCAAGCTCATCTCGGACGCGGTGCTGTAAGGGCATTTTCACGGGTAAAAAACAAGTCGGGCAGCCCGCGGGCTGTCCGACTTGTTTTAGCTATACATAGGTTTTATTCCAGCACCAGCTCTTTATCAAAGAACGCGATGCCGAATGCGCCGGGGCCGGTGTGGGTGCCGATGACGCAGCCGATCTGGCGCACCAGCGGTGCGTCCAGATGCAGGTTGTCCTGCAGGTAGGTCAGCAGCGGCTGCAGCTCCCGGTGGTTGACGGTGTAGCCCAGCAGCGGGGTATAGTCCGGGTGGATGCCGCCCATCTCGTCGATCTTTTTGAACAGTGCCACATACACGCCGGGCAGACCGCGCGCCTTACCGGCCAGTGCCACCTTGCCCTCCATGACGGCGAGGATGGGCTTAATGCCCAGCATACCGCCCGCCACAGCTGCGGCGGCGGACAGTCTGCCACCCTTGCGCAGGTACTTCAGATCGTCCACGGCAGCTACCAGATGCAGGTGCTGCTTGGCCTTTTCCAGATCGGCAGCGATCTGGGTGATGGTTTTGCCGGCGTCCCGCAGCTGCACCGCCAGCCGCACCAGCAAAGACTGCCCCAGACAGACGTTCTCGGTGTTTACGAACACCACATTGTCCACGTTGGCAAGGTCGGCAGCAAGTCTGGCGCACTGACCGGTGCCGGACAGCGCATCGGACAAAAAGATGCCCAGCACCTCGTCCCCGGCGGCAGCGGCATCCAGATACAGCCGCTCGAACTGCTCCGGGCTGGGCTGGCTGGTGGTGGGCAGCTTGCGGCAGGCTGCCAGATGGGTATAGTATTCGCTGGGGGTCATGTCGATGCCGTCCCGCAGGACGGTGCCGTCCTCCAGCGTCACATTCAGGGGGATCACAGTCACGCCCAGCTGCTGCGCCTCGGCGGGCAGGATGTCGCACGCGGAATCGGTGAGGATACGGATCATAATAATACCTCCGGTCTACCGGTAAAATACAGTATACGCAACGCTTTTATTAAAAAGGTTGGAAATTATTATACCACCATTTAGGGCGATGTGTCAATATTTTGCATAAATTTGCCACGACAGAACGCCGAAACCTTGCGCACCCGGCGGCAGATATGGTACTATAACCGGGAACGAACCACAGCAGGAGGAGACCGACCATGCACAAGCTGAACCCCCGCACCGCCGCACTGCTTTCAGCCTTTGGCTGGGCGGTGGGGTATCTGCTGGCGGGCAAGGCGCTGGCGGTGCTGCTCCCCGCGCCGCCCGGCGGCGCAGCGCGGTTTTTCCGGGTCTGCCTGCTGGCTCCGCTGGCGGAGGAAGGGGTGTTCCGGGGTGCGGTGCAGCACCGGGCGCAGCTGCTGGGCAGGGGACAGGCCATTCTGTTGCAGGCGGTGCTGTTCGCCTTGCAGCACGGCAGCGCCGCCGCCATGGTCTATGCGCTGGTGTGCGGGCTGGGGCTTGGGTGGCTTGCCGACCGCACCGGACATCTCTGGCCGGGGATACTGCTGCACAGTGCAAACAATCTGCTGGTGCTGGCGATGGGATGAGAGGATGGAATACATGACCGATTTTGAACTGATGGGTCTTGCGCTGGAAGAAGCCGCCAAAGCCGCCGCCTTGGGCGAGGTGCCGGTGGGCGCTGTGGTGGCGCGGCACGGCGAGGTGGTGGCTACGGCGCACAACACCCGGGAGACCGAGAAAAACGCTTTGCACCACGCGGAACTGCTGGCCATTGATGCCGCCTGCAAGGCGCTGGGCGGCTGGCGGCTGTGGGAGTGCGAGCTGTTCGTTACCTTAGAGCCCTGCCCCATGTGCGCGGGCGGCATCATCAACAGCCGCTTGCGCCGGGTGGTGTACGGCGCTGCCGACACCAAAGCCGGGTGCTGCGGCTCGGTGACCGACCTGTTTGCGCTGCCCTTCAACCACCATCCGGTGGTGGAAAAGGGGCTGCGGGAGGCCGAGGCGCAGCAGCTTTTGCAGGCGTTTTTTGTTTCCCTGCGGGAAAAGCGGGCGGGCAGACCCCGCTGGAAGCCCCCGGTGTCCGAAAACAGGGGAAAATAAGGAAAAATAGTGGGAACTGCGTAAAAAATTGCAGTTCCCACTTTCTTTTTGGGCTGGATTGTGGTATATTATTCAATGGAATCTTGTCGAAACCCATCGTAAGTACAGGCAGGCACGCCAAAGCACCGGACCTTTGCCGGACATACGAACGGAACGATGCACTGTCTGGGGATGGGAACAGGGTTTTTCCGGCTGGGCGCACTTACGCCAAGCCGAGGATACCGAACAGGAGGGATACACTCTTGTACGAGGACGAGTTTGAACTGACCTTTCAGGTGCCGGAGGAAGAGAGCGCGCCGGAGCCCCTTGCCGCACCGGCTGCAAAGCCGGCGGTGCCGGTGGAGCCGGTGGTGGACGAACCCACCCGCATCATGACGCTGGAAAAACCGGCAGCGCCTGTGGTGGACGAGCCCACCCGGGTGATCACGCTGGAAAAGCCCGCAGAGCCACAGCCGCCTGCGCCGCCGCAGCCCGAAGAGCCTGCGCCGGAGCCTGTAAAAGAACAGCCTGCCCCTGCAGCACCCGCTGCGGTGCGCCGGGTGCTGATCTCCGGCGGCGACCGGGGCATCGGTGCTGCCGCTGCCCGCGCCTTTGCGGCAGCAGGGTATCAGGTGGCGGTGCTCTACCACCAGAACGCCGCTGCAGCCGCTGCGCTGGAGCAGCAGCTGCCCGGGTGCATCGCCATCCAGTGCGATGTAGCCAGCCGCGCCAGCTGTGAGCTGGCGTTCCATGCAGTGGAACAGGCCATGGGCAGGGTGGATGTGCTGGTGTGCAACGCCGGTATCGCGCAGCAGAAGCTGTTTACCGACATCACCCCGGAGGAATGGCAGCGGATGCTGGACGTGAACCTGAGCGGTGCGTTCCACCTGTGCCAGTTGGCACTGCCCGGCATGATCCGCCGCAAGCAGGGCCGCATCCTGACCGTGAGCAGTATGTGGGGCCAGACCGGCGGCAGCTGCGAGGTGCACTATTCCGCTGCGAAAGCCGGGCTCATCGGCCTGACCAAGGCACTGGCGAAGGAAGAAGGCCCCAGCGGCATCACGGTGAACTGCGTAGCGCCGGGGGTCATCGAGACCGACATGATGGCGGCCTTTACCGCCGAGGACAAGGCGGCGCTGGCCGAGGAGACCCCTGTGGGGCGGCTGGGCACCCCGGAAGAAGTTGCAAAGCTGCTGGTCTTTCTGGCCGGCGAGGATGCCGGATACATCACCGGACAGGTGTTCGGGGTGAACGGCGGCCTTGTGATCTGATGCACAGGGCGATATTACAGAATTTTCCCCGGAGTGGGAAGGAGAGAAAAAATGGGCATGACTTTGAAGGAACTGTTGACTAAGGGCGAGGGCACCCTCTCTGCACAGGAGGCCAAGGCGCTGGCGGCACAATGCCGCATGGATGTAGACACCCTCTACACCCTGCTGGAAGAGCGCGGCATCAAGATCCTGGAGGAAGAGAACGAGCCGAGTCTGGACGTGGACAGCATCATTGCTGAGGTGGAGAACGCCGAGAACAACAACGATGACATGGGCCTTGCCGATGAGAACGAAGAGGATGCCGAGGAGAACCCGGCAGACCTGAAGGCTGCCATGGATGAGCTGCTGGACGACCCGGTGAAGAACTACCTCAAGCAGATCGGTCAGATCCCGCTGCTGAGCGCCGAGCAGGAGGTGGAGCTGAGCCGCCGCATCCATGCCGGTGCCGAGGCTGCACACATTCTGCAGGCAGACCGCCAGAAGTACGACGCACCGGAGTACATCAAGAAGAACAGCGCCCGCTTCTCCTTTGAAGAGGACGAGAACAGCCGCAGCTACACCGAGGATCTGGACGAGGACGGCGAAAAGTCCGCCGAGGATGCCGAGGAAAAGGCAGACGAGGAAAAGGCCATGGAAGCCGTGGAGAACGGCCCCCTGAGCGAGGAGCGCCGTCAGGAACTGCTCAAGACCCGCCGCGACGGCCTGAACGCCCGCCGCAGCCTGAGCGAGGCAAACCTGCGTCTGGTGGTGTCCATCGCCAAAAAGCATGTCGGTCATAATCTGGCCTTCCTTGACCTCATTCAGGAGGGCAACATCGGCCTGATCAAGGCTGCCGAGAAGTTCGATTGCGACCGCGGCTTCCGCTTCTCCACCTACGCTACCTGGTGGATCCGTCAGGCCATCACCCGCGCTATCGCGGATCAGGCCCGTACCATCCGCATCCCGGTGCACATGGTGGAGACCATCAACCGGATGCGTCAGGCCACCAACCAGCTGGTGTACCAGAACGGTCACGAGCCCACCCCGGAAGAGCTGGCAAAGGCCATGGACATGAGCGTGGAGCGCGTGCGCGAGATCCAGCGCATGGCACAGGAGCCTGCCAGCCTAGAAAGCCCTGTGGGTGAGGAAGAGGATTCCTCTCTGGGCGATTTCGTTGCCGACGAAAACGCCGAAGCTCCCGGCAAGGCAGCCGACCGCGCCATGGTGGCACAGCAGATCAATCTGGCGCTCAAGAGCCTGACCCCCCGCGAGGAGAAGGTCATCCGCCTGCGCTTTGGTCTGGACGATGGCCGTCCCCGCACGCTGGAGGAGGTCGGCCGCGACTTCGGCGTCACCCGCGAGCGTGTGCGCCAGATCGAAGCCAAGGCCATCCGCAAGCTGCACAGCCGCAAGTGCCTGACCCTGCTCAACGGCCTGATCGAGTAATATGAATTTTGGGATAGCAGAACACCCGCGTGGGGTCTGCTATCCCTTTTTTCATAGGGCATAGAGAGAAGCTGCAAATGCCGTTTTCCTCTACGACCCCTCCCGTGAAAAAGGGGTTCTGAAAAGCCCGCAGGCTTTTCAGAACCCCAAATTAAAAAATCTTTTTTCCGCTGATGATGCGCAGAGCACAGCGGAGCGCATTCCAAATCGTTTTTCAGTACGAGCTCAGCCCAAGGCTGACGTCCAGTGCCTGATCCACCCGCTTCTGGTCGGCGGCGGTGATCTGCCCGGCGCGCTCCCGCAGGCGGTGCTTATCCAGCGTGCGGATCTGCTCCAGCAGCACCACGCTGTCCTTGGCAAGGCCGGTGTCTGCCGCCCGGATGTTGATATGGGTGGGCAGGCGGGTCTTGTCCAGCCGGGATGTAATGGCCGCTGCGATCACGGTGGGGCTGTGCCGGTTGCCGATCTCGTTCTGTACGATCAGCACCGGGCGCACACCGCCCTGCTCCGAGCCCACCACCGGCGAAAGATCGGCGTAGAAAACTTCTCCTCTGTGTACCTCCATGGAATCTCCCTCCTGTTTGTCTGGAGGATGTGCCCCGCTATGTGATGCGTCCGGCGCATCCTGTCTGCTCTCAGTATGCGCAGGCAGGGTGCGGCTTATGCAGTGCGGGGGCGATATTCCATTGTATGCACAAAGGGTGGTCAGCTTTCCTCTTCCAGCGTGCAGAAGGCCAGCGCCATGCCGCCTTCGTGGCTCAGGGAGAGCCGGGCGCGCAGCCGGTGCTGCGCCACCCATGCGGCGGTCTGCCCGCTGAAGCGGTAGGCCGGGGCGCCGTTTTCCTGCCGGACGGCTTCGATCTCCCGCAGGGAAAAAGGTTCCCGCAGACCGGTGCCCGCCGCCTTGAGAAAGGCCTCCTTGGCGGCAAAATCTGCGGCGGCGCTGGCAAGGCGGTGGGCGTTCAGCGGTGCGGGGGAGGCTTCGCAAAGCCCCAGCGCCGCCTGTTCAGCCGGGCCGTACACCCGGCGCACAAAGGCCGCCGCGTGAGCAGAGGAAAGGCTTTTTTCCAGATGGGAAAGGCTGCACAGGTCGCAGCCGATGCCGTAAAGCATACAAAGGCTCCTTTCGCGGGCAGAATGCCGCCCGGACATCGTTCATCTTGCCGGAACATTGCTGGAAATTTTGTGCAGGATGTGCAAATCCAGCGTAATTATCTTGAAGTTTCGGCGCATTTCGTGTACAATGGGACTAGTTTCAACTGAAGGGGGTGTATTGCGTGGGAGACGCAACCGCGATTTTCTCTATCCACGATAAAAAGGACTATGAGATCCACGAAATCGTACAACAGGTGTACGATGCTTTGAAGGAAAAAGGCTATAACCCGGTCAACCAGCTGGTGGGCTACATCTTGTCCGAAGACCCTACCTACATTACGACCTATAAGAATGCCCGTGCCATGATCCGCAAGGTGGATCGTGATGACCTGCTGCAGGCTATGCTGCGCAGCTATCTTAACGTGTAATACGGTCCTTTTCAGCCCCGCTGTCTTGCAAGACGGCGGGCTTTTTTATTGCAGATGCAGTTTCCCTCTGCGACCCCACCCGTGAAAATGTGTTTGGAGCACTCCGCAGAGTGCGACAAACACGAAATTATAAATATGATTTCCGCTGAGTATGTGCAGAGCAAAGCGGAGCACATTTTAATTGTTTTCCACCAGCGGCAGGGTGAAGATCTGGTTCACCACCACCTCATACTCCCACGGCTCCCGCAGCTTTTTCAGCTGTTTTTCCAGCTTTTCTGCCCCGGCAAAGCAGTGGATGAGGTAGAACCAATGCCCTTTCATCCGGCTGATGGCGCAGCCCGCGCTGCCAAACAGTTCGGTGTAGCCGTGGTACAGGTCGGTCAGGTAGCCCCGCAGCTCCTCCTTGGTGGCGGGTGCACCGCCCCGCGCCTTGCGGAAGAGCGCCGGGTCGGCGATGAGTCCGCGCCCCACCATGATGCCGGACAGGGCGGGGAACTCTTCTTCCAGCGTGTGGAGCTGGGCGGCGGTGGTCACATCGCCGTTATAGCACACCGGCATGGTGCACCGTGGCAGCGCAGCCGCAAAGGCGGCGCGGTCGGCCTGCCCGCGATACTGCTGCCGCATCACCCGGGGATGGATGGTCAGCTCCGAGATGGGGTAGCGGTTATAAATTTCCAGAATGGCTGTAAACTCCTCCGGCTTTTCCACGCCCAGCCGGGTCTTGACCGAGACAGGCCCTTCAGCGTGGGAGAACACCCCGTCCAGAAAGGCGTCCATCTTGGCAAGGTCCCGCAGCATCCCGGAGCCCTTGCCCTTGGCAGTCACCGTCCCGGCGGGGCAGCCCAGATTCAGGTTCACCTCGGTATAGCCCAGCGCCCGCAGCTGCTCGATCATCCACGCGGCCAGCTCGCCGTCCTTCGCCAGCAATTGCGGAATGACCGGCGCACCGGGGTTTGCCGCCGGGGCAAGCTCTGCCATCTTCTTTTTTATGAGCACCCGGTTCTCCGGCGGGGAGATAAACGGCGCATAATAGCGGTCGGCAGCGCCTTGTGCGCCGAACCATTTCTGATGGGTCTGCCGCCAGACCCGGTCCGTGAAGCCCTCCATGGGGGCGGCATAATAAAGCATGGGCGTTTCTCCAAACGTTTTTGTTACCGGTATTGTAGCATAAAATCCGGCGTGGGGAAAGGGGGCACGCCCTCTCAGGCGCTCCCGCGCCAGGTTCCCCCTTTTGTCACCTGCGGTGACATCTTCCCCCGGAGCGGGGGAAGTCTTTCCTCTCAGGGAGAGCCAAGCCGTAAAGTTCAGTGCTAAAGCATTAAGTGCTATGAGAAAGCTCCCGGAAGTGCACTTGGCTCTCCCTTTGGGAGAGCTGTCACTGCAGGTGACTGAGAGGGCGCACGCCGTTAGCCCTGTCGCTAAAGCATTAGGTACAATGAGAAAGCTTGCCGCCACCGCAAAAAGCTCCCCCTTCGGGGAAGCTGGCATCGCGCAGCGATGACTGAGAGGGTTGGCGTCCCCTTGGGGGAGCTGGCGAACGAAGTGAGCCTGAGGGGGTATAACAAAAACTCCCGCCCTGCGGGGTGCAGAGCGGGAGAGGAGAGTTTTTTTGAAATTATTCCGCAAACAGCGGGGTGGACAGGTAACGGTCGCCGGTATCGGGCAGCAGAACAACGATGTTCTTACCGGCGTTCTCCGGGCGCTTTGCCAGCTGGATGGCAGCCCAGACGGCAGCACCGGAGGAGATGCCCACCAGCACGCCTTCCTTGTGACCGATCAGACGACCGGTGGCAAAGGCATCGTCGTTCTCCACGGCGATGATCTCGTCATAGACGGTAGTGTCCAGCACGTCCGGCACAAAGCCTGCGCCGATGCCCTGGATCTTGTGTGCACCGGCAGTGCCCTTGCTCAGCACAGGGGAGGAAGCGGGCTCCACAGCCACCACCTTGACATCGGGGTTCTTGCTCTTGAGGTACTTGCCAACGCCGGTCACGGTGCCGCCGGTGCCAACGCCTGCCACAAAGATATCGACCTTACCATCGGTATCCTCCCAGATCTCGGGGCCGGTGGTCTCGATGTGTGCCTGCGGGTTGGCGGGGTTCACGAACTGGCCGGGGATGAAGGAATTGGGAATCTCCTTTGCCAGCTCATCGGCCTTGGCAATGGCACCCTTCATGCCCTTGGCACCCTCGCTCAGCACCAGCTCGGCACCGTAGGCCTTCATCAGCTGGCGGCGCTCCACGCTCATGGTCTCGGGCATTACGATGATGATGCGATAGCCCTTGGCAGCTGCCACAGCAGCCAGACCGATGCCGGTGTTGCCGGAGGTGGGCTCAATGATGACGGAGCCTTCCTTCAGCAGACCCTTGGCCTCGGCGTCATCGATCATCTTTTTGGCAATGCGGTCCTTCACAGAACCGGCGGGGTTGAAGTACTCCAGCTTGGCGATAACGTGGGCGGGCAGCTGCTCTTCCTTCTCAATATGGCTGAGCTCCAGCAGCGGGGTGTGACCGATCAACTGATCTGCGGCGGTATAGATCTTGCTCATAATACTTGTCCCTCTTTCTGATATCGTTACGGGGTGCATAGCCCTGTCTTGTGCCGGTGTGCCCGGCTGCGATTCCCTCTAAACCTTTAAACCAACATTGTTTGTGGGTTTGATGGCATTATAGCCCTGTTTTCTCTGCTTGTCAAGGGGTTTTTGAAAAAATGTGGGATTGAAAAGTGATTTACCCTGTTGTATAATGGGTTATAATAAAATTTAACCGGAAGGAAGTACGGATCATGATCGTTTCGACCAAAGGACGCTATGCGCTGCGGGTGATGATCGACCTCGCGGAGCATCAGTCTGAAAAATATGTTCCCTTAAAGGAAGTTGCCGCCCGGCAGGAGATTTCGGAAAAGTATCTGGAGAACATCCTCAAGGTGCTGGTGCAGAACGGATTTCTGGAGGGGCTGCGCGGCAAGGGCGGCGGCTACCGGCTGACCCGCAGCCCGGATCAGTACACGGTAAGCGAGATCCTGATGCTCACCGAGGGCAGTCTTGCCCCGGTAAGCTGCCTGACCCCCGGCGCTTCTGCCTGCGCCCGGATGGCCAACTGCCGCACCTACGAGATGTGGAAGGGACTCAACGACCTGATCTCGGACTACTTCGGCAAGATCACACTGGCAGACCTTGCCCTGCCGGATCAGGCCGGCAACGATTATGTGATCTGAACTTTGCGCACCGGAACTGCACCGGTGCGTTTTTTATAGGAAGAACACTTGCAACCTTTTCGTTAAAATGATAAACTGTAAATGGAAGGTGATACGATGATTTTTGAACCGTATATCGAATTGAAAGACGGAGATAAAATATCGGTCATCATTCGGATGATGCAGCGATCAGATGCAGAAAGAACGAAGAAAAAACCTGTCTGGCAGACAGACTGGACGAGCGAGTATATTGAGACGTCCCTTTATGAAAAATATGCAGTGGAAACGGCAGACGGAGAACTGATTGCACTGGGAATGTATGAGGTGTTGGAAAGAGCTCTCGTTGTCCGGGTAGTTTATATGGAAAGCCAGCCGGAGAGCAATCCGACATTGGCAGGTGCAAAACGTAAGTACAGTGGAATTGGAAAACTGATGATCGCTTACGGCATAAAGCTGTCAATAGATCATGGTTTTGGCGGAGATGTGATACTGGAAGCAAAAACGGATGCGCTGGCCGCCCATTATCAGGATGACTTTGGCGGGATAGAACTGCCTGCTTTTGATGGCGGCGCACCGCGATTTTTGATACAGGGTGAAGCGGCAAAGCACATTTTTTTCAGTTATTTGAAATGAGGGATTGAGCATGAAAGAAAACCTGTGCAGTGCTTATATGAAGGATGCGGGGAACGATAAGCAATATTATGAAATCTTTTTTGAGATGTGCCGCAAGTTCCGTATCGACTGGGCAACGGCAGACGAAAAGGAAAAAGCGTTTATTACAGAAGTAACACGGGTGACCTACGAGCGCGAACGCGCTGCGCAGGAGGGCGTTTCACCTGAGAAGGTGCGTCCGGCGTTTTCGGCTTAATGAAAATATGATTTGCTTGCGCACCGGAATTGCACCGGTGCGTTTTTTTGTACAGTTCTGCGCAAAAGGTGTAGAACTTCTTGGCAAGATTCACGGTTGATGGAGCGGGCAGTCCGCGGTATACTGTTACCTTGTGTGAAGCAGAAAATTCCGGGCAAAAGCCCGTTGTCTGTACGTTTATAAGACCAGAAAGGGGAGTTCTGACACGAAGTATATTTTTCAGTTCGGGCGCATTCTCGCGTTCTGTTTTCTGGGCGAGGTGCTGCACGCGGTGCTGCCGCTGCCGGTGCCTGCCAGCGTGTACGGTCTGGTGCTGCTGCTGGCAGCCATGATCACCGGTGTTGTAAAGCTGGAGCAGGTCAAGGAGACCGGCACCTACCTGACCGGTATTTTTCCGCTACTGTTCGTGCCCGCCGCTGCGGGCATCATGGAGCTGTGGGCAGAGATGGGGCAGCTGCTGCTGCCCATCCTGATCGCCATTCTGCCGGTGACGGTGCTGGTGATGGCGGCCGCAGGCCGCACCACGCAGGCGCTGACCGCCCGCAGCAAAAAGGAGGCTGAACATGACGGAACTGCTGAATGATTTTCTGACCGGCTCGGCGGCATGGGGCGTGCTGCTTACGCTGGCAGCCTTTGGGCTGGGTGTGCTCATCAACCGGGTGACCGGCAAGGCCATCTTTAACCCGCTGCTGCTGGGCAGTATTTTCGTCATCGTTTTTCTGTCGGTGTGCAATATCCCCTATGGGGACTACAAGACCAGCGCAACACCGGTAAGCTATCTGCTGCTGCCCGCCACGGTGGCGCTGGCCATCCCACTGTATGAAAAGCTGGATCTGCTCAAAAAGAACGCGCCCGCCATCATCGCGGGCATTTCGGTGGGCACGCTGGTCAGTCTGGGCAGCGCCTTTGCGCTGGCGCTGGCAATGGACCTGACCAAGGAGCAGTACGCTACTCTGCTGCCGAAGTCGGTGACTACTGCCATCAGCATGGACGTGGCCGCAGAGCTGGGCGGCATTGCCGCCCTGACCGGTGCCATCGTCATCGTCACCGGCATCGTGGGCGCACTGCTGGCCGAGACCGTGTGCAAGGTGTTCCACATCACCGACCCCATCGCCAAGGGCGTGGGTCTTGGCACGGCAGCCCATGCCGTGGGTACCAGCAAGGCGCTGCAGATGGGCGAGGTGGAAGGTGCCATGAGCGGCCTTTCCATTGCCGTAGCCGGTGTGCTGACCGCCGTGCTCTGCCCGGTGTTCGTGGGCTTTGTCCACTAAAACCGAGTGCAAATCTAAAGATACAGAAACACCCCCGGCAACCGCAACGGCTGCCGGGGGTGTTTCTCTGTGGGGGGAAAACAAAAAAGAGGTGAAAAGAAGAATGGTTAGTAAATATCAGTTTTATGCGGCCTTTGCCGGGGCAAAGACCACGGCCTTCTTCTGCCGCGCCTGCATGGAGCGGACGATGCAGCTCAGGGATGATGTTGCGGTGGGCCTGCGGCAGAATGATGTACAGCAGTACCTCTGCAGTCAGCTAGCAGCGGCGGGGGACAGTGCTCACTTTTTGAAAAAAGAGAACAGCCCCTTCTTTTCATACGGTGCACTGTGGATGGTGCCCACATGGTATCCGGTGGCTTCGATGGCGGCGCGGAGCGCGTTTTCGTCCAGCGGTTCCTTGGAAAGGATCACGGTCTTGCCCTTGGCATGAGAGGACGAGACCTTCTCCACAGGGAACGCATTGCGCACGGCGTCATTGATATGGGCTTCGCACATGGAACACGCCATGCCGTCTACTTCTACGGTCGTCTGGATCATTTTTATACCTTCTTTCAGGAATATCTTATAAATAACAGTTTGAACTAACTAACTTTTCACTCCGGGAAAAGCCGCTGCCCACATCATACGCCATACAGCCGCAGCTGTCAAGCACCTTGTTTATTTTTTCCGGTAGTCCCGGGGGGTCATACCAAAATGCGCCTTGAACGCCCGGTTAAAATAGGAGAGGTTCTCAAACCCGCACCGGGAGGCGATGGTCAGCACGGTCTCGTCCGTGGTTTGCAGCGCCTCGGCGGCGGTGTTCAGCCGGTACTCGTTCAGAAAGGCGATAAAGCTCTGCCCGGTCATCTGCCGGAACCAGCGCATAAAATGGCTGGCGCTGAAGGAGCAGACTCCGGCGGCATCGGCCACCCGGAGCGGCTCGGCATAATGCGCCGAAAGCCATTGCAGCACCGCTTTCAGCCGCTGGGTGTCGGCAGTTTCGGTGGGGAGACACTGCCTGCCCTGCGCAATGAGCAGGGCAAGAAAGCGCAGCAGCGCCCCTTTTACCAGCAGCTCGTAGCCGGGGCGCTTGGCGCGGTTGGCATCCTCCAGCTCCCGCAGGCAGGCGGCGGCTTGCAGATAGCACAAATCGTTCGGGGTCAGCCGCACCGGCAGCAAAAGCCGCCCGCTTTGCAGCGGCAGCAGATATTTCTCGGCGCAAAGGTCCTCTGCGCCGCCCAGCAGCTCCGGCTCAAAGATGATGTTTTCGTATTCCATGCGCTGCCCCTCTGCCTGCCGCAGTGCGTGGAGCGTGCCCGGGGCAAAAATAAAGATATCCCCCCGGTAGGCCGGGTAGGTCACAGCGCCCACCTGTACCAGCCCCATGCCCTGCTTGACAAAGACCAGCTCCATGCTCTCGTGCCAGTGCAGTGCTACCTGCTGAAAATCCCCCGGAATGGTGCAGGGGTACAAATTGAACGGAAAGCGCACGGCACCGTGCTGTTTAGTCTCCTGCAAAGAAGCCTGATTTTGCATCGTCTCACCCCCTGATGATAGGATTGTACCACAGTTTGCACTCTTTAGGCAAGATTTTGAACGTTCTATGTGGTATATCTTGAAGTACAGATGTCAAACCTGTTTTCCGTAAGGTGTACCTGAAAACAAAGAAATAGACTGAATTTTCTACTTTTCAGATACACCCTAGCAAAGGAGGATGCTTTTATGAGCTTTACCGAAACGTTACAGAGTATCACCGGCAAGCTGCTGGCAGACTGCACCGACCAGGAGCTGTATCTGGCACTGCTGGAACTTGTGCGGCAGAAGAGCGCCGACCGCGTGCAGCCGGTCACCGGGCGCAAGCTGTACTATATCAGCGCCGAATTTCTCATTGGCAAGCTGCTGTCCAACAACCTCATCAATCTGGGGCTGTACGATGAAGCCCGGTCTGCGCTGGCTGCTGCGGGAAAGCGCCTTTCCGATATTGAAGAGGTAGAGCCGGAGCCTTCTCTGGGCAACGGCGGCCTGGGCCGTCTGGCTGCCTGCTTCCTCGATTCACTGGCAACACTGAACCTGCCCGGTGACGGCGTGGGTCTGCGGTACCACTTCGGCCTGTTCCATCAGTCCTTTGAGGACGGTGTGCAGAACGAAAAGCCCGACCCGTGGCTGACTGCCCACAGCTGGGCGGAAAAGACCGACACCACCTACCCGGTGGAGCTGGCCGGCAAGGAGTACACCGCCCGGCTGTACAAGCTGGCGGTCACCGGCTACGAGGGACGCACCAACACCCTGAACCTGTTCGACCTTGATACCATTGACGAGAGCATCGTCCATGACGGTATTGCCTTCGACAAGACCGCGATTGATAAGAACCTGACCCTCTTCCTCTACCCGGACGATTCCGACGAGGCAGGCCGCCGTCTGCGGGTGTACCAGCAGTACCTGATGGTTTCTGCCGGTGCACAGCTCATTCTGGCTGAGTGCGCCGCCCGGGGCTGCAACTTCCATGATCTGGCGGACTACGCCGCTATCCAGATCAACGACACCCACCCCAGCATGGTCATCCCGGAGTTGATCCGTTTGCTGGGCGAGCGCGGCATCGAATTTGAAGAGGCCGTGGAGATCGTCACCAAGACCTGCGCCTACACCAACCACACCATTCTGGCCGAAGCACTGGAAAAGTGGCCCCGCGCCTATCTGGATGCCGTGGTGCCGCAGCTGATGCCCATCATTGAAAAGCTGGATGCGCTGGCACGCACCCGCACCGAGGACGAGAGCCTTGCCATCATCGACAAGGACGACCGGGTGCACATGGCACACATGGACATCCACTTCACCCACTCCACCAACGGCGTGGCGGCACTGCACACCGAAATTTTGAAAAATTCCGAGCTGCACGGCTTCTACGAGCTGTACCCGGAAAAGTTCAACAACAAGACCAACGGCATCACCTTCCGCCGCTGGCTGCTGGAATGTGACCCGCGCCTGACCGCTACGCTGGAAAAGCACATCGGCTCCGGTTTCTGCAAGGACGCCGCCGAACTGGAAAAGCTGCTGGCCTTTGCCGACGACGAAACGGTGCTGAACGAGTTGACCGCCGTGAAAAAGGCCAACAAGGAAGCGCTGGCCGACTGGCTGCTGCACACCCAGAAGGTGCGCGTGAACACCGATGCAGTGTTCGATATCCAGTCCAAGCGTCTGCATGAGTATAAGCGCCAGCAGCTCAACCTGCTGTACCTCATCCACCAGTACTACGAGATCAAGGCAGGACACCTGCCCGCTGCTCCGCTGGTGAGCATCTTCGGTGCCAAAGCCGCTCCCGCCTATACCATTGCAAAAGACATCATCCATGCGCTGCTGACCCTCTCCAAGGTCATCGCCGCAGACCCGGAGGTGTCCAAGTGGCTGCAGGTGGTGTTCGTGGAGAATTACAACGTCACCGCCGCCGAAAAGCTGATCCCGGCCTGCGACCTGTCCGAGCAGATCAGCCTTGCCTCCAAGGAGGCCTCCGGCACCGGCAACATGAAGTTTATGCTGAACGGCGCGCTGACGCTGGGCACCATGGATGGTGCCAACGTGGAGATCAGCCAGCAGGTGGGGGAAGAGAACATCTATATCTTCGGCCAGACCTCCGATCAGGTCATCCACCGCTACGCCGTGGGCGATTACGACCCCGCCCAGTGGGTGGAGGGCGATGCCAACATCCGCCGCGCCATCAGCTTCCTGACCGGGCCGGAGATGCTGGCCGCCGGTCATGCCGAAAACCTGACCCGCCTGCATGACGAGCTGATCCACAAGGACTGGTTCCAGACCCTGCCGGACTTCAACGCCTACATTGTGCGCAAAGGGCAGGCGCTCAGCGATTACGCCTGCGACCCCATGGGCTGGCGGCGCAAGTGCCTTGTGAACATTGCCAAGGCGGGCATGTTCTCCTCTGACCGCACCATTGCCGAGTACGACCGCGACATCTGGCATCTGGGCAAGTAAGCGTTCCTTAAACCGCGTTTCTCCTTTATTTTCTCATAGGCTGCTGCACAAAGCTGTGCGGCAGCTTTTTTCTTTCCGCACCAACAAGAAACGCCGCTGCACAGCTGTGCAGCGGCGTTTGATTCAGTTGATGAAAACCGGAACGGAAGCGGGATCAGTCCTTGCTCTCCGCTTCTTCCTCTTCTTCGTCCTCGTCATCCTCGTCCGTATCGTGCGGCTTGTAGAAGATGCCGCTCAGGAAGATGCTGACAAAGTACAGCAGCACCATGGGGAGTGCCACCATGCACTGGGACACGATGTCCGGCGGGGTGACCACGGCAGCGATGAAGAAGATGACCACGATGGCTACGCCGCGCACCTGCTTGAGGATCTGCGGGTTGATGATGCCCATCTTGGAAAGGATGATGGTGATCAGCGGCATCTCAAATACACAGCCAAAGATGATGAACATGGTCAGGCAGAGGTTGACGTAGCTCTCAATACTGGTCGTGGTCTGGATGTACTCTGCACCTTCGATGCCGGTGCTGAGGAACCGCAGCATGAACGGCATCATGAGCTTATAGGCAAACAGCACGCCCACGCAGAACAAAATCAGACCCAGCAGCATGACCAGCTTGAAAAAGGTGCTCTCGCTCTTTTTCAGGCCCGGCTTTGCAAAGGCGTAGATGTTGTAAAAGGCCACAGGCACCGTTACCACCACACCGGCCAGAATGGACACCCGGAAATACTGCATCAGTTTTTCCTGCGGGGCAATGGACACGAACTGGTAATAGTCGCGGCCCATGGCGGTAAGCAGATCGATCAGACGGTCTGCATACGCCAGCGAGACCACCACGCCCACCACAAACACCACCGCGCAGATGATGAGCCGGTTCCGCAGTTCTTTCAGATGGCCGGTCAGCGTCATGCTGCCGTCCTCTGCCATGACTTCGGCTTTCTTTTTGCGCTTTTTGTTTGTAGCCACAATTACTCCTCGTCTTCGTCCTTCTTATCAGCCTTCTTCACGGTCTCCTCGGACTGCTCGGCGTCCTCGTCCTCCATGCCCTTCTTGAAGCCATTGATGGTCTTGCCGAACATCTTGCCCAGCTTCGGCAGGTTCTTGGGTCCAAAGATCAGCAGAACGACAACCAGAATGATCAGCAGCTCATTAGTACCAATACGCATAATAAAGTTCTCCTTTTTCTTGCCGCGCCGCGTGGCGGGCGTATTACAAAATGTATCTGGCAACCGCGGGCGCGGGTGCATCCATCAATAAGTAGGGGCGCTTACACCTTTGCTTCTTCAGCGGGTGCAGCTTCAGCAGCCTCCTCGGCTGCGGCAGGGGCTTCCTGCACGGGCTCAGCCACCGGCTCGGCAGCAGGCTGTGCAGCCTCGGCAGCGGGCTGCTCCGGCTTTTCAGCAGGGGCTTCCGCCGTTTCGGCAACCTCAGTGGGGGCGGTCTCCACCGTTTCAGCCGGGGTCTCGGCGGGCTGCTCGGGCAGCTCCTCCACGGTATCCTCGGTCAGGTCGGTGACCTCCTCGGTCTCAGCCTGCTTCTTGGCGGCTTCCTCTTTGCTGGTCTTGCCAATGCCGGTAAAGCTCTTGGTCACGTCCCGCATGCTGCTGTCGATATCCTTTTTGATATCGGTCAGGGGGGCAACAGCCTCTTTCAGGGGTGCCTGGATCTCGTTCAGCGGCTCCACCACATTCTTCTGGATCTCTTCAGAAGCAGCGCCGGTGTATTTCTTCAGCTCGCGGAGCATCTTGCCGATCTTCTTTGCGTAGACAGGCAGCTGGTCCGGGCCGATGAACACAAACGCCACAATGACGATGACGATAAGTTCCCAAAAACCAATTTTCATAAGTAACGTTTCCTTTCCTGTACCAAGGGCATTTCCAAGACCGCCGCACACCACAGCGGTCTGCGCCTTTTTGCCCTTTTTGGCGGGGGTTCGGCGCACTGCGCGCCTTTGTTGCCCTATGTATACCGAAAAGTGGTGTACTGAATGTTAACTTATTATTAACATTCTATGAACAAGCGCCAATTTAGCCCATTTTATTTAACAAAACGAATTTTCATTGCTCGTTATTACAGTATGGATAGGATACAACAGCGCTCTCAGGTCTGCACGCCCTCAAACTGGCTGTTGTAGAGCTTGGCGTAGAAGCCGCCCTGTGCCAGCAGCTGGTCATGGTTGCCCTGCTCCACGATGTGGCCGTCCTTCATCACAAGGATAACATCTGCTTCCCGGATGGTGGAAAGACGGTGCGCCACGATAAAGCTGGTGCGCCCCTGCATCATGCGGGCAAAAGCCTTCTGGATGCGCACCTCAGTGCGGGTATCAATGGAGGAGGTGGCTTCGTCCAGAATCAGCATGGGCGGCAGGCAGAGCATCACGCGGGCGATGCAGAGCAGCTGCTTTTGTCCCTGACTGATGTTGCCGCCGTCCTCTGCAATAATGGTGTCGTAGCCATCGGGCAGACGGCGGATAAAGCTGTGGGCATGGGCAGCCTTGGCGGCGGCGATCACCTCGTCCATGGTGGCGTCCGGCTTGCCGTAGGCGATGTTCTCCCGCACCGTACCGGCACGCAGCCATGTGTCCTGCAGCACCATGCCGTAGCTGCCGCGCAGGGAAGCGCGGGTCACATCCCGGATATCGGTGCCGGACACCTTGATGCTGCCGCTGTTCACATCATAGAACCGCATCAGCAGGTTGATCAGGGTGGTCTTGCCGCAGCCGGTAGGGCCTACGATGGCAATGCGCTGGCCGGGCTGCACGTCCAGCGAGAGCCCCTCGATGAGCGGGCGGTCGGGCAGATAGCGGAAGGAAACATCCTGTAACTGCACATGGCCGTCCGGCTGCAACACAGCGGCGTTTTCGGCCTCCGGCATCTGATCTTCGGCGTCCAGCAGTTCAAACACCCGGGCGGCGCAGGCCAGTGCGTTCTGTAACTCGGTGACAACGCCCGAGATCTCGTTGAAGGGTTTCGTATACTGGTTGGCGTAGCTCAGAAAAACGCTCAGCTGGCCGATGGTGATGCCGCCGCGCACGGCGTACAGCGCACCCACAAGACCCACGCCTGCGTACACGATGTTGTTCACAAAGCGGGTGGCGGGGTTGGTCAGGCTGGAGAAAAAGATGGCCTTCAGGCTCACCTCCTGTAATTGTCCGTTCACCGCGTCAAAGGCGGCAAGGCTTTCGGCTTCATGGCCAAAGGCCTGCACCACCTTCTGGCCTTCGATCATCTCGTTGACCAGCGCGGTCTGTTTGCCGCGGACGGTGCTCTGGCTCTGGAAGTAGCCGTAACTGCGCTTTGCCAGAAAGCCCGCCACCACAAGGCTCAGCGGGGTGATGCACACCACCACCAGCGTGATGGGCACGTTCTCCCGCAGCATGAACAGCAGGGTGCCAAAGATGGTCAGAATGCCGGAGAACAGCTGGGTAAAGCCCATCAATAGACCGTCCGCAAAGGTGTCCACATCTGCCACCATGCGGCTGACGATATCGCCGGAGGGGTGACTGTCCAGATAGGACAGCGGCAGGGTCTGAATTTTGCGCAGCGCCTCGTTGCGCAGGTCGCGGCTGACCGAGAAGGTAATGCGGTTGTTGCACACGCTCAAAAGCCACTGCGCAAGGGCAGCCACACCGGCTACCACAAGAATGCTTGCCGCAATGCGCAGCACCCCGGCAAGGTCTACATTGCCCCTGCCCAGCATCTTATCAATGGCGTCACCGCACAGGATGGGGATATACAGCTGAGCGGCTACGCTGACTGCCGCCACCAGCAGGCTGCACACCACAAAGGCGCTGTACGGACGTATCTTGTGCAGCACCCGGTTCAGGGTGGCCTTGCGCTGCTGCGGGGTCAGCTTGTTTTTTGCTTTTGCACTCATGCTTCTGCCTCCCCTTTCTTGAACTGGCTCTCGTAGATCTCCTCGTACACCGGGCAGCTGCTGCGCAGTGCGCTGTGGGTGCCGATGCCCACCAGATGACCATCATCCAGCACCAAGATCTGGTCGGCGTGCTGCAAGCTGGCGGCGCGCTGGCTGACGATGAACACGGTCAGTGCCCCGGGCAGCGCCGCCAGTGCCTTGCGCAGGGCGGCGTCAGTGGCGTAGTCCAGTGCGCTGGCGCTGTCGTCCAAAATCAAAATGTCCGGCTTGCCCACCAGTGCACGGGCGATGGTGAGCCGCTGCTTCTGTCCGCCGGAAAGGTTGCGTCCGCCCTGCTCTACCGGCTCGTCCAGCCCAAGGGGCTTTGCACGCACAAAGTCTGCGGCCTGTGCCGTTTCCAGCGCTGCCCACAGGTCGGCATCGGTGGCGTCCTTGTTGCCCCACAAAAGGTTGGAGCGGATGGTGCCGCCGAAGAGCTGCGCCTTCTGCATGACCACCGCCACCCTGCCGCGCAAAGCGTCCCGGGGGTAGCTTTGCACCAGGCGGCCAAAGATCTCCACGCTGCCCTCGGTGGCATCGTAAAAGCGCGGGATGAGGTTCACAAGGCTGGATTTACCGCTGCCGGTGCCGCCGATGACGCCGATGGTCTGGCCCTTTTTGGCGGTAAAGCTGATATCGGTCAGGCTGGGTGCGCCTGCCCCGGCGTAGGTCAGACCTACATGGTCAAAGCGCACGGCATCGCCGGTCTTGTCCTCAGCCACTTCGCCCAGCAGCTCGGCCGGGAAGGTCATGCCGGGTTTTGTATCCAGCACCGCCTGCACACGGCCTGCACAGGCCAGCGCCTTGCTGATCTGCACGATGAGGTTCGCCAGCTTTACCAGTTCCACAAGGATCTGGTTCATGTAGTTTACCAGCGCAATGACATCACCGGAGGCCATGCCGCCCACGTTGATCTCGATGCTGCCTACATACAGCAGCGCCACGATGGCAAGGTTGATGAGCACATAGGTCAGCGGGTTCATCAGCGCTGAAAGATGGCCGACGTGCAGCTGCATCCCGGTCAGCAGGGCGTTGGCGTCCTCAAAGCGGTCGATCTCGCTCTGCTCCTTATCAAAGGCGCGCACCACGCGCACGCCGGTCAGGTTCTCGCGGGTCAGGCCCAGCACCCGATCCAGCCGGGTCTGCACCGTCTTGTACAGCGGCCGGGTGATCACCATCACGCCGAACACCACCACGCTGAGCAGCGGGATGGTGACTACAAAGATCATTGCCGCCCGGGCGTTGACCGTAAAGGCCATGACCATAGCGCCCAGAACCACAAAGGGGCTGCGCAGAAACAGGCGCAAAAACAGGTTAAGCCCGCTTTGCACCTGATTGACATCGCTGGTCATGCGGGTAATGAGGGTGCTGGTGCCCAGCGTATCCATCTCTGAAAAGCTCAGGCTCTGGATATGGGCAAACAGAGCATGCCGCAGCGCGGTGGAGTAGCCCACCGCCGCCTTGGCGGAAAAATACTGTGCGGTCAGGCTGCAGGTAAGGCCGATGAAAGCCAGCAGCAGCAAAAGGCCGCACCGCACCAGAATATAATGCAGGTCATGTGCTGCAATGCCCACATTGACGATATCCGCCATGACCAGCGGCACAAACAGGTCAAAGGTGGCTTCCAGCATCTTAAAGAGCGGTGCAAGCACGCTTTCGCGCTTGTAGCCCTTCAGGTAGCCAAGCATCCGGTTCAAAAAAATTCCTCCTTCGGGGTCAAAATACACCTTATTATAACGCGATGTATACTGAAAATCCAGTGCCGCAGCTGTGTTTTGCATTGTACAAGCTGCCAAATCCTGTTATACTATGGTATATCTGAAAAGTCGAAAATTTAGTCTATTTCTACAAACACAGCTGGATTTTGCGTTAAACAGCCTTGAAATCCACAAAGGATTCCTGCGGCTGTTTGCCTTAAATCCCGCTTGTGCTTGCGAAATATTCGTCATTTTCTTTGTTTTCAGATACACCTTAGGGCTGAGATTGATAGGGAAGTATGGTGAAAACAATGGCAAGACGAACAGACGGCGGGGTACGCTTCCGCCCGGTGGGCAGCCGCCGCAGCCGCACCGCACCGGTGTACAGCCCGCGCGGCACCGGCTGCCCGGCCATCGAGCAGGCAGTGCAGGGGCTGTACAAGGGGCAGAACGAGGAAAGCTTCTGGTCTTTGATGAGCGCTTTGAACTATGCGCTGGAGTTGGAGACCCATGTACTGGTGCCGCTGCAGACGGCGCTTTCGGCGCAGGGCGCGCCCGCCCCGTGGATGGAGCACCCCATCCCGGCAGAAAAGGCCGATGGCCTTGCCTTGTGGACGCTGCGCAACGATAAGGGGCGCTGCTGGCTGCCGCTGTTTACCTCGGTGGCAGCTGCCGGTGCAGACCGCAGCACCGGCAGCCGCCCCATGGCTGACCGCACCTTAGAACAAGCCATGCAGCTGGCGCTGGACACCCCGGGCATCGACGGCGTGGTGCTGGACCCGTGGAGCAATTCCGCCTCGCTGGACGGTGCACTGCTCAACGGTCTGCTGCACGCAGGCCACACCCCGGAGGGTCCCGGCGCAGAGGAGGCCGAAGCCGGTAAGGAGGCCGCCCGCGCCGGACACTGGGCGGCAGCGGCAGAGTGCTACCAGAAAGCCGCCGAGCAGGGAAATTCTGCCGGGCTATCGCTGCTGGGCGAGTGCTTGTATCAGGGGCGTGGCGTGCCCAAAAGCGCTGCGCAGGCGCGCAAGCTGTGGAAAGCTGCTGCCGAAAGCGGAGAACCCATCGCCCTTTTGAACCTTGGCGACGACTGCGCCGCCCGGGGTGACAACGGCAAGGCGCTGTTGTGGTACCGCCGGGCGCGGCAGAACGCGGCAGCGGTGCCGGATATCGAGTACACGCCCCGGGTCTGTCTGCGGCTGGCGCAGTACGAGACCCGCTACACCTCCCGCAAAAAGGCGCTGGCGCAGGCGGCAGAAGCAAAGCAGGCCTTTACCATTTTGCAGCGGGAGCACGAGCCGGACGCCGACCGCTGGTTACAGGAAGCGGAACAGCTGCTCTACGAGCTGACCCACGAGCCGCCCGCGGCTCCGGCGGCATATAACATAGAATCTTTACAATTGGACTAAAAAATGGTCACAGCCGTCCGGTAAGATAGACTGGAGAAAAATCAGCCCGCAGACACGGCGGACAAGAAACAGAGGAAACAGTATGAGCAAAGTGATCGGCATTGATCTGGGTACGACCAATTCCTGTGTGGCAGTGGTGGAGGGCGGCAAGCCCGTGGTCATCACCAATGCAGAGGGCGAGCGCACCACCCCCAGCGTGGTGGCCTTTACCAAGGACGGCGAGCGTCTGGTGGGCGGCGCGGCAAAGCGCCAGATCGCCACGAATTCCGGGCGCACGATCTCCAGCATCAAGCGGTACATGGGTTCGGACTACCGGGCGCATATTGACGGCAAGGACCTTGCCCCGCAGGAGATCAGCGCTATGATCCTTGCCAAGATCCGCCGGGACGCCGAAAGCTATCTGGGCGAGCCCGTCACCGAGGCCGTCATCACCGTGCCCGCCTACTTTGACGACAGCCAGCGCAAAGCCACACAGGATGCAGGCCGCATTGCGGGGCTGAACGTGCTGCGCATCATCAACGAGCCTACCGCCGCCGCTGTGGCCTACGGCTTGGACAACGAAGCTGCGCAGAAGATCTTGGTCTACGACCTTGGCGGCGGCACCTTTGACGTGTCCATCATCGAGATCGAGGACGGCACCTTTACGGTGCTTGCCACCGGCGGCGACACCCATCTGGGCGGCGATGACTTTGACCAGCGCATCGTGGAGTACGCTGTGGCAGAGTTCAAAAAGTCTGACCGCATCGACCTGACCCGCGACCCCGCCGCCATGGGACGGCTGAAGGAGGAAGCGGAAAAAGCCAAGAAGGAGCTTTCCAGTGCGCCCTCTGCCCAGCTGAACCTGCCCTTTATCACGGTGGGCAAGGACGGGCCGCATCACTTGGATATCGCTTTGTCCCGCCCGCAGTTCGAGATGATGACCGGCGATCTGCTGTCCCGCACCGTGACCCCGGTGCAGAATGCCTTGCGGGATGCGGGCATCTCTGCCAGCCAGCTGGGCAAGGTGCTGCTGGTGGGCGGCAGCACCCGGATGCCCGCCGTGGAGCGGCAGGTGCGGGAGCTGCTGGGCAAGGAACCCAGCCACAGCCTGAACCCGGACGAATGCGTCGCCATGGGCGCAGCGGTGCAGGGTGCACTGCTGCAGGGCGGCGGCAAGCTGGCGGGTGCCACCGGCGCGGCAGCGCAGGGACTGGTGCTGATGGATGTGACCCCGCTGACTTTGTCCATCGAGACGCTGGGCGGGGTCGCCACCCCGCTGATCACCCGCAACAGCATGATTCCCACCCGCAAGAGCCAGATCTTTACCACCGCCCGTCCCATGCAGACCAGCGTGGAGATCAACGTTTTGCAGGGCGAGCGCCACTTTGCGCGGGACAACAAGTCTTTGGGCAAGTTCAAGCTGAACGGCATCCGGGCAAGCTTTTCGTCCAAGCCCCAGATCGAGGTCACCTTTGATATCGACGTGAACGGCGTGGTGAAGGTATCTGCCAAGGACCTTGCCACCGGGCGGGAGCAGAACATCACCATCACCGGCAGCACCAACCTTTCCGAAAACGAGATCCAGCGCGCCATGGCAGACGCCGCCGCCTACGAGGCCGAGGACAGCCGCCGCAAGGAGCGCTTGGAGCTGCACAATCAGGCCGAGGTGCTGGCGTACAAGGTAGATGAAGCACTTTCCAAGTGCAAAAAGGAGCTGGACAAGGACGAAAAGTCCCGCGTGAAGGCCGACCTTGCCAACCTGCGCCACTGCCTGCGCAAGGATAAGCCCGAAAAGATGAACGAGACCGAGGAAGCCGCCCTGCGGCAGGCTAAGAGCCAGCTGGAAGCCTCGGCCAACCACCTGATGCTGTTGTACTCTGCCGAGCAGACCCCCGGCGATGGAACGGACAGCACGCTGTAATATAATAAGGTTTGTGGGCTGCTGCACCCGCCCGGCGCAGCAGCCTTTTTTGCAAAAACAGAAAGGAACGATCATGAAGGAACTGCAATATCCGGTGCGCCCCGGGCGCTACCGCCACTTTAAAGGCAACGAATATCAGGTGCTGGGCGTAGCACGCCACAGCGAGACCGAGGAGGAAATGGTGGTGTACCGCGCCCTGTACGGCGAGGGCGGGCTGTGGGTACGCCCCGCCGCCATGTGGCTGGAGACCGTGACCCGGGATGGCGTTACCCAGCCCCGCTTTACCTATATCGGAGAGTGAGGTCCCGGCTTGAATCCCGTTATTGACCCTAGGATTATTTTGCGGTAAAATGTGAGTATGATACCAAACAACAAAGGAGGTTTTCGTATGAAGGCCAAACGATGGATCTCGCTCCTGCTCGCGGTCAGCATGATGCTTGGTGTGTTGGCAATGCCCGCCTCGGCGGCAGCGCAGCAGCCGGAAAGCACCGCTGTTGTCAGCGAGGAACTGCCCGATGCCGCAGCGCTGAGCGCGGCAGAGGATGAAAATGATATCGTCAGCATCCGCATCCGGGCGACCGGCAACCTTGTCTATGGTTCCGATTATAAGCTGGAGGTGGAGACCCGGCCCGAAAACACCCAGTATATCGCTGTGGTGCTGGGCACCAGCGGCGAAGCCTACGGCTATGTGACCCTGATGATCTCGGATAAGCTGCGCACCCTGCTCAAGCTGATCCCTCTGCCCAAAAAGATGTCCCAGACCCCGGATCAGACCGAGGAATTCAACGTATACAGCTACCTCAAGCAGCTGATCGACGGCAACGATGTCAGCGTACTGCTGCGGGTCGCGGACGAGGTAGTGTCGGTGCTGGACACCGTAAGCTTCTTTATCCCGGCCAGCTATCTGACCACCGTGAAGAACGTTTCCAACGGTATGAAGCTTGCGCTGAGCCTGATCCGCAAGTATCTGCCCGAGGGCGCGCTGAGCCGCATCTATCTGGACGAGCAGCCCAAGGACAGCGGCAAGTACTTTGCCAGTGCCATTGCGCTGGAAAGCAGCGATATCAACGCCGCCGGCTTTGCCATGTTCAAGATCAAGCCCAAGACCGAAAACGTCAGCCTGAGCTGGGCAGCGGATGCCCCGTCCAGCATGACCGTCTCCCAGCTGCAAAACGCCGACCTGACCGCCAAGGTCATTTCGGACGGACAGGTGGCTGAAAACGGCAAGGTAAGCTACACCTATAAGAAAAAGACCTTCCTGTGGTTCAGCAGCAAAATGAGCAGTGTGCCCACCGAGCCCGGTACCTACACCCAGACCGCCAAGGCAGGGGGCAACTACTCCTGCGGCAGCATCAGCCGCACCATTACGGTGACCGCTGACCCCCAGCCCGCAGCCGAGCAGCCCGCCGAACAAGCGGCAGAGCAGCCCGCAGCATAAATCAGCGGAAAACTATTTTTGAATAGGACGCTCCCGGAAAGTCCGCAGACTTTCCGGGAGCGTTTTTTCACAACAGAGGCTGCTTTTTATTTTCTATAAAAGGGGCTGCTTTAAAAGGGGCTGCTTTACTCTTGCAAATCGACGCGCAATACGCTATTATAAAAATAAAAGAACCCCTTGCGGTAAAAAAGGGGAAAAGAAGGAGCAGCTTATCTATGGAAGAGAAAAAAAGCGGCATCAAAAAGTTCTTTGAAGAATTCAAAGCGTTTGCCATGCGCGGCAACGTGCTGGACATGGCCGTGGGCGTTGTCATCGGCGGTGCCTTCACTGCCATTGTCACCGCGCTGGTGGAGGACATCATCAACCCGCTGATCGGCCTGTTCTTCAAGGCGGATTTTTCCGATGTGGTCATTGGTCTGGGCGGCTCCAGCATCAAGATCGGCGAGTTCGTCAACTCCATCATCAACTTCCTCATCGTTGCCTTTGTGCTGTTCATTGTGATCAAGTTCGTCAACTCCCTGCACAGAAAGCCCGAAGAGCCCGCCGCACCGGAGGAGCCCACCACCAAGGTGTGCCCCTACTGCCAGAGTGAGATCTCTATCAAGGCTGTGCGCTGCCCCCACTGCACCTCCAAGCTGGAGGGCTTTCCCGAAATGAAGGCCTGAAGCTTTCAGCATTGACAATTGGCGCAGATGCGCTATAATAGGAGTAGAAAAGGCGCTGGTCGGCAAACGGCTACCCGTTACCGGCGATCGCTTGTTCCTAAGAGTAAAGAAAGCAAGTGACCGTTCGCTTGGGGAAGCAGAAGGCGGTTACTTGCTTTTCTTGTTGTCATCGTTCGATTTGTCATGAGAAATCTTCCACGCGATGTCAAATGTAGTGTTTACTACATCAACAATCAACGCTGCCACTGTCGCCAACAAAGTCAGCAACAGCATCACTTCCGACAAGGTCATGCAACTCCCCCCTTCCTCGTAATGCTACAAGTAAGGGGATGACTTCAAAATAAGCCTGCCCCTCGGCATTCCGTTCATTCCATGGGTCTCCGTGGAACAAACTCCTGTCGGTAAGAGCAGCCGCCTGCGTTTTCGACACAGCACCTTTTCACCGCCTTACGGCGGTAAATCCATTGTAACACATTTTTCGCCGCATTACAACAAAACCCTCCCTGCCGGGCGCAGTCTTTGCGCTTGCGGCAGGGAGGGTTTTGCACATTTTGCGGTTTGGTTGTGGAAAAGTGGAGTGGGAAGGGAAACGGAAAATCAGGAACGCTTACTGGACCTTGGTCAGCTCAGCCAGCTTGTGGTAGATCTCGTGGATGGAGGTGGTGGTGGAAGCGGAATCCGGGCAAAGCGGGTAAAATCTGCCGGTAACGCCCGCCACAGGGCCACTTTTTGCACCGAACCGCCCCGCAAGGGTTGCAAGCAGGGGGCTTTTCATTGTACAATAGAAAGAGCAAGCTGAGATATACTTCTATAATGAGAGGATCTTTTAAATATGTCTGATATCAAAGTGCTGGCGTTGGATCTGGATGGCACCCTGACCAACGACCAGAAACTCGTCACCCCGCGCACCCGCGCCGCGCTGGACGCCGCCATTGAAAAAGGCGTCACCATCGTGCTGGCGTCCGGCCGGCCCACCGCCGGCATCCAGCCGCTGGCTGAGGAGCTGGGGTTGGACAAAAAGGGCGGCTGCATCCTGTCCTACAACGGCGGCAAGATCGTGGATTGCCGCACCGGCGAAACGTTGGTGGAAAAGACGCTGGACCCCGCCCTTGTGCCCGAGCTGTGCGCCTTTGCCGCCGCGCAGGATATTGCCATCCTGACCTATAACCGCGAAGGCATCGTCTGCGAGCGAGACAAGGACGAGTGGGCCAACAAGGAGTGCTTTACCACCAAGCTGCCCATGATCCATGTGGACGATCTGGCGTCCTATGTGAACTACCCTGTGTGCAAGATGCTTATCACGCTGGACCCCGCCCGCCGGGACGCAGTGTGCGCCGCCGGACAGCAGCAGTTTGCGGGCCGCGCCGACCTGTACCCCTCCAGCCCCTTCTTTATTGAAGCGGTGCCGCTGGGCGTAGCCAAGGACGGTAGTCTGGCAGAGCTTCTGCGCCGCATGGGGCTGACCCGCGAGAACCTGATGGCCTGCGGCGACGGTCTGAACGACCGCTCCATGATCGCCTACGCCGGGGTGGGCGTCGCCATGCAGAACGCCGAGCAGCCGGTGAAGGACTGCGCTGACTATGTGACCACCGCCGACAACAACCACGACGGCGTGGCCGAGGCCGTGGAGAAGTTTATTTTACGAGAGGACTAACAAAGCAATGCCGCGTAACTTGGTTTTATTTGATCTGGAATGGAACATCGGCTACCAGCCGTATACCTTTAACTACCATGGGGTGCAGCAGACCCTGCGGGGCGAGATCGTGGAGATCGGCGCTGTAAAGATCGACGAGGATGCCAATGTGCTGGATACCTTTTCCATCCATCTGCGCCCCCGCATCTTCCGCAAATTGCAGCACCATATCGCCAAGGTGACCGGCCTGACGCAGGCAGATCTGGACAAGGGCGAGCCCATCGTGCAGGGACTGCGCCGCTTTATGCAGTGGTGCGGCCCGGATGCCGAGTTTGCCGAGTGGGGTCTGGACGATGTGCCGGTGCTCAAGCAGAACTTGTTCCTGTGCAATCTGGACGAGTCCAAACCCACCGTCTGGTACGATCTGCAGCAGGTCTTTCTGCGGGAGCATCCCCGCAAGGAGGGCGAGGGCATGACGCTGGAAAGTGTAGTTACCCGCATGGGCATCCCCATGGAGCGCCCCTTCCACGATGCACTTTCCGACACCCTGTACACCGCCGACGTCTGCCGTCTGCTGGATCTGCGCGCCGGGCTTGCCGCCTACCCCACCGAGGACGAGGCGCTGCGCCAGAGCCTGTGCCAGAACCCCGGCGATTACCGGGACTTTACGGTGTTCCACGGCTATGTGGAGCAGTACGCATGGCGGGCTGACCCCAAGATCAGCCAGATGCCCTGCCCGGAGTGCGGCACCACCCTGCAGCCGGACGAGATTTGGCTGAAAAAGGGCAGCAACAGCTGGTATACCCTGTGTCAGTGCCCCAGTTGCACCGGCAGCGGCAACGCTGCCGGACAGGGCGTGTTCCAGCGGTACAAGCTGTCCCGCCGGGACGGCCTGCACTGGAGCTTTGCCCGCTGCGCCCAGATGCCGGACGCCGAAAGCCTTGCCCGCTGGGAAAAGCTGCGCACCGCCCAGCTGGAGCGGATGCGCGCCAAGGCTGAAAAGCAGGCTGCGGAAAAATAAAGGCAGGAAAATCCCCTTCCGTTTCGTAGTATAGATAACAGAGCACAGAACGTGTCGAAAAATGCACACTCTGTTCACGGCTCTGTCATAGAGAATGGATATACTAAGCATGATACAGCCTGCCCGGGAACGTCCCGGCACCGGCTGCACAGAAAGGGATCGGACACAGGATGCAAACCACACTGATGGGCTGGATACACCAGCTTGGAACACTGGAATACTGGGAAGCGCTGCTGGCGGGCTTTGAGGGGCTTGGCCCCCTTGTGCCCATTCTGCTGGCGATGGTGGAGTCCTTTTTTCCGCCGCTGCCGCTAATCGCCATTGTAGCGCTGAACGTGGCCGCGCACGGCGGCCTGCTGGGCTTTTTGTACAGCTGGGCAGGCGTAGCGCTGGGCGGCACCATCATGTTTTTATTCTGGCGGCGGCTCATCAAGCGCTTTTTCTGGAAGGTAGCCAGCCGCTCCCCCAAGCTGGAAAAGGCCCAGCAGTGGGTGAACCGCTTCGACACCTCGTCCCTGTTCATGCTGTCGCTGCTGCCCTTCACTCCCACCTCCTTTATGCATTTCGCCTTCGGGATGTCGGACTTTGACGAAAAGCGCTACCTGCGCACCGTTCTTTTAGGCAAAGGCTTGATGGTAGCCATGATGGCCGTCTTTGGGCAGTCGCTGGTCAGCTCCCTGAAAAACCCGGTCTACCTTGTGCTCTCGGTCTTGTTGTGGGGCGGGATGTACTGGGGAAGCAAAAAATTCTGCCGCAAGCATCATCTGGAATAAAAGAATAACATCCGGGACAGCGGAGCACCTGCGGGCGCTCTGCTGTCTTTTTTTTTTGCAAAAAAATGCCATGGCGGACAGCCCGCAGACTGCCCGCCATGGTGTAGGTCGTATTATTTTGCTTCCGGTTCCTGCACAAGGGGTTCTGCCGGCGGCGGGGTGAGGGTGGAATGCTCCACCACAAAGGCCGCAGCCTTTGCCCGGGCAAGGCGCTGACGCACCTTGCGGGTGTCGTTCGCCGGGAAGGTGCGCTCCCCGTCCAGCTTCTCGTTCCAGTTGGCAAGGGCGGCGTTCACCTCGGCCTCGGTGGGCAGCAAGCCCTCCCGCTCTGCCACCAGCAAAAGCCCCAGCCAGCTGCGCAGCTTGCGCTCTGCCTGCCGGTGCAGCCACTGCCGGAACTGCTCCACCGTCTGTCCGCGCACGGCTAAGAACTGGTCAAAGTTGACCCCGTTGGCCTGCAAGCCCAGATTGAACTGCCGCTGCTCGGCAAAGTAGTTGCCCGCTTCCAGCCGTTTGGGCACCGGGCCGGTCACCTCGTCGCCCAGCTGCCAGACCAGCTCCTTCTCGGCACGGTCTTTGGCCTGTGCGCAGCGCTTTGCGTAGAGTTCCCGGGTCACCCGGTCGCGCAGCGCGGCCTTGCCTGCGGCATCGGCGGCGCGCTCTTCATCGCCGTAGTTGCGGTTGATCTCCAGTTCAATGGTCAACCGGCGCAGCGGGTGCGGCTCGATGGCCTGCACAAAGCCGGTATCCCGTCCCAGCTCCAGCGGTGGCAGGGTGTAGAACTGCGCTCCTGCCCGGAAGCCCTCGGCCTTATTGACCGCCAGTAGCTCAAAATCCGGGTCGGTCACCGGTACAAGCTTCTGCTCCTGCACCAGCTGCCGGTAAAGAGGGTCAAAGCCCTCCAGAATGGTGCGGTTCACCGCTGCCGTCAGCAGTTCTTCCTCGTCCTGCGGAGCATCCGGGGCGGCCTGCTCCTTTGCAAGCGCAGCGGCCAGCTCCTCCGCGCCTGCTGTGAATACCAACCGGCAGTCACCCGGCTCTGCCATGCCGAAATGTTCCAGTTTCATGCGGTGTCCCTCCTTCTCAGCGGTTCATGATGCCGACCATCAGCACCAGCAGCGCCACGCCGATGCCGACGTACAGCAGCTCGGCACCCAGCACGGACTTGTCGCCCTCCACGAACATCTTCTCCGGGGCATCGGGGTCGTAGTACAGGGTGACCACGCTGCCCTCGGCAAAGGGCTTGCCCTTGGCGGGCTTGGGGTACTGCAGCCGGTGGCTGCCGCCTGCGGTGGTAAACTCCAGCACATAGGCAGCGCCGTCCCGGCTCTGCACCGTACCGCTTACCGTGGCCTGCACGCAGGCGCCCTTGGTGCGCAGCAGCTGCCGTGCCCGCACGCTGCGCAGCGCCATGTAAAACATGATCAGTGCGCCCACCAGAAAAATAATCACATTCAGCATCGTTTTCCCTCGTTTTTCCGTAATCGCCGGGCGGTGCCCGGACGTATAGACAATACCACATAATTCTAAGTGCCGATACGGCGCGCGAGGTGCGGCAGATGCTAAGCCAAAAGCGCAGATAATACTTTGTGTATGATCGAGCATTTTGGCAGCGCAGATACCGTGCCGCACACCGAGCCGCAGCGAGGCGCTTCGGAGCGCAACCGCCGCTTGCGGCGGCTCTTGGCGCGGAGATCCGCCGGAACGGTGCTTAAGCCGTCAGGCGGGAATCGTGCGGTGTTGCCTATCGTTTATTGTACCATAATCTGCCCTAAAAAGCGCCCCACAGTCGCTATCCAGAGTGCACCAACTTTGCTGCAAAAATTTGTCGAATAATTTTGAAATTAAGCCTTGACATTTCTCTTGTATCTGGTATAATAACTATCGTTCCCGGCGCTGCGGTGCAGGAACACAACAGAATATGCGGATATGGCGGAATTGGCAGACGCGTTAGATTCAGGTTCTAATCGGGGCAACTCGGTGGAGGTTCAAGTCCTCTTATCCGCACCATGACGAATGTTCTTACAGCATTTAGCTGTCAAAGAACATTCGTCATTTTTTATTTGCTAAATAGCGACATCACAGGGGGCGTAGTTCACAACTACGCCTTTTCTTGTATTTACCGACACATCGGGTGTCGGCAAAGGAAGTGCGCTTGGAATCTCGATGGTGCCCACGCAGTTGTAGTGAATGCGGAGCCGCTGCTCCCATACACCGTTGACCTTTTCTGCATTGAACACTTCGATTTTTTCCACCAGTTCATTCAGCATCCGGGGTGTCAGCTTTTTTGCTCTGGTGTACTTGCGAACCAGACTGATAAACATATCCGTTGTCATAGTTCGGCTGCTCTGCTTTTCGATTTCGGAGCGGAGCTGTTTGATTTTCTCGGTCAGCTCCTTTTGCTCGTCCTCATATCTCCGGGACATTCTGGAAAAGCGTTCATCAGAGATCTTGCCGGAAACATTGTCCTCATAGATGCGCTCAAAGAGGCCGTCCAGTTCTTCATCACGGGCAAGGAGTGCTTTCAACTCTTTCTCTTTCAGCTTGCGGTCGGTTTCGTCCGCTTGCTGGGAGTGCCCAATAACAGCTTTCAGGAAGTCGTCCTCATAGAGGCTGGCAAACTTGGTCAGCCGCCGAATCTCCCCCAACACCACTTCTTCCAGAAAGTCTACCCGGATGTAGTGGGTGGATTGGCAGGTGCCACGGTTGCCCTTGTAGTTGGAGCAGTTGAAATACTTGATTTCCGGGTTGCCCTGATTGAAGTGAAAATGCAGATTGCAGCCGCAGTCTGCGCAGACAAGCAAGCCAGAGAACATATTGTGTTCTCCGTTGTTGGTACGGCGTTTGCGCATTTTTCCGCGCTTCTGCTGTACCTGCTCAAACACGGCACGTTCAATAATTGGCTCGTGAATATTTTGGAACACAACCCAATTTTCCGGGTCGTTATGAATCCGCTTTTTGTTCTTGTAGGACTTGGAGTAGGTTTTGAAGTTCAGAATATCCCCGCAATACTCCTGCTGATACAGAAGATGGGTAATCGTGGAGCCATTCCACTTGGTAGCGGGCCGTATCTTGCTCCTTCCGGGACGGCCGATGCCTTTCTGAATCCAGTAGGCCTGCGGCGTCAGGATGCCTTCCTTTTCAAACTGGGTGGCAATCTGTTCCGTGCCAAAGCCCTCCAACGTCATATCAAAAATGCGCCGGACAACTTGTGCAGCTTCTTCATCAATGACCCAATGCTTGGGATTGTTCGGGTCCTTGATATACCCATAGGGAGGAAGTCCCATCGGTTCGCCGGAGTTGCCTTTGATTTTATTACTGATACGGCGTTTCTTGCTGATGTCGCGGGCATACCACTCATTGAACAGGTTTCGGATGGGTGCCAGTTCATTTTCTCCCTCGGCCGTGTCGATGTTGTCCGAAACGGCAACAAGTCGGATGTCATGGTCCGGGAAAAATTCTTCTGTCAGCCGTCCGACCTCAATATAGTTTCGGCCCAGACGGGAAAGGTCTTTGACGAACACAGCAGAGGCTTTTCCTTGTTCAAGTTGCTGCATCATTTCAACGAAACCGGGACGGTTCATGGTCACGCCGGAAATGCCATCATCCAGAAAGTGAACCAGATTGGTATAGCCTTTTTCCTTTGCAACTTTGGTGAGCAGTTTCTTTTGGTTGACGATGCTGTAACTCTCGCCCTCCAAATTATCATCACGGGAAAGACGCTCATAGAGAAAAGCGGTTGCTTCACGGGATTTCTTGTTACTCGACTGTTTCATACTCGCTCCTTTCTTGGGACAGTCGAATAGCAAATTCACTTGTACACCTATATTATAACACAATCTGCTTTCTCTGTCCGCTGCCTCCCGAAAGGTCATTATAATTTTTCGCTTTCGGATTTCATCAGCCGAAGAAGAACTTCTCCTAAGGTCTGGGAACTTTCTTCTTTGAACACCGGCTCAACGATAAAGGAGCGATTGCCAATACGATAAGTCGAATCCAGAGTAAGCATCTCTGGATTTTTTGTTTTTTCAGGGTTTGTCTTTTTCGCTTGCATCGTAAAAATCCCCTTTCTTAAAAATCAAAAAATGAGCCAACGGACGGCTGCTGGCAGCAGCCCACGGGAATCTCACCCCTGCATTCCTCATGCAGCCCTACTCATTGCCTGCGACGCTCTGAACGCTCGGACTTTGACGGTAAGGGAGTATCAGCCTGCCTGTATGTCATGGCCCACAAGCAGCCGCGCTTGCATTGCGGCATGGTGATGATCGCTCCACTTTTCAGAGAAAAGCATCATGGCGCACCCGCCGTCCGGCTCGATACAGACAGCAACGTATCCGTTTGCCCTATGATGCACCGCCGTTATCTTGCGGGCTTTCTTTATCAAGGAACAATAAGGCTTTGTCAGCCTGTAAAAGCATACCGTTTCCGATATGCTTTTACGGAACGACAAATAGCCCATAACGGGAAGCGTGGAAAGGGGACACGCTCCCCGCATGGGCTAAAAGATTATCCTACATGAAAAGCAAGGGTGCGGGTAATAAGGCGCACTTGCAGCCTGTTACGCATTTCCTCGTCCACATAGGAATAGGTATTGCCCGCGTCGTCTTTCAGCGTGCGGGTACAAAGTTTCGCTATGTAACCCTCGTAGTGCTTCAAGATCGCGCACATGGCGGTTGTGTCGCCGTTTGCCGCTGCGGAAATGACAGGGAACGGCAACAGATTTTCAGACTTCCTAACGGTATTCATCATCTGCTTTTCCCTCCAAATACTGTTTGATTTTCGCAAGCGCGGATTTCCTGTGCCGGAAAACCGTCGTGCGTACAACATTCAGCAGTTCGCCAATTTCCGCGTCGCTCATATCCAAGAAGTAGGACAAAAGGATAATGTCGCGTTTCCTTTCGGGCAAAGCGTTAAGGGCTTCGGCAAGCAGTTCATTTTTGACGAGTACATCAAAGCCGGACACTTGAAAACGGAAATAATCGCTTTCGTATTCGTCCGTTGTGAAAAGCTGCGCGAGTTCGCTTTCGCTCAAATCCGAAAAAGTAACTTCGCGTGCTGCGCGTTTCGCAAGAGTGCGGCGGTGGCTTTTCGCTTCGCCGACCAAAGTTTTCTTTGCTAATGCGTCGTACTGATGTTGTATTCTTTCCTTGTCGGAAGAAGATAGCTCCATAGAGTTCACCTCCTTCCCGCGTGGAGTAGAGGACGGGAGTTAAGGGCTTGTCCTCTCTGCCCCTTTCGCTCCGTACCCGTTCGGGAGATGGCTCTTGAGTGCGCTTTTCAGAAAAAAGTTGAAAAAAGCAAAATGCGCCCGTCCGCAAGACGCGGACGGGCGCAAAGGAAATGTAAGCAGTAGCTAAATGTATTGACAGTTCACATTCATAGCCGGAATATCCCGCTTGCGGAGCATAGCTTTTTTTGACCGCAAAGCATTAGGCGGGTTACAGTAAATAAAAATGGACACGGCGATACCTCCCCGATACCGCCGTATCCTTAAAAAAGGGCGACTTTAATACACTACCCGCAATCCATTCTATAATAGGGAACAGCGGCTTTTGCGCAATATTAAATAAAAAAGCCGATAACACATAGGTTTTTTGACCTAATGCGTTATCGGCTCTGCGTCTATGCGTCTGGCACTTTTAATCATTTTTTTTTGAATTTATTATATGTGTTAGCTAACTGTCCACAAGCCGCGTTAATCTCTCTGCCATGAGAAACTCTCATAGTAACTTCAAGTCCTGCTTGCTCTAATTGATGTTTGAATGCAACTATTTCCCGTTTCTGTGGTGCTTTAATTCTTGAATTGCTTGTTGGGTTGTATTGTAACACGTTAATCATAACTTTTTTGCCCCGAAACCATTTTGCAAGTTGTCTTACATCTGAGGGCCGGTCATTTATACCCGGTAAAAGCAAATACGCAAAGACAATTTTGCGATTATGCCTTTCAGAATAGGATAAGGCTTGCTTAACAACATCTTCAATAGCATATATGCGCATGTGAGGAATAATACGATTTCTTGCAGATTGTGTTGCTGCGTGTAAAGATATTGTCAACTGAATTTTAAGATGTTCCTCGCGCAATTTTTTTAATTGATCGACCGGACCAACTGTTGATATGGTAATGCCGTCGGTTGGAAAGTTGAGCCCATATCTATCTCGGAGAATATGGATTGCTTTTATCAAGTTGTCATAATTGAATAAAGGCTCTCCCATACCCATAAAAACGATACGGTTTACTTTTCGACGCAACAATATAATCTGTTGTACGATTTCTGACGATGTTAGATTACGAACAAAGCCATTTCGCCCGGACTCACAAAAAATACAACCAACAGGACAACCGACTTGTGTGCTCACGCAAACAGTTCCACCATCTCGCCGCTTGATAAAAACCGTTTCAATGTATTTGTTGTCTTTCAGTTCGTAAACATACTTTTCAGTATCACTGCTTTTGCAAATATTTTTTACCAACATTGATAGATTTTTTTTGCGTGGTAATTGCTTATATAATTCTTCATATAAGGCTTTTGCTTCATTCTCGCCAATAACTTCCGACATTTCTTTGTAAGTAAATCCGTATGGATCATTCCGTACTTCCGCAGGCGTATATTTAGGTAAACGTTTCATTTTTTATATCCTTTCTTCTAAATAATAAAAGTTTGTTTTTCTGTATTTTTGATTACAATCTCTAATTTTTCTACATCAATGATATGCGTCAATTTGCATTTAGGGCAGAAAAGAGGAAAATCTTTTAATACAGTATTATGAAATACTTGAACTCTCGTCTTTCCGTTACAAATCGGACATTTTATCCAATATTTTTTAAGCATTATATTTCACTCGTCCTTTTTACACAAAAAAATGCAGGTCAATCCTCAACATGAGCATTGACCTGCATTTATAATGCACAGAGCAGTACAACAAAACTAAGGCATAGCTTGCACTATGTCTATACTATATCTATACGTCGTTAGTTTTTTGTATTGCATCCGCAAAATAAGCATGACAAAAAAGCCCATGTTGAAAATGGGAAAATCCTTTTTTTCAATGCTTATCTAATACGCATGCTATGCAACATAAACGCCGCCTCCTTTTACATAAATTTTATTTTATCAGAAAATCAGTCTACTGTCAATACACAACAGGAAGTATTTAACCTAATGATATGAATTGTGTGGACATATCCAAAAAAAAGGTGAACTGTAAAATGTAACAGGGTGAATGAAAATGGCAAAAAGACCCGTACCATTGTACGACTTTAAGGCTTTCGGGGCAGCTATAAAAGCCGCGAGAAATGAATACGGCGAGAGCCGCAAAAAGGTAAGCGACGAGTTATATATTTCCCCGCGCTACCTTGCGAATATCGAGAACAAGGGACAACAGCCGAGTTTACAGGTATTCTATGACCTTGTAACCCGGTATCATATTTCGGTAGATCAATTTTTCTTCCCGAACAGCAATGCGGAGAAATCCACCGGGCGGCGGCAGCTTGACGCGCTGCTGGACGGTATGAGCGATAAAGGCATACGGATTGTAACCGCAACAGCAAGGGAGATAACGAAAGTCGAAAAAGCAGAGGACTAACCTCACAATATGGGAAACAGGAGATTGCAGCGAGCGCATGGCGGCTGCAATCTTTTTTTGCGTCCAAAATTAAAGGAACGCGCAACAAAATACCGCCTTTCGGTGGGGGTATGGAGTAGATAGCAAGCATAGGGAGTGTAGCCACTCCCGGCAGAAATGCTTGCTGGGGAGTACCCCAGACCCCCAAGAAACGAGGTGAAACTATGACGAACCGAACCCGAAAAATTGTTCTGCGTGTTCCCGTGACGCCGGAGGAACAGGAACTTATCCGGCAGAAGATGGCTCTGCTGCACACACGGAATTTTTCTGCCTACGCCCGGAAGATGCTGATAGATGGTTATGTTGTCCACATCGACACCACCGACATCCGGGCGCAGACCGCCGAACTGCAAAAGATTGGTGTCAAACGTCAATCAGATCGCACGGCGGCTGAACAGCATGGGGCCGCTGTACACACAAGACGTTGCGGACATTAAGGGAGCATTGGCGCAGATATGGCAATTACAAAGATACATCCTATCAAGTCAACGCTGAAAAAGGCACTGGACTACATCGAGAATCCGGTCAAGACGGATGAAAAAATACTGGTGTCCTCCTTTGCCTGCTCCTACGAAACCGCCGACATCGAATTTGAACTGCTGCTATCACAAGCCATGCAGAAAGGCAACAATCTGGCCCACCACCTGATACAGTCTTTTGCGCCGGGCGAAACCACGCCGGAGCAGGCCCACGAGATTGGCCGGCAGCTTGCAGATGAAGTACTGCAAGGCAAATACCCCTATGTGCTAACCACGCACATTGACAAAGGGCACGTCCACAACCACATCATCTTTTGCGCTGTGGACATGGTGAATCAGCGCAAATATGTTTCCAACCGGCGGAGCTATGCCTACATCCGGCGCACCAGCGACCGGCTGTGCAAGGAACATGGCCTGTCTGTGTTGGTCCCCGGTCAAGACCGGGGTAAAAGCTATGCCGAGTGGGACGCACACCGCAAGGGCATGAGCTGGAAGGCAAAACTGAAAGCCGCCATAGATGCAGCCATCCCGCAGGCCAAGGATTTTGACGATTTTCTGCGGCTCCTGCAGGAGCAAGGCTACGAGGTCAAGCGTGGCAAGTATGTTTCGTTCCGCGCGCCCGGACAGGAACGGTTCACCCGCTGCAAAACGCTGGGCGAAGCCTACACCGAAGAAGCCATCACCCAGCGCATCAAAGGGCGGTTCGTGGAGCGGAAGCCCAAAGAAAACCGCAAAATTTCTCTGCGGATTGATTTGGAGAACAGCATCAAGGTCCAACAGTCCGCAGGGTACGAGAAGTGGGCAAAGCTCCACAACTTGAAACAGGCTGCCCGGACGCTGAACTTCCTGACTGAGCATGAAATCGAAAGCTACCCGGATTTGGAAAGCCGGGTGGCCGAGATCACCGCCGCCAGCACCGAAGCTGCCGCCGTGCTGAAAGCGGCCGAACGCCGGCTTGCAGAAATGGCCGTGCTGATAAAGGATGTCACCACCTGTAAGGAGCTGCGCCCACTGGTGCAGGAATATCAGCGGGCTGCTGATAAAAAGCAGTTCCGGCGCAAGCATGAAGGCACCCTGATTCTCTATGAGGCCGCAGCTAAGACCCTGAAAGAGCAGGGCTTCCAAAAGCTGCCCGACCTCTATGCGCTGAAAGCCGAGTATAAGCAGCTGGCCGAGCAGAAAGACCAGATGCAGCGGCAGTACAATGATGCCAAACGTCAGATGCAGGAGTATGGCATCATAAAGCAGAATGTGGACGGCATTCTGCTGACAGCACCGGGAAAGGAGCAGATGCAGGAACGGTAAATCTGCACAAAATATTGTTCGGATTTTTGAATCCAAAACGCTTAGACCGGGTGGCGTTTCCACCCGAAATCATGTAAAATAGACTTAGACAACGAAAGCGAGGAACCCTCTATGGCAGAAGTGAACGATAACAGCTCCATCCAGCTTTTTGAAGATCAGAAAATCCGTACTGCATGGGATGCAGAAAAGGAAGAATGGTATTTTTCGATTATTGATGTTATCTCCGTTTTAACAGATACTGCTAATCCGCGGCGATATTGGAGCGACCTGAAACGTAAGCTGAAAATTGAGGGTGCAGTTGAAGTGTACGAAAAAATCGTACAGTTGAAATTGCTGTCCCCGGATGGAAAGAAAAGACTGACGGATGTTGCCAGTACAGAACAACTTTTGCGTATCATCCAGTCAATCCCATCTCCGAAAGCTGAGCCGTTCAAGGCATGGCTGGCAATGGTAGGCAAGGAACGCATCGAGGAAACCATCGACCCGGAACAGGCCATCGACCGCGCACTTGATACCTATTTGAAAAAAGGCTACTCCGAAGAATGGATTCACCAGCGACTTTTGGCAATCCGCATCCGCAACGAACTGACGGATGAATGGAAGAAGCGCGGAGTACAAAAGGGCAAGGAGTATGCTATCCTGACCGATGAAATCTCCCGCGCATGGTCTGGCATGACCACAGGGCAGTACAAGCGGCTGAAAGGTCTGACGAAAGAAAATCTCCGGGACAATATGACTGATTTGGAACTTGTGCTGACCATGCTGGCGGAAGCCTCCACCACGGATATTTCCAAAACTGCAAAGCCACAGACCTTTGCAGAAAACAAGCAGGTTGCCAAACGCGGCGGCAAGGTGGCCGGCATTGCGCGGCAGGCTCTTGAAGCGGAAACCGGCAAGCCTGTTATCACAGAAAAGAATGCGTTTGACTTCCAGCAGCTTGTGACCGACATTGTAGAAGATGCCGCCGAACTGCCGGAAAATCCCACCGAGAAAAAAGATAAAGACTGATACATGAAAAATAGCCGGACACAGCAACCCCAAGGCCACCGTGTCCGGCTATTTCTGTGTTGACAATGACACATTACTTTGATTGAAAATAATGTGTGGTTGTCAAGCTGGCGGTATCACTCACCCGTGAAATCAAACCTCTGTCCGTCAAAGTCAGCATCGGTCATGCGCTCCAACTTGGCAATGGTCCCGTTCACCAGCCGCCGCATTTCCGTGTCCATGTCCGGCAGGGCGGCGAGCATCCGCGCCATCGTTCGACGGCGGTCAGAAGTGTGGTACATACAAATCAAATTTTCTTCTTCTACGCTGAAATTCATGCGTCAGACCTCCATTTCGTGTTGCTTGCTGCGGGCCGCTGCCTTTTTCGAGCTGGCGGCCTGTTTTGTTTCGGAAAGCTGCTTGCGGACGGAAGTGCGGGGCTTGCAGATGCCCTTGTCCCGGTTTTCGTTTTTGCCAACCAGCGCGTAGATGCCAAAACGGTCTTTCACGCTGGACAGGTGCAGGGACTTGTACGGCAACATGGCAAGTAGCTGGTCCGTGTCCCGGCTGGATGCCAGCTTGGTGAAATAGGGCGATACCTCTACCATAAAATGATTCTTGTCCGGGCTGTTGGGAGCAGCCAGCCGCTTCATATCGGTTACAATGCGCTGGGCCTCGGCCTCGATCAGCCCGGTGTGCAATGCCGCAAGGTGTTCTTTGAAATCACCGGGCTGTGCAGATTCCCGACTGCGCTGCTCCTGCCGGATGGCCGCTTGCAGAAGTTCCGGGTCACGGGGCTGCATTTCATACCGCACGAACTCTCCAAAATATTTGTCCGATCGGCTGTCGAAATGCTCTTTGAGGCCAATTTCCCGCATCCCACTTTCGTAGATCAGGCGATTGGCACCCACAAGCAGAGCGGCATCCCGGATATGCTGGAAATGCTGCTGATAGTCCAGTTCATACAGATTGCCTTGCACAGTTCCGTTGGCCGCGCCGGTCAGCTCCACCGCATAGGCAAGAATCCTGTCATGGGTCTGTTCGCCGCAGAATTTCCATGTGTTGTAGGCTTGCGTGTCTTTGAGCAGCACGTCCCGTTCCCGGAAGCAGAATGTTCCAGAGGGCCGGGACAGCCACAACAACAGCTTATCTTCCGGCTGGTCGCTGCGGGCTGCTTCCCGCAGCATCTTGATGTCAAAGGCAAAATCGCTCTGATAGTATGCGGTGTTCTGGTGCATAATGGCTTCCAGCGCAGCGATCACGTCCACATTTTCAAACTTCTGCACGGTTTACACCTCCAATTCCTTTGCCTTTTCCCGTGGCGGTGTTTGCTTGCTCTGCTCCTTTTTTGCGGCATCCAGCTGTGCCCGGATGGACGGCTTTTTCGATTTGGCCGTTCGGGATTTTTTTGCTTTCGGCGCCTTTTCCTCGGCTTTGACTGCGGCGGCAAGGTCTGTCAAAGAAATTTGTTCCCCGGCCTTTGCTTTGGCCTCCAACTCGCCCAGAGAGGGCGCATTGTTCAGCACGCCATCAATCATATTTTCGTTTTGTTCGCTGGAAAGTTCTGCGGTGCGCAGCGGATTTTCCCGCAAAAACTCCGGCACCTGCTGGAAGCCAACACTGTCGCAGTAATGGGCGGTGTCCTGCCCATTCTGGTGCAGCACCACCACATCCGAAACAGACAGTGAGTGTCCCTTGAAATCTGCCGGATAGTCCACATTGAATGTGCGGTAGATGTCCTCCAACGTGGTGCCAGCAGTCAGCGGCGCGGCGTATACTTCCGTATAGTTGGCCTTGTCCACGGTCAAACCGGCAGCCTGCAGGCGGTCGTAGGGTTCAAAACGGTAATCACGGGTGGAATCCTCATTGCGCAGCTGGTAGATGGAAAAGCTGTCCTGCTGTGGTACCTCAAAACCTGCCGCTGCGTATTCCTCTACGGTCATTCCGGCAGTCGCCGCTTCCTGCGCGATCTCGGCCTGCACCTGCGCCTTGTAATCCTGCAAGCTCTGGTCGAAGTCGGCCAGCTTGGGCGGTTCCGGCAAGTTATACTGGCCTTGGTTAAGCAGCGGGCGGCAGTCCTGCACATAGGCCACAACAGTGTTGTAATAGGCAGCCTGTTCCGGCGAAATGTTCTGCCCCTCCTGCAAAGCGGTGGCGGCGGTCTGCTCCATAGCCGAAAGATTGCAATGTTGTTTGAGGTACGGGATAAACTCGGTCAGCACCATTTCCCGCTCTGCCTTGTCTTGTTCCCACGCTTCCGGGCCTTTGTTGTGCAGAACAAAATTTTTCCAGTTCTCGTCCTTGGCGTAGTATTCGTGGTAGTTCTGGATATGCTGAATCAAAGGACCCTCTCCGTCACCAAAATCCTGCCGCCCCTCGTAGTTATCCGGCTGGCCGTTCATAGTAAAGTCAATGCGGAAGGCTGTTTTGTCGTACCAGCCGCCCGTGTAGCCGTCCTTTTCCCGGTCAGTGTGCTGGGCGGCGTCCAGTTCTTCAAAAACACGATTCGCTACGGACAGCGGCATGGTTTCGCTGTCCTGCAGCTTGTCGCTTTCACTCCACAAAATCGTAACCGTGGGCTCTGCGGCGGGGTCTGGAATTTTAACAGGTTCTGGAATTTCGTTGGCCTTTTCTGCGGCCTCTTGGAATGCCGCTAGCTTATCGCCCAACAGGACTTCCGACACCGGGGCTGTCTGCCCCAGCAGATTAAGCGCTTCCTGCCCGGCATCCGGCAGGGTCAGACCGGGCGCGTCCAGCTGGCCTCCGTCCAGAGCCGTGTGGTCCGGGCCATACAGAGTGTAGTCATAGCCAGAATCGCAGGTCTGGATGAACAGGGTGTTGCCACTGTCCAGCACAAATGCAGTCTCCTGTGCAGCAGAAAGGTCTGCTTCCCGCTGCTGGCGCAGTTCTGCCAGATGTTCGTCCAGCGCAGAGATCAGCTCATGGGCTGTGCTGCGGATAACTTCCAGAGAGGCTTTCAGTTCGGCCAGTTCCCGGCCGGAACTCCACCCGGCCACATAGCCAAAGGAATACTCGGACGTGTCCAGCCCGTAGTGCTGGCAGACGGCATAGGCAACGCTTTCGGCCTGCACCTCGCGGGTGCGGCTGTCCGGGCGGTTGCTCTGTTCCGGGGTGTTCGGGTCGATGGTGTGCAGCTTTGCATGGGCGATCTCATGGATGGCTGTCTTGATGGTCTGTAACTGGCTCATGCCCTCTTGGATGGCAATGCGGTTGTCGAGCAGATGAAAGTACCCATGCGCGCCGCCCTCGATGTCCTCAAACCCGATGGGCACCGGGGATGTCTGCTCCAATGCCTTGAAAAAATCTTGGTAGTCCTGCACGCTGCCGGACAGTTCATCCACAGCAATGGACGGCAGTGGTTCACCCTCAGTCTGGCTGACATCGAACACGGACACCACCTTAAAGGCCGGAATCTGTACCGTTTTTTCTTCGGTCAGCGGCTTGCCGTCCTTGTCCAGAATCGGCTTGCCCTGTTCGTCCAGCTTTTCCATCTTCTGCTTCACCTTATACGGCGCAGGGGCAAGGATTTTGATACCTTTTTCGCCTTTCTTCACGGTGCGGTGGAACGTGTCCTTCCACTTGTTGAAGCCCGCCACCAGTTGCCCGCCCTGCATGGCGATCAGCAAGGTGTTGTTGAAGCTGTAATTGTGGAATTTCGCCATCGTGGTGAGATAGACTTTGTAACGGTCGCTGTCGAACAACTGCTGAATCCCTGTTTCCAGCCGGTCCGTGATTTCTTTCATGCGTTCCGCGCTGTCCTTTCCGTTCAGGATAATGGGAATAACTTTCTGCGGTTCTGTTTCAGGCTGAACAGGCGGCGGGATGTTGGCCGAATCTCGCAAAACTTCCGGCGCAGGAAAGGACAGCACCCGGTATTCCTCCGGCACAGGCTGGCCCTCGTGGACTTTCTGCCACGCATCCCCGCTTTTGACAAGGTAGCCATACTCGGTAAACACGCCCTGCTCCTGCTGGGCCACATACCGGCCGAACTGCGCCGTGTCGATGCCGCCTTTCCATTCGTCCGGCATATCCACCATGCCGGAACGGTTCAGATAGTAGTCGCCCAGTTGGGCAGGCCCGTGCACATCCGGCAGATGCACATAGTAGTCCACGTTTTCGGGAAAGTCGGTGATTCTCCCGATGCTGAAAAGCTCACTCTGCGGGGCTTGCAAAGCGGCGTTCAGCTCTGCGCGTTCCCCGGCAGAAAGCGTTTCCAGCCGTGCGGCAAGAAAGTTCAGCTCGTCCACATTGGATGCCAGCACCATGTTGTAGGGGATGGCAAAACGCTTTTCTTCCTCGGCAAAATAGCCGGAAATGAAAAGGCCCTGCGGATTATCGGACGAAATGTCGATTTGCCGCAGGGCTGCTTGTACCTGTTCGGTTGTGGTAGGCAGGTCCAGCCAGACGCCATCCCTGCCTTGCTGCTGCCGATTTTGCAGCTGGATGGAAAATAATTCGCTCATTTGGTCACACTCCTTTTTTGCTATCCTACGGATAGAGAGAGCCGGTTATGGCAAAATGAAATGCTTCACCTTACCATAACCGGCCCTCGTATTTTTGCCTTACTCTTTGCGCTCTACCCGGTAATTGACGTACTTGCCTCCCGTATCTGCCAGAAGCACCGTTGCATCATAGGTTTTGCCTGTCTTTCCGGAATAGAGGCCCTTGACCTTTGCCTTACCGTTTTTGAGCAGAGCAGCGGCGATCTTCGGTGTGAACGCCTTTTTGCGCTGCTCAAAGAAGCGGTCATTCTTCCACATCACGAACTGACAGCTACGATTCCCGCAGTAGAAGTTTTTCTTGCCCTCATAGACGTTTTCACTGCACCGGGGACACTTGCCGATAATAACCCGTTCCGACTGGAACAGGTTTTGCTTATCTGCACTGATACAAGAATAGGTCTTGACCAGCTGGCGCACCTGCGCCTCAATTTCGGCCATGAACTCGTCCGGGTCTGCATTGCCCTTGGCAATCTCGGTCAGACGATTCTCCCATTCGGCGGTCAGAGAGGGAGAGGTCAGGCTTTCCGGCAGAACCACCGCCAGATTGACGCCGTCCTTGGTGGGAACAAGTTGCTTGCCCTTGCGCTGCACAAAGCCCATTTGCACCAGTTTTTCCAGAATCGCGGCACGGGTGGCGGGTGTGCCCAGCCCCTTGCGTTCTGCATGGCCCAGGCCACCCTCTCTTGCTCCTGCGGAGCAATTCACCTTGTCCTCCGGCATATCTTCGGCCCCGGCCCGCTCCATTGCTGACAGGAGCGTATCTTCGGTGTAGGCTTTCGGCGGGGACGTGAAGTGTTCCGAAACGTTAGCCGTCACGGAAAAACTCTGTCCCTCGGCCAGTTCCGGCAGGGTGTTCAGCACTTCTTCCTCGGTATCTGATTTCAGGGTGGAGCGGAACTGCTGGTCGATCTCTTTCCAGCCGAGAATAAGCACCGTTTTTCCCTTGGCGGTGAACTCGTTCCCGGCGCAGGAGAACACAGCAGTCACAGTTTCGTACTCATGGGGCGCGGCTATCGCGCAGAGCAGCTTGGAGCAGACAAGGTTCAGCAGCTTGCATTCACTCTCGGCAAGGCCGGTGAAGCCCTGTTTTACAAATTCGGCCGTGGGAAGGATGGCATGATGGTCCGCTACCTTTTTGCTGTTCAGCACACGGTCTACATCCGGGGTAAGTGCAAGCCCTTGGGCAAAGGGCAGCAGCCCCAGCAGATCAGACACAAGATGTTGTGCTGTCTGGCCCATGTCCTCGGTCAGATATTGGCTGTCTGTGCGGGGATAAGTCAGCAGTTTCTTTTCGTAAAGCTGCTGGGCGTAATCAAGGGTCTGCTTGGCCGTGAAACCGAACAGACGGTTTGCCTCCCGCTGCAAGGTGGTCAGGTCATAGAGCTTGGGCGGCTGTTCTGTCTTTTTCTCCCGTTTGACAGAAGTACAAACGGTAGTTGTGCCTGTGCATTTTTCTTTGAGAGAATTTGCGGTTTCTGCATCCGCAATGCGCCCACTGTCTGCTTTCAGGCTGCCGGAATGGATGCCGACCGTATAATACTTTTCTTTCTGGAAGCGCAGGATTTTTGCATCCCGGTCCACCAGCATTTTCAATGTCGGTGTCTGTACGCGGCCCACGGTCAGAGTCTTGTGGTACAGCACCGAAAACAGCCGCGTTGCATTGATGCCCACCAGCCAATCTGCTTTTGCACGGCAGAGGGCCGATTGGTACAGCGCATCATAATCCGAATCCGGGCACAGGTTTGCAAAGCCCTCCCGGATGGCGGCATCCTCCATGCTGGAAATCCAGAGCCGCTTTACGGGTTTCGTGCAGCCGGCCATTTGGTAGACAAAGCGGAAGATCAGTTCTCCCTCCCGGCCTGCGTCGGTTGCGGCGGTCACACTGTCCACATCCGGGCGGTTGAGCAGAGAGCGCACAATTTCAAACTGCTGTTTCTTTTCGTCCGGGACAATGAACTGCCACGGCTGGGGCAGGATGGGCAAATCTTCATACTTCCACTTGCAGTATTTTTCATCGTACTGGCCCGCTTCCGCAAAGGACACCAGATGCCCGATGCACCAGCTGACAAGATACCCGTCGCCCTGCCAGTAGCCGTTTTGCTTTTCATCGGCCCCGATCACGGTGGCAATGCTGCGGGCAACACTGGGCTTTTCGGCAATCACCAGCTGAACGCTCATGTTTCGTCCTCCTGTCCGTTCTCCGAATGAATCTCGATTTCAGCCGGTTCCTCGTCTGCATCCTCGTCCTCGCCAAAATCGTATTCGTCCAGATCATCGTGCCCGGTGGTATCGGCCTTGGGCTTGCGGAACTTGAAATAATAGAGTGCCGCGCCACCGCCCGCCAGAGCCAGCGCCAGCAGAATCATCAGACTGCCCATGTTGGATTTCGGCTTTTCCTGCGGCGTTTCGGTGTCGGTTTTCACAGCTTCCGGGGCCGTGCAGTTGCGCAGACTCTTTTCACACAAGGGGCAGTTTTCGTTCACGTTTCCTGCCTCACATTTCACCGTGCAGGTGCAGACCTCGGCGGCCTGCGGCTCTTCATCCAGCAGGGCCAGCAAGTCGGCATCGTCCACTTGGTTCAGGAAGTGAACGGATGTTTCTTTGTCCTCATTGGCGCGGTCGATCAGAATGTAAAAATAATTCCCGGCCTTGGTGGTCACAGTGATAAGCTGCTTGTCGCCATAGAAATCATCCACCAGTGTTGCATTGCCCTTGGGCGTGATGGGCACACCCTCCGGCTCCATGCCGCCCGTAGTTGGTTCTTCCTCGGTAATTTCCGGCAGAGGTTCCGGGGCAGGGTCAGTGCCGCTTGCAAAAGCGGGCATGGAGAACGAGCAGAGGCAGAGCAGGATAGCCAGCAATCCAGCAGCAAAACGGTAGTTCCAATCAGGTTTCATCGGCGGCATCCTCCTGTTTGTGGTACGGGGTGACGGTAGGAGCGGCGTTCAGCGCACCGCTGCGCAGAAAAGCCGCAAACTCGTCCGGTTTCATGTTCATGCTGCGCACCAGCTGAATGATCTGCAAATTTTCCTGTTCGGTCTTTGCAGCTTCCAGTTCTTTCAACTGCTGCTGGTATTCGCTGATTTTTTCTTTGAGCCGTTCAATATCGCGCTCAATGCGGGAAAGTCTTTTTGCCATACAAAATCCTTTCTGGCGTCACGGTAAACGCCCGTAGCTATAAAAATGTTCCTGCCAATATTTTGAGTTGAGGTTCGTGTAGGAGATGGGGTCGCCACAGTGCAGCATGATGGAATTGCCCACATAGATGCCGCAATGGCTCACGCCGGGGGTATCGTAGGTTCCCTTGAAAAACACAAGGTCGCCCGGTTTGACCTGCGCCGCCGAAACAGGAGTGCAGAGGTTATAAAGCCCCTGTGCGTTCTTGCGGCCCACGTTCCAGCCGGAGTGATTCAGCACCCACGAAATGTAGCCGCTGCAATCAAAGCTGGTGCTGGGCGAACTGCCGCCCCACACATACGGGTAGCCGATGTACTTCGTGGCTTCCTCCATCATGGCGGCAAACCTATCATCCTTTAGTGCTTCCGGGGGAATATCGTAGTAGGTGGGCTGCTTGATGGTGGACGCATTGGGGTACTGTGCCTGCCCGAACAAATCCGGCCGGTTGCCCAGCGTGCGCATATAGAGCGAATAAGCACTGAGTTGTTCTTCGGTCAGCACTTCCACGGGCAGGTGAGATAAATCTTTGTTCTTCAGCTTGACCGTACAGATGTAGTATTCATACGGCTCTTGGTAGGTGATAACCTGCGGCACACCATACGGGCCAATAATGACCATCATTTTTGTGCGGTAACGTATCTGCATGGTCACGGTCTCGGTCAGAATGTATTGCTTTTCAAACAGCATTTCAAGTTCACCCTGCACCTCGGCCAGCGTGAACACACCGTCATGCAGCGCGGACAAAATCGAGATCAACACATAGGGGTCATGCTCGATTTCGTCCAGATAAAAATGGTACTCGTCATAGTTGTGGGTGGCCTCGTAGGTGTCCAGATACCGTTGTAACTTTTGTTCCAGCTTGGCGTAGGCTTTCTCGGCACCCAGCATATCCTTATCCTTGGAAAAGTAAGAGGATGCCGTCACGCCGGTTCCAGCGGTGCCCGCCATCACGGTGCAGGACTGCAAACCCGTTATCAAGAGCAGAGCCAGCAGACCGAACACCGCCACGATCAGAATGGTTTTCCAGTTCCGGGCCGCAAATTCGGCTACCCGTTCGCCGCCCTCGGCCGCCAGCTTCGTTACCCGGAAACCGTTCTCTGCGGTGGTGGCCGCACCCTGCGCGGCGGCTTGGCCGGCCTGCCGTGCAGCTTTGGCATACTGCTGCTTTATACGCTGTTTCTGCCACATCCGGGAAATGGGGTTGCTGGCGGACTGCGCAAGCTGCGGATTGTCCCGCAAGGATTTTTGGTAAAAGTATTCTGCATTGGCAGACATGAGCTGACGCTCTGCCTTTTCCACGGCCTTGTAGGGCTTCATCTTGTGGTGCCGGATGCCGCTGCGGATGACCTTGGCGGTCTGATGCTCCACCAGTTCTTCACCCTTGTGGCCACCCTCCACACCCACATTTTCGTGTTCGACTTCATGGATTTTTCCGTGAGCGAACAGCAACGCTTCTGATAGCGGGCGGCTGGCCGGGTTTGGTTTCAGGCTGGGCGGGCCTTTGTCCTGCTGCTCAAAACGCAGGGTGGATTTCGCCTTGCCGCTGGCGGCATCGTAGATTTTTTCCTTGACCGGGACACGTTTTTTCGGCAAAGCAGCGCGGGCCGCATCCAGCTTGTCGGCTTTCGCTTCCGCCTTTTGGATGTACGGCTGCAACGCCGGGTCTGCCCGTTCTTCTTCGGTCAGTTCCAGACGGGCGGCGGAACGGTGCAGACCATCTTCACTCTCGGCGGTTTCCGCAGCTTGTTTGGCTTTTTTCTTTGCCTTGTGCTTGTCCTTTACGTCCTCGGTGCGTTCCAGTATTTTTTCGGTCTTGCCCTCGGAATCCGTGGAATAATCCTGTTCCGCCTCCCGGCTGGAAACGTTCTCCACAGTGCCGTCCGCCTGATTTTCTACCACCAGACCGTCACGGGTCATGGTCTGGGTGACTTTGGCTTTTGCCTGCAATTCTTTCAAGGTTCTTCACCTCCCATCGGACAGCGGCCCGTTTCAATGTCCGCAATGTATTTTAGAATCGGGAACACCTGCGGCGGCGAAACTGCATTGCCCAGTGTTTTCATCCGCTTGCTGCGGTTCGGCACCTCTTCGGTCAGACGCGGGATGTCGGAGGGCTCTTTGGCCCAAAGAAAATGTCCGTCCATTTGCGCGGGAAACCCATCAGCCACTCTACCCAGTCCGGGTTGAGATAGGGCTTTTCCAGCGTGGTGGGGGTCATGCGGTAGACCACATGGGAAAGCCGCGCCGTCCACGCCTTGCCGTCCTTGTTCATCTTGCGGTAGCTGCCGTTCGCAGAGATTTGGATGTCCAGCCCCTTGCCCACATCCCCGGTGTCGCTGGCAAGGGGGGTGGGAAGCAGCGGAGCCGATGATGAATACCCGTTTCCGTTCGTGCCACGCGCCAACGGCAGCAGCAGGTAATACGAAAACCCGAACATCGTAACCTGCCTGCTCCAAGTCAATGAGCGTTTTGTCGAGCCCCATACGGAGGAAGCCAGCAACATTTTCTCCAAGCACCCAACGGGGCTGCAATTCCCGGATGACCCGCAGCATTTCGGGCCACAGGTAGCGTTCATCGTGGAAGCCGCGCTGCCGCCCTGCGGTGGAGAACGGCTGGCACGGGAAGCCACCTGAAATGAGGGTGACGGTGCGAAGTCCTGTTTTTTCAAAGAAAGCCTCCTTTGTTACGGTGGTGATGTCCTGAAATCGGGGCACCTCCGGCCAGTGGCTTGCCAGCACAGCGGCGGGGAAGGCCGCCCACTCGCATTGACAGACAGAGGTGAAACCCGCTGCTTCTGCGGCAAGGTCGATGCCGCCGATGCCGGAAAACAAGCTGAAATGTGTTAGGCTCATAGCTCCACCACCTCGCTAAGCCGGGTGGTCATGATCTTATAGAGCTGGGTGTTTTTCGGGATGGGGTTTGAGAACGGCAACACCACGTTCTCAAAAATCAGCAGTCCTTCGCCCGGTTCCGAATTGTCGATGTACTTCTGCTGGTCTGCGGAGAGGTTCAGCCGTTCCGAAAGGATTTTGCGGTCGCCGGATGCCTGATTCAGCAGCGTGATGAAGTCGCTGTTTTCCAGAATGTTCTCGATCTCCGGGGAAGAAAGAAGGTCCTTCACATTCTGGGTGGCGCCTGTGGGCACGCCGCCCCATTTGCGGAAGCGTTTCCAAATCTCGGCACTGTATGCGGCGGTCTGTTCCTCTTTCAAGAGCAAGTGGAACTCGTCCGCAAAATACCATGTGGCCCGGCCTTGGCTGCGGTTCTGGGTAACGCGGCCCCATATCTGGTCTTGGATAATGAGCATCCCCAGTTTTTTTAACTGCTTGCCCAGTTCTTTGATGTCAAAGGCCACAAGCCGATTATGGATGTCCACATTCGTTTTGTGATTAAACACATTCAGCGAGCCGGACACATACAAGTCCAATGCCTGCGCTACCCGGTCCGCTTCCGGCAAGTGCTGGTCGAGCAGGGCTTGGTGGAGGTCAGACAAAATCGGCATATTTTCCGGGCAGGGATTCGCCAGATAGGGGCGGTAGATAGCTTTCACGGCACGGTCTATCACGGTGCGTTCAATCGCTTCCAGACCTGTTTTGCCGCCCATGACCAGCTCACAGAACGACAGCACAAAATCCGACTTCAAGGCCAGCGGGCTGTCATCTTCGGAATAATTCAGGTTGATGTCCAGAGGATTCACATAGTCCTTGCTGGTGGGCGAAAGTTTGATGACCTGCCCATGCAGCCGCTTGACCAGCGGATAATACTCGGCCTCTGGGTCTGAAATGAAAATATCGTCAGCAGTCGTTAAAAACACACTGACGATTTCGGACTTGCAGCTCATGGATTTGCCGCTGCCGGGCGTGCCCAGCTTCAAGCCGTTGGGACACCGGGCCTGCTTGCGGTCCAGCATGATCATGTTGTGGGATTTTGCGTTGATGCCGTAGTACATGGCCGCACCGCTCTGAAAAAGCTCCTGCGTTACAAAGGGCACAAACACCGCCACGTTGGAGGTGGTAAGGCTGCGCTGAATCTTTATCTGGTTGATGCCCAGCGGCAGGCTGGACACAAGGCCCTGCTCCTGCTGGTAGTCCAGCCGGACAAGCGAGCAGTTATACTTCTGGGCCACACCTGCGGCTTGGAACACATCGTTGCCCAGCTTTTGCTTGGTGTCGGCCACATTCAGCACTAAAAAAGTCAGCATGAAAAGCCGTTCGTTCCGGGTCTGCAATTTGTTCAGCAGCTTTTTGGCATCCTCGCCGTAGGTGGCAAGGTCGCTGGGCAGTATATCCATGTCGTACCCGGAACGGACAGCCTTTTTCTGTTCCTGAATCTTCATAGCATCAAGGTCTGTGATTTTCCGTTTGATGGTTTTGATGGCCTCGGTCTGGTCGATGGCCTGCACATGGAGATTGACGAGAATGCCGCTTTCCGTTTTGAGAAAATCGGCCAGCATTTCATCCGAAAGTTCCGGCGCAAGGATTTGTAAAAAGCTCACAGCTCCATATTTGCCGCCCAGTCCAAAAGTCTTGGCCGTGCCGAAGCAGAGGGAGGACGGGGCCACAAAATCCTTAGTGGACAGGCCGGAGGGCGCCAGCCAGTCCCAGTCAAAGCGGAACGGTTCCCCGTCCGGGTGGAAGATGCCGTGCAGCACCTCCAAACGCGCCTGTCCGTCCATGACGTGCGCCACGCAGCCCATGGTCTTGAAATAGCCCAGCAGGTCAAGACCAATGCGGGTCAGCCGCGCCCGTGCGGTTTTTAGATTGTCTGCCTCGATGGTGAAGGTCAGGTACTTGGTTTTGACAATGCCGTTGTTTCCGCTGGCAAGCTGCTTTTGCAGGATGGCGGTGTACTCGGCGCGGATGTCGTCAAAATCATCCCCCTGCGGTGCGATCTCAAAACTTTTTGCGTACTGCACCGGGTCAACTTTGCGATTCAAAAACGAAAGCTGCACATGGATGGAAGCATCCACATAGTTGTAGAGGTCGCACAGGTGTTCAAAGATGGCAGTTCTTGTTTCCGGCTGGGCCAGCTGATAACTGATGTCCTCAAAGGCAATGCACTTGGAGAATGTGCGCCGGTCAATGCGGCACACACCGTCCGGGTAGATGGCCTCATACGGGATGGTGGCCTGTGCCGTGCGGGGCTTGCCATCCCCCTTGTACTTGCGGATAACAGCATCAATTTCTTTTTTCTGGGTGCGGGTGAGCTTTTTGGGCTTTTCGGTTTCGCGGGGTATCGTTTTTCTGGACAATGGCCTTTACCTCCTGTTCCATTTGGTATTGCCGCACAAGGGCGGCGTAAGCATTGTTGGTTTGATAGGGCCTTTCCTTGGGACAGATAAAGCAGCACTGAATCATTTGCTGAATCACTACTTCAAGGGGCTGGCCATGCCGCTCGAACAGGGCGAACAGCAGCCCCGGCAGCATGGCAAAAATCATCAGCAGGGCCGCCGCACTGTTGGAAAGAAAGTTCCGGGCCAAAAAATAAAGCGGCCCGCCCGTAAGGAGCGCACCGCCGAAGCAGACCAGCTGCCGCTTGGTCAGTCCGAATAAGACTTTGGATTTTACATGGGTCAAATCTTTGGGAACGGTCACATACGCCATTCAAACGCTCCTTTCTCAATGGGCACCGAACACCGACTTGCTGATGCTGCCGGTCTTGAACAGACAGAAGCAGAGCAGAACGGTATAGCCCATACAGCCCCAGATGGCCCCGGCAATGTCCGCCGCGCCCGAAATGTTGCGTATCAGCACCGCGTAAATGCCCACGACAATCATAATCAGGAACGCTTGGAAACCCAGTGCCAGCAAAGACTTCAAGTAGTTCTGCCCGGTGCTGCGCCACTCGCTGCTGCCCATGGTCGCCAGCGGGATAGGCCCCAGTGCGGTCACAACATAAATCTCGATCATGCGGCCGTAGGTCACAAGGAAAATACAGATAGACAGGATGTTCATGGTCAGACCCACCACAAGGGTCTGGAACCACAGGCTGAGCAGACTGCCAATGGTCATGCTTTCCAGCTGAAATTCCAGTCCGGGTATCAGGCGGTCAAAGTGGATGGATGTTTCGCCGATGATAACGCCGGAGCTTTGGTTGACAACGCTCTGGGTGGCATCGAACACGCCCATGACGATATTCCATGTGTTGCTGACAATGAGGATGGCAAAGGCAGACTTGAAAATCCAGCGGAAGAACATGGAGGTGTCAAAGTCGTGCATATTGTTCTTTTCGGTAATCATCTGGATAAGCTCATGGCACATCACAAGAGCAAGGATGGCCGCTGCAATGGGCAGCACCACCGTTTCGGAAAGACTACGCAGCATATTGAAAATGCCGCTGTTCCACGCCTGCGGGGTAGAGCCGACATCCGAAGCGATTTCGCCCACCTTAGCGTTCACGTTATCGAACAGGCCGGAGAGGTTGCCCGTGATGCCATCTATCAAAATGCTTTTTATCCATTTCTCGATGATCTCACTAATCAAGCAAAGATACCTCCTTTCCAGCGCCCTCCCACTTTTCTGGGAGAGCGCGGAGTAGGATTTTAAGTGTTCGTTGTTCGGAAAATTGTGGGTGGCGATGCAGGACTTAGCCCAGCAGCCCGGACAGCAGCGGGACAAGGGTCACGCCGATCAGGGCAACGCCGCCGCCCGCGACCAGCTGCTTCACGCCCTGGCTCTTGCTGCCGGGGTTATCCTGTCCATAGCCCTCCAACAGGTTGATGCCACCCCAGACACACAGGGCACCGCCCAGACCGACCACAATCGTCTGCAAAGTATCAACTGCGCTGTTGAAAAATTCCATAAGGTCCTCACTTTCTGCCGCTTGTTCTGCGGCACTCAAAAATTTTTTCAAAAAATGCCGCCTCATTCGGCGGCTGCATCTTCATCCGACAGGTCGATTTCGTACAGGTCAAAACTTTCGTCCTGTGCGACTACCTGCTGCCGTTTCCGGCGCAGGGTGGATAAGAACCTGTCCACCTCAAAGGTATTCTTTTTGTCCGCGTCCGCAAGGTACTTGTAGTGCGGGTGCTTTGTAATGTCGAACTTCTCCGAGAAGAACGGCCTCACGCCCCGCAGCTGCAAAATGCACCTGCCGCCGTCCATGATTGCGATTTCGTCCTCTGACATCAACGCCTTTCCTAATTTTTGATAGTTCAGTCCGTGGGAGGTTTGAGAACCCCGGTTCTCGCTGGTGTTGAAACTGTCGATGGTCTCTTTCCCCAGCGCATCGGAGATCTCTTTGGCATTTTTGCCCCGCCCACTCAAAAAGAGAACAGAATCGCAGTTGTCTGAAATGATTTCGGCGGCATCTTTGTAGATGGCTTTCAGCTGCGACTGGCTCTGCAAAATGATGGATGCCGAGATTTCCCGGCTGCGGATGGTGGCGATCAGCTTGTCGAAGTTGGGTATCCGCCCGATGTTGGCGAACTCGTCCAGAACCAGCCGCACATGGACAGGCAGCCGACCGCCGTATTTGTCATCCGCACGGTCACACAGCAGATTGATAAGCTGGCTTTGGAGCATGGCGAGAATGAAGTTGAAAGTGGTGTCCGTGTCGCTCATAATCAGGAACAATACCGTCTTTTCATCCCCGATGGTGTCCAGCTCCATTTCATCATCCTCCATCAGTTCCCGCACTTCCCGGATGTCAAATGGGGCTAAACGGGCACCGCAGCTTATCAGGATGGAGGAACGGGTCTTGCCCGCCGACAGCAAAAACTTTTTGTACTGCCGGACGGCGAAGTGGTCCGGGTCTTTCTGTTCCAGCCGTTCAAACATGAGGTCCACCGGGCTTTGAAACTCCGGGTCATCTTCACGGGCTTCACTGGCGTTTATCATTTCCAGCAGGGTGGTGAAGTTCATTTCTTCTGCCGGGGCCTCATACCAGATGTAGCCGATAAGCGCGGTGTAGAACAGCCGTTCCGACTTCACCCAAAAATCTTCTGCTGATTTTTCACCCTCGCCCTTGGTGTTGGCGATAAGGGTATTCACCAGCTTCAGCACGTCTTTTTCCGAGTGGATATAGACAAAGGGGTTGTACTTCATGGACTTGGAAAAGTTTATCGTGTTCAGGATTTTCACCCGGTAGCCCGCCCGCTGGAACATTTGGCCTGTTTCGAGAACCAGTGTGCCTTTCGGGTCTGTGACTACGAATGAGGTGGGATAGTCGGAAGTGGGGAAACATTGCATGAGGTTGGGCTTCACATAGAAGCGGGTCTTGCCGCTGCCGGAGCCGCCGATCACCAGCACGTTCTTGTTCCGGGCCGTCTTGGGGTCTTTGGGACGCCCGGTCATGGTCAGGCGTTCGGTCTGGGTCAGCAGGATGTTGTTTTCAAACTTGGGGTCGATGTACGGGGCAATATCTTTGGCGGTGCCCCATCGGGCAGAGCCGTATTCTTCACCCTTGCGGTATTTCTTGGCGTTCTTGCCTTTGCTGTACACGATGAGCCGGACAGCCACCGCCCCGGCAACGCCCACGCACAGGTCAAACGGATGCAGGCTGGGTAGCGGGTTTGCAAAGGCGGCGGAGATGCCGCCCGTCAGGTGGAGTAGCTTTGCCGAAGCATCCGCGCCCGCCGCCAGACGGTACGCCTGCCCGCATTTGGCGAACAGGTACACGAACAGCAGATACGGCAGATTCAGCAACAGCAGCTTTTTCAGTTCAGGCTTCATCGTTCCAGCCCCCTTTGCTTGATTTTTTCCTTCGCACGTTTCGGCTGCTGGACGGCTTTCTGATTGGCTGTTGCCAGCACCTTGCGGATAGAGGGCCGCTGCTCCTTGGTGAGCGTTTTGGCCGTGAACTCCCGGAACGCCTGTTCCAGATTGTCCGCATCCTTGGTCTTGAAGATCACGATGTAGTGGGGCGGCTGGGTGGTCTTGTCCTTGCGCAAGGTAAAGTCCACGCCGTACTTCTTGGCGCAGGGTTTGAATGCCCCGATGTTCGCCTCCGTGACTTCAATGTTGGTCAGGGACGCGCCGTGGGCTTTCAGCTGTTTCAGGCTTTGCTTGCCGTGATGCAGCTTTGGTCCCTTGGCCCGGTGCTGCAAGTATTTTTTCAACGCAGCTTGCAGGGCTTGGGCGGTGAGCTTGCCCGTTTTCATGGACAGGGCAATGGTTTTCTGGGTGACTTCTTCCTGCATTCAGCAATCCTCCTTGGCAGGTAGTCGGAAAAGCGGTAGCTAAGGTGGAACCACCAGCCGCCGCAGGTAAAGGGTTCTCATGGGTGGACGCTCCTTTCGGTCAGTTGTTGGGCGGGCGGCCCCAATCAGGCTGCGCCATATCGTGCGCCACAAGGGACGCATAGTAGCTGTTGATGGTGCTGGGCGCGTTAAAAAGCATGGCCCGCAGGTATTGCTTGATGTTGCGGACTTTGGTGGTGTTGTCCCGCAGGCAGTCCATGACGAACTCGATGTGATGGCTGTCCAGTTTCAGGAACTTGGCCTTGACCAACTCTGCCGGGTAATCGTCCCCGGCCACCCGGATGGACTTGCGGTTGGTGCAGACGGTTTCCAGCAGGATGTCCACGATCTCGTCCAGTTGCTCCCGGTCTATCCGGGGATTCTGGATGAGGGTGTCATACTCGATGTTCTCCAAAATCAGGTCCCGGTAGATTTGATAGGCCGCTTCCTTTCGGCTTCCTGTCCGTTCCGGCGGCGGTGCCGCTGCCTCGTCCTCGTCCAAAGGCAAGGGGTTTGGGGAATGGATCGGAATGGAATCGGTATTTAATCCCTCTTTCTTTTGTTTTTCTGTAATTAGTTTATCTTTATTTAATTGCATTGGATTTTCCAACGTAGGGTTTTCCTGCGTGGGCTTCTCCAACGTTGGATTTTCCAATGTAGGTGAAACCGATGCAGGAATGGGCTGCGGCAGCTCAAAGATCACATAGTCTGCACCGCGCAGCCGCCCTTTCTCATCCCGTTCTCTGGAACGCTGGATGTAGCCTGCCTGTTCCAGTTCCCGGATAGCCTGCCGTATCGCGTCGATGCTTTCCCGGTTGATACGGGCCAGCCCTTGCAGGGTGTAGTCCCAATCTTCCGGCAGGGAGAGCATTTGGGAGAGTAAGCCCTTGGCTTTCAGGGACAAGGCCCGGTTCCGCAGGTGGTGGTTTGACATGACCGTGTAGCCGCTGTTCTTTTCTACCCGAAAAACTGCCATTTCACGGATGCCTCCTTTCGTTGTAAACAAAAAAGCAGCGTCCATTTGCTCCCGGTGATGGGAGAAGTGAACGCTGCGCGTACTTGATAATTTTTAGGTTGTGTGGTATATAAAAGGCAACTGTTTTTTCAATACAGCTGCCCATCGGGGGTGCGATACAAGCAAGTTGCTATCCGATGGCCTCAAAAACAAATTGTACTACGATGGTTTTTGAAAAGTTCTGTATCACTACTCGCACCAAACAATGAAAATCCGAACCTTTTCTCGATAGGAGAAGGGTTCGGATTTTTTGTTTTCTTCGGAAACGAAAACAAGGGCTCTTCCCTGACGGCTGTGTGTCCGAAACCTTATCAGAAAAAAGACCGCGTCACAAAGGTCACAACTGTAAAGGTGCCGTAAGGCGGAAAGGACATAAACATGAAGTACGATGCAAGAGCTTGCCATTTCAACATGGACACCGGCTGTGTGGAACTACTGCTCCGGGATGGGCGCAAAATTTCCATTGACTGCACCGGGGTCGAGGATGCGTTGGACGTGACCATGGCCCAGAGGTCAGAGTTAGACTACCTCATCTACAATGACCCACTGGGCTATGCCGATTTGATTTTGAACGGCAATCCGAAGGAATATTTGAAAAACGTAACCGAGAGCCATGGCTTAGAAGATTAAGAATAGCAAAACAGGGCGTATCTCTTTTTATGGGATGCGCCCTGTTCTTTTATGCCTGTTTTTTCTGTGCTTCTGCAAACATCCGGGCAATCTCCGTGCCGGATTCCTGCATTCCACGATTCATCCACTCATGTACCCAGCCATATAGCATATAACCGATGGCAGAATTCAGATAAGCCAACCCGTTGGGAATCTCCGGCGAACGGTCAAAATAGCCGAGGATCGTTTCCAGCATGATATTGGAAAGCCCTGCATGGTACAATGCAAGGTAAAATTCAGCATGGTCCTTGTAAAAATCCAGCAAACTGACGAGCCATAGATTATCCTGACCCGGTGTGCCATCAGGATGCTCATGGTCAAAATTTGTCTTCCATTCATTGGTCAGACGCACAGACTCCTGCTGTAATACGTCCTCTTTGCTTGCGAAATTACGGTAAAAAGATGCCCGCCCAACACCGGCAGCATCCACCAGCGCCTGAATGCTGATGGACGCAAAGTCCTGTGTGTGCATCAATTCCAGCAGCGCAGACAGAATGTGCTGCCGCACATAGGTGTTCTTTTCCTGATTGTTCATGTTCTTCATGGGATGATACAAACGCCCTTCTTTGTCTCATTTTGGCTGAGACGATTGACTCAGCACTGTTTTGATGATACACTCGTCCCATCGAAAAGTCAAGAAGAAAGGAGTTCACAATGAATTTGACGAAAAAGCGATTGTTGATTTTGTTCATCGTCATCATTTTCGGAGCAGTCTTAGGGCGGCTGGCTGTTCGCGCTGGGCTGAATCTGCTGCTGGGCGGCACGCTGTTTGGAGGGAATATTCTGTGAAAACACTGAAATGGGGATTGCTCTATACTGCTGCGTTTCTTGCGGCTTTTGTCGGCTCTGCTTTACTCAAAATAAACAGCGACCCGACCCACGGCAAATACAACACCCGTTGGGATGAAACGATCGGCAAGGCATACACCGATTTGCCTTATGGAGAGGGTGCCGCCAACAAGTTTGATCTTTATGTACCGGCTGACAAAAGTCAGGATGCATACGGTCTTGTGGTCTATCTTCACGCCGGTGGATTTACCGGCGGAGACAAAGCCGGTGACGCCGAGATGCTGAAATGGCTGTGCAGCAAAGGCTATGTGGCGGCAGGAATCAACTACACATTGTTTACGGAAGAAAACCCGGATGCCAGCGTATACAGCCAGTCGGAGGAGATCAAAGCCGCCATGCCCTCTGTGGTTGCAGCAGCCGAAAAACTGGGGTATAAACTTGACCGGATGGCTATTTCCGGCGGCAGCGCAGGTGGATGTCTTGCGCTGATCTATGCCTACCGGGATGCCGACACCTCGCCGCTTCCGGTCAAAATGGTATTTGAAGCAGTCGGCCCCGGCAGCTTTCATGTGGAGGATTGGGGTATCTTCGGTCTCGACCAAAGCCCGGAGGCCGCCGCAGGACTGTTCAGTGTAATGTCCGGTCAGGCGCTGACCCCGGAAGATATCACATCCGGTGCCTATCTGGACGCAGTCAAACCGATCTCTGCTGACCGCTGGGTCACAAAGGATACGGTGCCCTCTGTCCTCTGCTACGGCGCACACGACAAGATGCAGCCCTTTGCCGCATCTAAACCGTTGGTCGCCGCACTGGAAAAGAACGGAGTAGATTACCGGTATTTCGTAGCGAAGCATTCCGGCCATGGGTTGCAAAACGACAATAAGGTCTATATGGAGTATCTGGATGCCGTAGTGGAATATCTGGACAAGTACATGAAGGACTGACCTTGTGTAAAGGATAACCGTTCAGGAGGCTGCCATGCAAAAGAAAGATCTTCTGGTCGTGGCAATTATCGTGATTGCCGCCATCGTTTTGGGGGCAATATGCGGAAAGCTGCTATTGGATAACATCATATGAGACGGAAAGCAAAAATAATCGTGTACACCGGAATATTTGTTCTGGTGTTTCTTGCTGCTGCACTGGCAAGGGTCTATCTGCTGGGAAGTGCACCGGAACGACTGGTAAAATCGCTGGGGCAGGATCTGACCGGCACGGTTTTCAGAGATCAGAACTACGAAAACGAGAACGGAAACCGGTACGACCTTTATATTCCCGCCGGACTGGACAGGATGCAGGATCAGAATCTGATCCTCTATATCCACGGGGGAAGCTTCAATTCCGGTTCAAAAGCTGACGGTGAAACATGGTGCAGATACTATGCTGCACAGGGGTACATTACCGCTTCCGTGGATTACACCTTGCAGATGCACGGAAAAGATGCGTCCATTTATCAGATGAACAAAGAAATCGAAAACGCAGTTCGGGCAATTCGGCAAAGGACGGAGGAACTGGGGTATCATATTGCAGGAATGGCTCCGTTTGGGGTGTCCGCAGGCGGGACCTTGGCGATGAATCTGGCTTATAGTGGAAATTCTGCGATCCCGGTCAGATTTGTTTTCCAAGTGGCTGCCCCCACATACTTTGAGCCGTCCGAGTGGCCCCTGCTCATGAAGGTGGACAAACTCACATCGGCGCACGACTTCTGCAGGATGATGACCGGAAAGGAATTGGAGGATTATACACAGGAGATTCGGAAAATCTCTCCGGCAGGCATCGTGAAGGATGATTCTGTGCCGTCGTTGATCGCCTATGGTCGAATCGATCATTGTGTCCCTGTGAACCAAAAATATTATCTGATGGGAGCGTACATTCTGCACAACGTTCCATACGACTATATTGAATTTCCGAAGTCTAACCATGGGATGTATAATGATCCGGATAAGCTGCAGGAATTTCTGGAAAAGTCTTTGGAATATGCCGAGCGTTATTTCACCGATTGATCCGCATGGGCTGAGGAGGAATTGTGTCAATTTGACACAATTCCTCCTCGTCCGTTCTAAGCAGGGTTTGGGGCAGGCACGCCCCAACAAGATCACATCAAAACTCGCTAGAGTTTGAGAAGTGAAGTCCCGATGGAGCACAAGATTTTCAAGAATTGAAAATTTGTGGCCACGGGACGGTTCTTGCCCTCTACCGCTGCGCTCAAAACGCATTTTCAACAAATGTTTCCGAATTGTTAAGGCGCAAAAATAAGTAGAGAGTTCCACTGCTCGTGTATGTTGATCGCCGTTTGCTCCGAACGAAGTTCCTGCCCCTGTTTGTGCAGCGGCGTTGTCTGGCTCGCTCACGGAAAGTGTGAGGTCGTGGCACAGTATCACGTTCAGACGGCTTATGAAGGATTCAAGGTACAGTATGAAGAAAGCCGGGCGCAGTGCGGACACTACGTCTTGCTTCTTTCAAGCACAAGAATAACGCTTTGAGGTTGTGCTGTCAACAACCGAAAACAAATTTTGGAAGATTGAACAACTACATAAGATTTTATTTGTGAAAAAGAAAAATACCGCCCATGCAGCGCAGCGATGATTTTGTCGGGTGAATCGGCGGCAAAATGAATCGGGTGTGTTGCGGGGCGGTTAATTCTTTCGGGGTCTTTTCCTCACTGAAGTGGTGGGTCTCATGGTGATAACCAACCACTTTCTGTGGCAGTGTTCAAAATGAATACGACCACATCTTGTGGATGGTTTTGAACCAATCCACAAAATCAGTGGGATTTGTGACAGAAAATATCATGGTTTCTAAGATGTGCCAAGATAGCTTTACAAATTCTATTGCGGCAAAGTGAAAGAAGTGCGGCTTATATGGAGGCGTTGCACAATTCTAGAAAAATCAATCATTCCAATTTTTCGCCGTTGGAGGCGATAACTTTCTTGTACCAGTAGAAGGAGTCCTTTTTCTCGCGGCTCAGGTCGCCGGTGCCATCGTCAAACTTATTGACGTAGATGAACCCGTAACGCTTCGCCATCTCGCCGGTTGAAGCCGAAACCAGATCGATGCAGCCCCAGGGGGTATAGCCCATCAGGTCTACACCGTCCTTGACAGCCTCAGCCATCTGCTCGATGTGCTGGCGCAGGTAGTCGATACGGTAGCTGTCGTGCACCTTGCCGTCCTCGCCCTTCACGTCATAAGCGCCCAGACCATTCTCCACCACCATCAGGGGGATGTGGTAGCGGTCGTAGATCTCGTTCAGGGTATAGCGCAGGCCGATGGGGTCGATCTGCCAGCCCCAGTCGGAAGCCTGAAGATAGGGGTTCTTCTTGCCGCCCATGATGTTGCCGCTGATGTTGTCGGCATCTTTGTGGGTGGTGACGCAGTTGGACATATAGTAGCTGAAGGTGTAGAAGTCCACCGTGCCCTCTTTCAGGATGGCGGCATCCTCTGGCTCCTGCCGGATGGTGATATCGTTTTCGGCAAAGTACCGCTTCATATAATAGGGGTACTCGCCGCGGACATGCATATCCGAGGCGAACCAGTTCATGATCTGCATTTGTTTCTGGTTGGCCACGAGGTCAGCCGGGTCGCAGGTCAGCGGGTAGGTGGTGACAAAGCAGATCATGCAGCCCATCTTGAACCGGGGATAGTTATCGTGGGCGTACTTGACCGCCTTGGCACTGGCCACGAACTGGTGATGCAGTGCCTGAAAACGCTCCTGCTTGTTGTCGGGAACTTTGTTGACCGGACCCTCAAAGCCCTTGATCGTGCCGGTCTCGAGGATCGCACCCATGGGCATGGTGCCGCAGTTGATCTCGTTGAAGGTCAGCCAGTATTTGACTTTATCCTTATACCGCTCGAAGATCGCCTTGCAGTAGTTCATGTAGAAGTCGATCAGCTCCCGGGACGCCCAGCCGTTGTACTTTTCCACCAGAGCATAGGGCAGTTCATAGTGACTGATGGTGACCAGCGGCTCGATGCTGTGCTGTTTGCAGCAATCAAACACGCGGTCGTAGAATTCCAGCCCCTTCTCGTTCGGCTCGGTCTCCATGCCGGTGGGGAAGATGCGGGTCCAGTTGATGGAGGTGCGGAAGGTCTTGAAGCCCATCTCGGCGAAGAGGGCGATGTCCTCTTCGTAGTGGTGGTAGAAATCAATGGCTTCGTGGCTGGGGTACAGCCGGTCGGGGCGGATGCTGGTGGTCACCCATTTCGGGCTGGTATGGGAGCCATTGGTGCACATATCGGGCACACTGGCACCCTTGCCGTCCACGTCCCATGCACCCTCAAACTGGTTGGCGGCACAGGCGCCGCCCCACAGGAAATCATCACGAAAAACACTCATGGTTTGTTTCTCCTATTCTTTTTAGCAGAAGAGATTTACAAATAAATTTGCTGCTCCACAGCAGAGCATTGTTAAAATTGGATTTATTTTGAACGTCCGAAGGGCAACAAAAGCGGCAACAAAAATCAAAACACCAGCCCAGTTCACGGAGGCAAGGGCAACAACATTGCCTTGAAACACAACCAGCTTTAAGATAGACAGACCGGCACCTGCGATAAGAGCAACGACTGCTGGACGCAGGCTTGCTAAAACGCTTTGCAGGGCAGAGACATTCTTATATCGATAATAAATATAAGCCAGCAGAGAAACAATGAGAAGCGAAGGCGTAATACAACCCAATGTGGCGATGACGGCACCCAGAGGGCCGGCAATACGGATGCCAACAAAGGTCGCCGAGTTGACCGCAATAGGACCTGGTGTCATTTCAGCAATGGTAATGAGGTCGGTGAATTCGTTCATTGTCAGCCAAGCGTGGCTGGTCACAATTTGATCCCGAATCAGTGGAATGGCCGCATAACCGCCACCGATGCTGAACATGCCTACCTGTAGAAAGCTCAGAAACAACTGCAAGTAAATCATACGGCATCTCCTCTCCGCTTTATGTGGTGAATGACTTCGAGCAGGACGCCAAAAACGGCACAGGTCAGAATGATGAAGATGACGTTGATATTAAAAATGCTGTTTGCAAGGAAGGCAAGCATCATAACCCCGATGTAAACAGGCTTATGCTGCCGGATGATGTTACCGCCCAAGCCAAAAACAACGTCCAGAATGACCGCAGCAACACCGGCCTGCATACCTTTCAGTGCAAGGGAAACATATAAATTAGTAGCAAAAGCCGTATAAAAAAAGGAAATGCCCGAGAGAATCGCCATGGGTGGAATGATGGTACCGATGACCGATGTCACCATTCCAATAAATCCGCCGACACGCCAGCCGACTAGAATCGCAGCATTGACCGCAATAGCGCCCGGACTGGACTGAGCCAGAGCCGCAAAATCAAGCATTTCATCCTCTTTCAGCCAATGCAGTTCATCAACAAATTTTTGCTTCATGAAGGTGACGATGACGAAGCCGCCACCGAAGGTGAAAGTGCTGATATAAAGGGTACTTAGGAAAAGCTTCCAAAGTGTTTTTGTATCTGTGCGTTTATTCATAACTTTACTCCATCTCTACAAGGAGAAGCAGGACTCTACAGGAAAAAACAGGACAAGCTGTAATGCCGTCCTGTTTCTGTTTATAATCCCAGTCGGAAAAACTCTTCCTGCGGAGCCTGCACCTGTTTCAGTGCGTTGGTCAGCTTATCCTTCCAGACAGTCTCTTCCGGACTTCCGCTCAGGTTTTTCAGCTGTTCCGGGTCTTTTTTGAGGTCATACAGGCGGTCTTTCAATTTTGCAGTCTGGTATATTTTTACGACCGGATACCGGATGCACGGGATGCCATTGGTAAACCGGGTCCCTTCCACCAGCTCCCCACGGCGAAGCTGATCTTCCGAAAAATACCCACGAATATTCGTCGGCATCAGGGTGTACTCATACAGCGGCGCATCCTCGTTCTGTTCGGCTTTCAGGTAGGTCATCCGACCATCTGTAATGCCCGTATAGCAGCCATGGACACCAAACAATGCCCATTCCCGAACCGGTTTCCCTTCCAATGCCGGGAGCAGTGACCGACCGTCCATCTCGCCCATCGGGGTCTGGTCACATCCAAAGAGTTCCAGCAGCGTTGGCGCGATATCCACTGTTGTTGCCAGTTGTTCACACCGTCCACCCTCAGCGATGCCCGGAACATGGAAATAGAACGGGAGATGTGCCAATTCGTCATAAGGCGGCGGAAAATTCTTGCCGAGCCATTCGTGTTCGCCCAGCAGGAAGCCGTGGTCGGTGTTGACAATGAGGACCGTATCCTTCCACATATCGTGCGCATCCATGAAGTCCAGAATCAGCCCGAGGTGCACATCGCACATTGTCATCAGAGCCGCATACTCTCTAGCTGCATTTTGCAGATCTTCACGGTAGTCTTCGCTTGCAACTCTGCCGTATCGGGGCCAGTTCAAAGTTTCTTCTTCCGGCAGATCGTACAGGGCACGGTATTTCTGCGGAACATAGAAGGGCTCGTGAGGATCAAAGCACTCTATCTGTAAAAACCAACTGTCTTTTTCCACGTGCTCTTTCAGAAATTCCAGTCCGGCCTGTACAGTTCGTGTGCCGGACATTTCTTCTTCCGTCCGCTGACGCTCCCGGTTGCGGTAATGCTGTGTTACGGAGATGCCAGTCTTATTGAGGGGATGGCGTTTCTCTGGCATGTCCACCGGGATATCGTGCGCCACAAAGCGGTCGCCCTCCTGTCCACGGAAGCCCTCCCAGGTGTCATAGCGGTTGTGATAGGTGCAGCCACCGTCTTCCCAATAGTGCGAATGGTCTGTACACAGATGGGTATAGACGCCCTCCGCACGCAGGACTTCGACACAAGAACGATCAAACGGTTCCAGCGGACCCCAGCTTCGATGAAGAAAGTTATGCTTTCCGGTATGTAGTTCTCGTCGGGCCGGCATGCAGGGCAGACTGCCCGCATAGAAATTGTCGAAGGTTGTGCAGTGTTGTTCCAACCGTTTGAAATTAGGCAGTTTTGTCCAGTTACAGCCGTAACTCGGCAAAAACTTTCGCGTCAGCGTATCAAACATCACCATAACAACTTTCACAAAAATACCTCCCTAGATGAAGTGCTTTAGCGGCCAAGCTTCTGCTTTACTGCGGCCTTGGATGCTTTGGCATCCTGAACCGTCACACCATCTTTGTCTTTATAAAAAATCAGCGTTGTGATAAAGCCAAGTACCATAGCGATGCCAACTGCAATCAGAACGCCGTAGAACGAAATATCAAAACCAACTGCAGGATTGATATAGGCGGGGAATGCAAATAGACCCATGCCGCCCATAGTATACATATTGACCCCCAAGCCCCCCATAATGGCACCGCCAACAGCAGAGCAGAACAGCGTGATCACAAAGGGGACTTTCAGAGGCAGTGTAACACCATAGATGGAAGGTTCGCTTACACCGAAGAAGCTGGAGATTGCAGCAGGCAGAGCAGTTTCTTTGATTTTCTTATTCTTACTTTTCAGATATACCGCAAAGACGACCGCGCAAGTGGTAAAAGGAACCGCCTGCATACAACAGATGACGTTTTCAAAACCATTGGTCATAAGGTTGTTGATCATAATTGGAGTGATTCCCTGATGGACACCAAACATGACCAGTACCTGCCACAGTCCGCCAACCAGTGCACCGGAAAGAATCGGACTAAAATCGTGAAATACTGCAAACATCATGCCAATAGCATCGCTGATCCATGTTGCGACAGGACCAACGATAATCAACGTTACAGGAACAGCAATTAAAAGTGTGAATGCGGGAACGAGGAACATTTTGACAACAGCCGGGCAGATCTTTTTTATCAGACGCTCTACCTTGGACGCAAAGAATACGGCCAGAACCGCGGGAATAACAGTCGATGCGTAATTCATCATAATGACGGGGATACCTGCAAAGGTCGTGGTCACGTTGCTTTCAAATGGTGTGCCGCCGAGAACCGAAAACAACACTTCGCTGGATCGAAGGGCTGAAATATTGGGATGCAGGAGAGCGGCACCAACAGCTGCGCCTACAAAACGATTCATACCAAACTTCTCTGCGGCGGTAAAACCGATAAATACCGGAAAGAAGTAAAAAATAGTATCGCCAATAGCATTGATGACCACATAAGTGCCGGACGATGTGCTGATCACGCCCAGTGCACCAAGAAAAACACTCAAACCTTTCAGGATGCCACAGCCGCACATCAGACCAAGCAGTGGAGTAAAAATGCCGGAAATCGTTGACACAAACAGATCAAAGAGATTTTGGTTCGTATTAGTGTTTTCCGCTTCAACCTCACCGCCTGCCCCGATGCCGCCAAGCTTCAACACTGCATCATAAGCGTCTTCAACCGCGTTGCCAATGACAACTTGATATTGACCGCCTTTCTGAATTACATCCAGGATCCCGTTTTTTTCCTTCAATGCAGTGGTGTTTGCCTTGGATTCATCCTTAAGTCTGAATCGAAGACGCGTGACGCAGTGTGTCAATGAGACGATGTTCTTTTTCCCACCAACATTTTCAACGATGAATGGAGCAAGAGCGTTATAATCAATTTTGGCCATAAAGATTCTCCTTCATTTGCTTTTTACCAATGTAAAAATTCCGGGCCCTGGAATCTTTTCGATAGATTCATTATACGGTCATTCGTTCGTAAAATCAATATTTTTCTAAACAAATGTTCGCTTTTTGTCGTGCTGCACAAGAACATTTGTTCGTTTTTGTACACTATTTTCGGGAATTTCGATTGTTTTACAGCTCAATTCTGGACAGATGTTCATTTTTCGATTATACTTGAAATAGTGATCCTTACCGATACCCCAATTTTTAGACTCCGATGGAGGTAATCTCTATGACAGTTCTGGAAAATATGCAGGCTGTGCTTCCCAGTCTCCCCAAAAACGAGCGCAAAGCCGCAGAATACCTGCTGAACTATCCGCACGATATCCAGCGCCGAAGCGCTGAGCTCATTGCACAGGATGCCGGCATCTCACGCAGTGCCATCGTTCGTTTATGCCAGAAACTCGGATATCAGGGATGGTCTGAGTTCAAATATGCCTATCTTCATGAACCGGCTCTGGCAGCTTCTGCACAGGAGCACAACATCCTGACCCGGTACGAAAACATTATCCAAAAGCTCCGTCAAGGGGTCGCCGCTGATCAGCTTCAGACGATCGTTCAGATCATCCACCGGGCCAATCGCGTTATCACTCTTGGCAACTATCACTCTGGCATGTCTGCACAGCAGATGGCTTTTCGTCTGAATCGTTCCGGCATCGACAGCCACTTTATGAATGATACTTCGCAGATGGAATGCTATGTTTCCTTCATCCGATCTAATGATGTTGTATTTATTTTTTCTCTCAGCGGTGATCCGCTTTATGAATCCCTTGTGGAACAATATGTTCAACGAGGAGCATCGGTCATTCTCATCACCATGTCGACCCGTACCACTCTCGCAAAACTTGTTACCCAGACGGTTGTGCTTCCTTTCCTTAGCCACGAGCGATGCAATTATCTTCTAGATGATGCGATTACTTTTTTCATGTTTATTGAGATGATCATAGAAGCGCTTCATGAAGAAAGCTCTAAGCAGTAAAATAGAAGATATTAAGCTGAGGTAACAATGAAAAATTTGAACTTTCTAATCAAACCGGCTTCAAGTCTGTGCAATATGCGTTGTCGCTACTGTTTTTATGAAGATGAAGCAGTCAATCGTACAGAAGCCAGCACTGGCCGAATGACGACTGAAACTGTCGATTGTTTGATTCAACAAGCCTTTGCTGCATTGGATAACAGGAACAGTAGCGTGACGTTCGCCTTTCAGGGAGGAGAACCAACACTTGCTGGGCTGGATTACTACCGTTATTTTGTTGAAAAGGTTTACCAGCATAACGCAAACCACGTCCACGTGAATTTTGCAATTCAGACAAATGGCCTGATGATTGATGAACAGTGGGCTGTTTTTCTGGCAGAAAATCGCTTCCTAGTGGGAATCAGTATAGATGGCACAAAAGCTCTTCATGATGAATTACGCCCAGATGCTTCTGGAAGATCCACATGGGCTCGCGTGACAAAAGCACTTTCTCTTTTGCAAAAAAATAAAGTTGATACAAACATCCTCTGTGTTGTTACACGATCGTGTGCAAAAAGCCCTGTCAAAGTGTATCATACGCTTCAGAAACTTGGTGGTAACTATCTGCAATTTACGCCGTGTCTTGATCCATTAGGTAAACCTCGTGGCAGTATGCCATATTCCATTACACCGGAACTTTATGGACACTTTTTATGTGGGTTATTTGATGAATGGTATCGGGATTGGCAAGCTGGTCAGTATACAAGCGTCCGTTTATTTGACGACTATATCTATCTTGCTATGGGAATGCCTGCAGGAACATGTGCCACAAGTGGAAGCTGTGGAAATTATCTTGTGGTGGAAGGAAACGGCTCTCTCTATCCTTGTGACTTTTACTGTTTAGACGAATGGAAACTGGGGGTAGTGAAGGATACGTCATTTGTCGAAATCATGCAATGCGATAAGGAGCGCCGTTTTTTGAAGGACGGAGCAGAACATCCTGCTGAGTGTAATTCATGCCGCTGGCGAAGAATGTGCTTCGGCGGCTGTAAACGGGATTGGTATGTAGATTCCACGGGAAATCATAACTATTTGTGTGGCGCTTTCCAGATGTTTTTTGAACATTCATTTCCCAGAATCGAACAAATTGCAAAACAACAGAAAGCTTGTTTATATTGAGATTTCTTGGATTTTTTTAGAAAGACCTTGTATTTATTGAAGCTGCATGATATATTATACGAAATTCAAGATCGGCAAACGTATTATTGTTCAATGCTGTATAAATGGGAGGTGCCTGCCATGACTGCCGTGATATACGCCCGCTATTCCAGCGACAACCAGCGTGAAGAATCCATTGAAGGCCAGATTCGTGAATGTACGGCCTATGCCGAAAAGAATGGCATTACGGTGGTCAAGCACTACATTGACCGTGCCATCTCTGCCAAGACCGATAACCGCCCGCAGTTCCAGCAGATGATCAAGGACAGTGAGCGTGGCATCTTTGACGTCATCATTGTCTGGAAGCTCGACCGCTTTGCCCGGAATCGCTACGACAGTGCCCGGTACAAGACCCAACTGAAGAAAAACGGTGTCAAGCTCATGTCTGCTACCGAGATCATCTCCGAGGGACCGGAGGGCATCATTCTGGAATCGGTGCTGGAAGGCTATGCAGAATACTACTCTGCCGACCTTGCCGAAAAGGTTGTCCGTGGACAGACGGAGAACATCCTGAAAGGCCGCTGCAATGGTGGGCGTGGAACGTTTGGTTATACGCTGGATTCCGAGCGAAAATTTCACATCGATCCGCTTGCCTCCCCTTTCGTGCTGGAAGCGTTCAGGAAGTACCGGGATGGTCTTACGATGAAAGAAATTCGGGACTGGCTGAATGAAAATGGCATCAAGAACCCGGTCGGCAGCGCGTTCACCTATAACAGTGTCGAACATATGCTCAAGAATCGGCGTTACATCGGAGAACTGAAATTCCGGGATGTGGTCGTGCCGGATGCTATCCCGCCCATCATTCCGCTGGAACTGTTTGAGGACGTGCAGGAAAAAATCGCCAAAAACAAGAAAGCCCCTGCCCGGAGAAAGGCAGAGGATGATTACCTGCTGACAACCAAGCTGCACTGTGGTTACTGCGGTGCGCTGATGTTTGGCGAGAGCGGCACAAGCCGGACGGGAGAAGTCCACCGCTATTATAAATGTGCTACCGTCAAAAAGAGGAAGGGCTGCAAGAAGAAAACCGTCCGCAAACAGTGGCTGGAAGATTTGGTGGTCAACCAGACCATGAAGCTTGTTCGGGATGATGCTGCTATGGAATCCATCATTGCCAAGGTCATGGAACTGCAAAACAAGGAGAATACCAACATTTCCCTTTATGAAAAGCAGCTCCGGGATGCAGAATCCGGTATCCAGAATATGCTCAATGCGGTTCAGGCCGGTATCCTGACCAGTTCCGCCAAGGAGCGGCTGGAGCAGCTGGAAGAAACCAAGCGTGAGCTTGAAGCCCGCATTGCAGAAGAAAAGCTGGCAAAGCCGAAAGTAACCGAAGAATTTATCAGGTTTTGGCTGCTGCGGTTCCGCAAGCTGGATATGAGCCTGAAAAACCAGCGGCAGGCACTGGTGGATACCTTTATCAATGCGATTTACCTGTATGATGATAAGGTTCTCATTACCTTTAACTATAAAGAAGGGACACAGACCGTGACTTTTGGAGAAGCGGCAGAAGCCGCATCAAAGGGAAATGGTTCGGATTTGGATTGCATTCCTGCACCACAAAAAAGACAGCTTTTGATAGCTGTCTTTTTTGCTTTATATGGCAATTTTCTTTCAGCAGCACCGGCAGAACAGCGGACTTGAATAGGGCGGCAACAAAAGGGAAGCACCGGCAGCGCTGCCGGGCACCGCGGCCTATTTGCACAGAACCGTTCAAATCGTTCTCTGCACTGGACAACCACCCCCTGTTCGCGGTATACTGAAAGCTGAATGAAATGCAGAAAAAACGAGGTCGCAGCATGGTGGAACAGGCAAACGAACTGATATTGGATCTCCTGCCCCTTTCGGCACAGACGGGACGGCTGGTGCGGGTGTACGGCACAGCGCCCTGCGTGGTGCTGCCGGGTACTCTGCCCGCCCCGGCGGGCGGCAGTTTTGCCCTGACCGAGCTGGGCAACTACTGTTTTTCGGAAAAGCCCCGCAGCCTGCCTGCGGCGGATACCCTCTGCCGCTACGCAGTAAGCGCAGACGGCACGGTGCGGCTGACCCGGGCGTTTGGGCAGGCGGTGGGGCAAAAGCCCGCCCGCCGGTACGATTTTGACCTTGACGCCCCGGCTGCGGACGAAGAGGAACTGCACCCGGTGTGCGGCAGCTTTTTAGAGGAAGTCACCCTGCCGGACAGTGTACAGGTCATTGGCAGCTGTGCCTTTTACAACTGCCGCAGCCTGCGTCTGCTCACCGTGGGCAGCAGCAGCCTGACCGTGGGCAGCGATGTGTTTTTGAACTGCTTTGCGCTGGAAACGCTGCGAGTGCAGGCCGCACCGGAGCAGCCCACCGGGCTGTTTGCACTGGTGAACAACATCACCGAGGCGGTGCAGGCACAGTTCTGGCCCGCCGATGCCCCCGCACCGCTGGCGGCGCTGTGGTACCCTGCCTACTGGGAGGACATCGAGGAGACTCCCGCCCACATCCTGCTGCACACCTTTTCTGGGCAGGGATACCATTACAGGCAGTGTTTTCTCGACAATAAATTCCTCCCCGCAGAATATGACGCTATCTTCCCGCAGGGGCACGATGCCGATGACGCCGCCATTATGGCCATGCTCTGCTTTGCTCGCCTGCGGTATCCGTGGCAGCTGACCGAAACTGCTGCCGGGCACTACCGGGCGTTTCTGTCAGCCAACACTGACCGGGTGTTCGCCCGCCTTTTAAAGGCGCAGGACATCGACAGCATCCGCGCCCTGCTGGCGCTGGATGTGCTGGACAAAGCCGCTTTTGCGTCCGCCGCTGCCCTTGCCGCCAAGGCAGAGAACGCCGCCGCTGCCGCCCTGCTGGCAGATGCGGAACACAAAAAATATGCTCCCCAGCCCAAAAAGCAGCGGTACGATTTTGATTTTTGAGAGGTGACCACACGTTGCCAAAGGAAAAATTTTTCGACCCCCGCAAGCCCTTCCAGTCCCAGCGGCCGGAGACCCACGAGGAGTGGCAGGCGCGCATGGGCGGCGAGGTGCTGGCGGTGGTGCGCAGCGGGCTGTATCTGGACTTCCGGTTTCTGGATATGGCACTCAGCGCCCTGACCCCCGCCCCGGACGAGCGCTGCCGGGTGCTGGCTACGGACGGTCAGACCCTGTATTACCAGCCGCAGCGCCTGCTGCAGCTCTATCAGGAAAACCCGAAATATCTCAACCGGCTGTATCTGCACACCATATTCCACTGCGTATTCCGGCATTTGTGGCTGAAAGGCCGCCGGGAGCCGCAGCTGTGGAGCCTTGCGTGCGATATCGCGGTGGAAAACGTCATTGACAGCTTACAGCGCAAAAGCGTGATGCGCCCGCTGACCTATGTGCGGCAGAACGCCTACCGGCAGATCACCGCCGAGGAAAAGGTGGTGGCAGCAGCCCCGGTGTACCGCTGGCTCACCCGGCAGACGCCCGGCGTAGTGCGGCAGCTGGAGCGGGAATTTGTCACCGATGACCACCGCCTGTGGCCGAAGGATGCCCCGGAGCAGCCCCAGCAGATGCCCACCCCTCTGCCGCAGAAAACGTGGCAGAAGATCGGGGAGCGGATGCAGACCGAACTGGACCTGCGGGACAAGGAGGCGGGCGAGGGCACCGATGCCTTGAAGCAGCAGGTGAAAGCCGCCAACCGCAGCCGCCGCAGCTACAAGGATTTTCTGCGCCGGTTCTGCGTCCTGCGCGAGGAGGTCAAGCTGGACCCGGACGAGTTTGACCTGAACTTTTATACCTACGGCCTTTCGGTGTACGGCAACCTGCCCCTCATCGAGCCGCTGGAAAGCCGGGAGAGCAAAAAAATCGAGGAACTGGCGCTGGTCATCGACACCAGCTACTCCACCTCCGGCGAACTGGTGCGCGCCTTTCTGGCCGAGACCTACACCCTGCTCAAAGGGCGGGAAAACTTTTTCCACCGCATGAACCTGCACCTGATTCAGGCCGACAACGCCGTGCGGCAGGATATCCTCATCCGCAACGAGGACGAGCTCATCCATGCCATGAACCACTTTGAGCTGCGGGGCGGTGGCGGAACGGACTTCCGTCCGGCCTTTGAATATGTAAACCAGCTTTGCGCCGAAAAGAAGTTTTCCAACCTGCGCGGCCTTTTGTACTTCACCGACGGCATGGGCACCTACCCGGCGCGGCGTCCCGGCTACGATACCGCCTTCCTGTTTTTGGGGGAGCGGTTCGACGATGCCAACGTGCCGCCGTGGGCGATGAAGGTGGTACTGGACGAAGAAGAATTTACCGGTGCGGCAGCCCGCCCCGCCAGCGCCCTTGCGGACGCTCTGGCCGAGGAGGATGACCTGTACCGCGAACTGAACAACTCCTGACAAGAGGGGGAACCATTATGAATATCAAACGTGCTAAGGAAGAAATCGAACATACCGTAAAAGCCTACCTTGCCAAGGATGCGCTGGGCGAATACGCCATTCCCGCCATCCGGCAGCGTCCCATCCTGCTGATGGGGCCTCCGGGCATTGGCAAAACGCAGGTGATGGAGCAGGTGGCCCGGGAGTGCGGGGTGGCGCTGGTGGCCTACACCATCACCCACCACACCCGCCAGAGCGCCGTGGGTCTGCCCTTTATCCGACAGCGCCACTACGGCGATAAGGATGTGTCTGTCACCGAGTACACCATGAGCGAGATCATTGCCAGCATCTACGCCAAAATGGAGGCCACCGGCCTTTCCGAGGGTATTCTGTTCATCGACGAGATCAACTGCGTGTCCGAAACGCTGGCCCCTACCATGCTGCAATTTTTGCAGTGCAAGACCTTTGGCAATCAGGCCGTGCCTGCGGGCTGGGTCATCGTGGCGGCTGGCAACCCGCCGGAGTACAACAAATCCGTCCGGGATTTTGACATCGTGACCCTTGACCGTGTGCGCCGCATGGATATCGAGCCCGACCTGCCGGTGTGGAAGGACTACGCCCGCGCCGCGCACATCCACAGCGCCATCCTGAGCTATCTGGAGCTGCATCCCCAGAACTTTTACCAGATCAACGCAGACGTGGACGGCACCCAGTTCGTCACCGCCCGCGGCTGGGAGGATCTTTCCAACCTGCTGGACACCTACGAAACGCTGGGCTTGCAGGCAGACGAGGAGCTGATCCGGGAGTACATCCAGCACCCGAAGATCGCCGAGGACTTCTCGGCCTATCTGGACCTGTACTACAAATACCGGGACGACTACGGTGTGGAGGAAATTCTTGCCGGGCAGACAAAGCCCGCCGTGTTCGCCCGGCTGCTGCAAGCCCCCTTTGACGAGCGGCTCAGCCTTGTCAGCCTGCTGCTGGCGGGGCTGGACACCCGCTTTGCTGCCTCTCTGCAGGCGGATGCTGTGGCCGATGCCTGCTACGCCTTTTTGCGGGAGACCAAAAAGGCGCTGGCAACCCTGCCGGAGGATATCCCGGACGGCTCCGCGGAACTATTCAGCCAGCAGATCAAGGATTACGAAACTGAGACCCAGCAAAAGCGCGATGCCGGGCTGCTGGGCAAGGCAGAGCTGACCAACCGCCTGCAGGTGCAGGCCGCGCTGCACCAGTGGGAAGGGGAGCTGCGCCGCGCCAACGCCGCCGGTACGCAGGAGGCCTTCGACCTGCTGCGCGGTCAGTTCCGTGCGCTGGCAGACCAGCGCGAGACCACCCAAAAGACCGCCGCCGCTGCGCTGGAAGCTGCCTTCGACTTTATGGAGCAGGCCTTTGCGGAAAGTCAGGAGATGGTGGTGTTCGTCACCGAACTTACGGTGAACCCCGCCTCCCACCAGTTCCTCACCGAGAACGGCTGCGAGCGGTACTTCAAGTACAACAAGGATCTGCTGCTGGATCACCGCAAGGCTGCTTTGCAGCAGGAGCTTGCCGCCGAGCAGCGCCGCCACGGCGGGGTGTAAGGCGCGGAAAACGATTGAAAATGGCCTCCGCGTGTGCTTTGGCCATGTTTCGAGGAGTTTGTTTTTTATCCGGGATTCTGAAAAGCCTGCGGGCTTTTCAGAATCCCTTTTTTACAAGTGGGGACGCAAGGGAAAACGACAGGATTCGTGGAAAGCGCCTGCTTACCGTTGCGGCTCTCTCCCGTGAAAAAGGTACACCGGAGCGTCCGCAGACGCTCCGGTGTACCAAAGATATAAAAGTGATTTCCGCTGAATATGGCCAGAGCGTAGCGGAGGCCACTCTAAATCGTATTTACGCAAAAAGAGGACACCGCACGAATGCGGTGTCCTCTTTTTGCTTAGGACATATTGTCAGGATCAGTGGCCGCAGCTCTCGCAGTGCTCGCAATCCTCTTCCAGCTTGCCCACGATGGGTTCCGGGTCGATGCCCTGACGGCGGTAGTAGTCGGACAGAGCGGCCTTGACAGCCTGCTCTGCCAGAACGGAGCAGTGCACCTTGACCGGGGGCAGACCCTCCAGAGCCTCCACAACGGCCTTGTTGGTCAGCTTCAGTGCCTCGTCCACGGTCTTGCCCTTGATCAGGTCGGTGGCCATGCTGCTGGTGGCAATGGCTGCGCCGCAGCCAAAGGTGAGGAACTTAACGTCCACGATCACATTGTTCTCGATCTTCAGGTACATGCGCATGATGTCGCCGCACTTGGGGTTGCCCACTTCGCCCACGCCGTTTGCATCGGGCAGCTCACCTACGTTGTGCGGATTTGCGAAATGCTCCATGACCTTGGCACTATACATACTTGCCATAATTACTGTTCTCCCTTCAGGCTGAACTGGCGGGCCTTGTTCTGACCCTGCAGCCACATACAACTCATAGCGCGGCGGCGGGGAATGACCTCCTCCAGCACGTCACACAGATATTTTGCTTCTTCCATGGTGTTCTGCGGGCCAAAGGTGAACCGCATGGAACCGTGGCCGATCTCCTCAGGCACGCCGATGCTCAGCAGGACGTGGCTGGGGTCCAGACTGTCGGAGTTGCAGGCAGAGCCGGTGGAGGCGCAGATGCCGTGCATATCCAGATCCAGCAGGATGGTCTCGCCCTCCAGACCCGGGAAGCTGATGTTCACATTGTTGGGCAGACGGGGACTGCGGCCGCCGTTCAGGCGGGCTTCCGGGATGTTCTTGAGGATGCGGTCGATGACGTAATCGCGCAGCTCGCTCTCGTGGGCCATGCGCTCATCCAGATGCGCCGTGGCGATCTCCAGTGCCTTGCCCATGGCAGCAATGCCGGCCACGTTCTCGGTGCCTGCACGGTGGCGGGCCTCCTGACTGCCGCCATCGATCAAGTTCTGGGGCCATACGCCCTTACGGCAGTACAGGGCACCCATGCCCTTGGGGCCATTGAACTTGTGGGCGCTCATGGACAGCATATCCACGCCCAGCTCCTTCACATCCACGGGGATGGCACCCACAGCCTGCACGGCGTCGGTGTGCATCCAGACACCGTGCTTGTGAGCGACCTCGGCAATCTCCTTGATGGGCTGGATGGTGCCGATCTCGTTGTTGGCCATCATGATGCTGACCAGCGCGGTGTCGGGACGGATGGCAGCTTCCACATCCTCGGGGCGGATGTAGCCCTCGGCGGTGGGCTTGATATAGGTCACTTCAAAGCCCATGCGCTCCAGTGCAGCCATGCTGTGCATGATGGCATGATGCTCAAAAGCGCTGGTGATGAGGTGCTTTTTGTTCTGGCGTGCCTTGGTGAAGGCGGTGCCCTTTACGGCCCAGTTGTCGGCCTCGGAGCCGCAGCTGGTAAAGAAGAGCTCAGCCGGACTTGCATTGATGGCCTTTGCCACCTGCGCACGGCCGGTGTCCACGAATTCCTTGGCCTCGTAGCCCACACTGTAATGGCTGCTGGGGTTGCCGCAGGCACCGCTCAGGGCTTTGACCATCATTTCCAGTGCCTCGGGAGCACAGGGAGTGGTGGCAGCATTATCCAGATAAACCACTTTTTCCATGTTTTCCATAGGAATGATCCTTTCTTATTGAACGCGTCTGCGGGAGCCTTAAATGCCCTGTGCAGATGCGGAATCCTTTCAACGGATAAGTTATACCATATCATTCCCTAGTATGTCAATATGAATACTGGATTTTCGTGATTCAGTCACCTTTTTTGCCTTTTCCGGTCAGCTTGCCCAGCGCTACCTTCCACTTGGGGTAGCCCCAGCGCTTATCCTCGGCAAAGTCGTCCGCCAGCTTCCACGGGAAGATGCCGCCGTCAAAGTACAGGTTTCCGGCTTCGTCCACCCGGTCCAGCTTTTTGGGCAGATAGCTTTCGTCGTAATAGCTCTTGCGGCGGTCCGGCAGTACCCAGTGCAGTGTGCCGTCCTCATCCATGCCGGACGCCCACACGCCGAACACAAAGGTGGCAGCCTCGCCATAGCAGTGCTGCTCAAAGCGGATAGCACCATCGTAGTAGAACTTGATGACCTCCAGCGTGCCGGATTCCTTTTTGCCGTCCCGACCCAAAGTAGGGCGGTAATCCTGCTGGTAACGGCAGCCGCAGTGGCTGCCCGCGAACTCTTTTGCATGGAACGACATGGCATGGTTTCCTTTCTGGTATGGGTTTGTGCTTCTTATTATAATAAGCGGCTTTTTAGGGGACGATTTAGAATATCCTCCGCTTCGCTCTGGATATTTTTAGCGGAATTAGATTTTTTATTTGAGCATCTGAAAAGCCTGCGGGCTTTTCAGATGCTCTTTTTCACGAGTGGAGGGCGCCGGTTTTCTAAGCCCCTTTTGTGAAAATGCGTTTGGAGCGGCCCGCAGGCCGCGACAAACGCGAAATAAAAATAATTTTTCCGCTGTTTATGCCCAGAGCGTAAGCGGAGGGCATTTCAATGGTTTTCCTTAAAAATGCCCCTCAAAATCGCCCTCGATCTCGTAGGGCCAGCTTAAAATGCCGCCAAGGTCCCGCAGGTTGGTGTAGCCAAGGCTTTCCAGCTTCTGCACGGCATCGGCGCTGCGGCGGCCGGTGCGGCAGTACACCAGCCACAGGGCGTTTTTGTCCGGCAGCACCTCGGCGGCACGGTCGATGACCTGACCCAGCGGCAGCAGCTTTGCCCCGGGGATATGCCCCACGGCATACTCGTCCGGCTCGCGCACATCCACGGCTACGGCCTTGCCGGAATCCAGCAGACGAATGGCGTCTGCGGCGGTGATCTTTTCTGTCATACTCTCACTCCTCAAAGATAGGTTCTGTTCCATCCTATGATAACAGACCTTTTTTGTTTGCACAAGAGGTTTCTCCTTTGCAAAATCCGAGTAACGTGCTATACTATAAACTGCAACAAGGAGAGGACTACCATGAAATTTTCCACCAAGAGCCGCTACGCCCTGCGCCTGATGGCGGAGCTGGCGCGCTATGCGCCGGGCACCACCGTCAGCCTGAAGGAGATCAGCGAGCGGCAGAACCTGAGCCTGAAATATCTGGAGCAGATCGTCACCCCGCTGGCGCGGGTGGGGCTGGTCAAGAGCGAGCGGGGCAGTCAGGGCGGCTACCGCCTGACAAAGGACCCCGCCGACTACACCGCCGGCGAGATCCTGCGCGCCATCGAGGGCAGCGTAGCGCCCATTCCGTGCCTTGGCAGCGTGACCAACGAGTGCCCCATGTCTGAGCAGTGCTTCACCCTGCCGTTCTGGGCCGGGCTGGACGAGGTGATCAACCAGTATATCGACAGCGTTACGCTGGAACAGCTGGCAAGCCAGCTGCCCGCACTGGATTCCACCGCGCAGGAGAGCTGCTGCAGCTGCGGCGGCACGAAAAATGAGAAATAAGTAAAAATAAGGCTTGACATTCCCCTTTGCATCGGCTATAATAATCAAGCATTCAGCGAATGTATATAGGGGTATAGCTCAGCTGGTAGAGCAGCGGTCTCCAAAACCGCGTGCCGTGAGTTCGAAACTTACTACCCCTGCCATGACGCACAGGTTCTTCGGAACTTGTGCGTTTTGTTTTTTGAACCCTCTCAGGCGCTCCCGCGCCAGCTCCCCCGAAGGGGGAGCCAAGCCGTAAAGTTTAGCGCTAAAGCATTAGGCGCAATGAGAAAGTTTTCGGCAGTGCTCTTGCCTCTCCCTTTGAGGAAAGACTTCCCCCGCCCCGAGGGAGCTGGCAAAACCGTCAGGTTTTGACTGAGGGAGTTCGTTCTAAACCCCTCCCGTGAAAATGCGTTTGGAGCGCTCCGCAGAGCGCGACAAACGCGAAATTTAAAATAGTCTTTCCGCTGAATATGGCCAGAGCACAGCGGAGGCCATTTAAAATCGTCCCAGCTCCTCCAAACAGCCCACCTTTACCAGCTTTTGCAAAAAATTGCATTTTCCGCAAATTTGTGCTTGACAACAGACCGACTTTCCGATATAATAGAGCACGTTCCCGCGGTAAGATGCCGCACGAACTTGAGCGATCATGGCCCGGTAGCTCAGTTGGTTAGAGCACCAGCCTGTCACGCTGGGGGTCGTCGGTTCGAGCCCGATCCGGGTCGCCATTTGCTGCTATAGCTCAGTTGGTAGAGCGCATCCTTGGTAAGGATGAGGTCTCCAGTTCGAATCTGGATAGCAGCTCCAAAGGCAAACACCTCGAAGTCTTTAAGACTTCGGGGTGTTTTTTTGCGCTTTTTTCAGGGCAGAGGGGCTGTTGCATCCTACTGCTTGTGGAAACCGCCCAAAATAGAACGACTTTTTCTTCCGGTACGTCAATTGAAGCCATCTCTAAGTTGTTATATAATTAACATAATAATGAACTACGGCACAGCGCTGCGTGTGCCGTGATAATTTTGGAGGTTTTGTATTATGGCTCGTTTTACTCTGCCCCGTGATCTGTACCATGGCAAGGGCGCTCTGGAAGCGCTGAAGTCCTTCACTGGCAAAAAGGCAATGATCTGTGTCGGCGGCGGCTCCATGAAGCGCTTCGGCTTTTTGGACCGTGCCGTTGAGTACCTGAAGGAAGCCGGCATGGAAGTGGAGCTGTTCGAGGGCATCGAACCCGATCCTTCCGTGGAGACCGTCATGCGCGGCGCCGAGGCCATGCTGAAGTTTGAGCCCGACTGGATCATCGCCATGGGCGGCGGCTCTCCCATTGATGCTGCCAAGGCCATGTGGATCAAGTACGAGTACCCCGAGATCACCTTTGAGGAAATGTGCAAGGTGTTCGGCATCCCGCCGCTGCGCCGCAAGGCACACTTCTGCGCCATTTCCTCTACCTCCGGCACTGCTACCGAGGTGACCGCCTTCTCCATTATTACCGACTACCAGAAGGGCATCAAGTACCCCATCGCGGACTTCGAGATCACCCCGGACGTGGCCATCGTAGACCCCGATCTGGCTGAGACTATGCCCAAGAAGCTGGTTGCCCACACCGGTATGGACGCCATGACCCACGCTGTGGAGGCTTATGTTTCCACCGCACACTGCGACTACACCGATCCGCTGGCCATTTTTGCCATCCGTATGATCCAGGGTGATCTGGTGGACAGCTACAATGGCGATATGTCCAAGCGCGACTCCATGCACAACGCCCAGTGCCTTGCCGGTATGGCCTTCTCCAACGCTCTGCTGGGCATCGTGCACTCCATGGCACACAAGACCGGCGCTGCCTTTGCAGACTACGGCGCACACATCATCCACGGCGCGGCCAACGCCATGTACCTGCCCAAGGTCATCGCCTTCAACGCCAAGGACCCCGAGGCCAAGAAGCGCTACGGCGTCATCGCAGACGAGATGAAGCTGGGCGGCGCAAACGATGACGAGAAGGTCAAGCTGCTCATCGAGTACCTGCGCGGCATGAACGACGCGCTGAACATCCCCCACTGCATCCAGCACTACGGCCCGGACTCCTACCCCACTGAGCAGGGCTTTGTGCCGGAGAATGTGTTCCTGGAGCGTCTGCCCGAGATCGCCAAGAACGCCATCGCCGACGCCTGCACCGGCTCCAATCCCCGCCAGCCCAGTCAGGAGGAGATGGAGAAGCTGCTCAAGTGCTGCTACTACGACACCGAGGTGGATTTCTGATTCGTCCTTTCTTCGTTACACCTCCCCTAGCGCCAAAAGCCCCGCAGAGCACAACGCCCTGCGGGGCTTTTGCTGATTATGCTGGACGATTTGAAATGCCCGCCGCGTGCGCTTTGGGCATATTCAGCGGAAAAATTATTTTTAATAGAGCAATGCCGGAGCGTCTGCGGACGCTCCGGCATTGCATTTTCACGGGATTGAGACCCCAGCTGTGAAAAAGGGGTTCAGAAACGCCCGCAGGCGTTTCTGAACCCCCAATTCTAAATTATAATTCCTTGAACTATGGCCAGAGCAGCGCGGAGGCCATTTAAAATGGTCCTCCCGCAGCGGCAGACGTTACAGCTTGCTCAGCTGGGGACCCTGTGCGGTATCCTTGACAGCCCAGCCCAGTTCGGTCAGCTGTGCGCGGATGGCGTCGGCAGTGGCCCAGTCCTTGGCCTTCTTGGCGGCAGCGCGCTTCTCTACCAGCGCGGTCACCTCGGCGGGCACCTCGTCCTTCTTGCGGTTGTACAGCAGACCCAGCACGCCGGTGATCTCGTCAAAGGCGGCGGCAGCAGTCTCCAGTGCAGCCTTGCTGGAAGCAGCAGACAGGGTGTTGATCTCCTTGACCAGATCGAACACGGCAGCCAGCGCATCCGGGGTGTTCAGGTCGTCGTCCATGGCGGTGCAGAACTTGGTGCGTGCCTCGGCGGCCTTTTCCTTCAGGGTCTCGTCGGTGTCGAAGTCAGTCTTGCTCAGGGCAAAGTCCAGATTCTCGCGGCAGGTGTACAGGCGCTCCAGACTGTTCTTGCAGCTCTCGATGAGGTCCACAGTGTAGTTCAGGGGCATCCGGTAGCCGGCGGTCAGCATGAAGTAGCGGATGGGCTCGTAGCCGTAGAGGTTTGCCACATCCCGCACGGTAAAGAAGTTGTGCAGGCTCTTGGACATTTTCTGGTTGTCCACGTTGATGAAACCGTTGTGCATCCAGTAGCGGGCAAACTCACAGCCGTTGGCGCACTCGCTCTGGGCAATTTCGTTTTCGTGGTGGGGGAAGATCAGATCCTGACCGCCGCAGTGCAGGTCGATGGTCTTGCCCAGATGGGTGCGGCTCATGGCGCTGCACTCGATGTGCCAGCCCGGGCGGCCCATGCCGTAGGGGCTTTCCCATGCGGGCTCACCGGGCTTTGCAGCCTTCCAGACGGCAAAGTCGGCGGGGTCCTCCTTCAGGTCGTCCTCCATGCGGCTGCGCAGCTCGCGGTTGCCGCTTTCCAGATCGTCCAGATTCAGGTGACTCAGCTTGCCGTAGCCGGGGTCGCTCTTCACCCGGAAGTACACATCGCCGTTTTTGGCAACGTAGGCGTGGCCGGAGTCGATCAGGTCTTTGACGATATCCAAAATCTGGGGGATATGCTCGGTAGCGCGGGGCTGCACGGTGGGCTTTTCGCAGTTCAGACCGGCGGCATCCTTCAGGTACTCGGCCTCAAAGCGCTGTGCCACCTCCTTCATGGAGGTGCCCTCTTCCTGTCCCTTCTTGATGAGCTTATCGTCGATATCGGTGATGTTGGAAACGTAGATCACCTTGTTGCCCCGGTATTCCAGATAACGGCGCAGGGTGTCGAACACGATCAGCGGGCGTGCGTTGCCGATGTGGATATAGTTGTACACGGTAGGGCCGCAGACGTAGATGCGGTACTCGCCGGGCACCTGCGGCACAAATTCTTCCTTCTGTCGGGTCAGGGTGTTGAAGATCTGCATGGTCAATTCTCCTTTTTGTTCCAAACAGAAGCCGCAAAACAAAACGCCCCCGGAGCGGTGCACAAGGCACAGCTCTGAAGGCGGTTTTAAAATCAAAATCGCGGTTCCACTTCTGTTTGTCGCTCAAAGCCGGTAACGGCGGCGCACCGCACGGCGATACTTCCCCACGGGGTTCCCGCCGCGTGCTGTCCGGGCGCACTTTGCGCGGCGGTCTGCAAACAGGCTTCCAGCCAGTGGCCTGTTCTCTCTGCGCAGACGGTATGCGGCGCTACTCTGCCCGGATAAACGCATTTATCCTTTTACCCCTTTATTATAGCGGTGCAGCGCAGGGAAGTCAAGGTACAACGAAGAACGATTCAGAATGCCCGCCGCGTTGCTTTGGGCATCCTCAGCGGAAGAATTATTCTGAATTTCGGGATATCGGAACGCCTGCGGGCGTTCCGATATCCCATTTTTACCCGTGAAAAGGGCCCCCGGAGCGTCCGCAGACGCTCCGGGGGCCGAAATTATAAATCTTCTTTCCGCTGAAATTGCGCAGAGCGAAGCGGAGCGCAATCAAAACGGTGGTGCTTTACCCGGGATACCGGTTCACTTCCAGCAGTTCTTCTGCCCGCTTTACCTGCTCTGCGGTGGGCGGTACAGCGTCCGGCAGGGGGTAGGGAATGCCCAGCTTCTGCCACTTGAACAGTCCCAAGGTGTGGTAGGGCAGCACCTCCACCCGCTGCACCGTTTTCAGGCTGCGGATGAAGTCTGCTGTTTTGCGCAGCCCCTCCTCGTCGTCGGTCAGCCCGGGTACAAGGACGTGCCGGATCCACAGCGGGATGCCGAGGTCGGAGATGTGCCGCGCCATGGCAAGGATGTTGGCGTTGTCTTTGCCGGTGAGCTGCCGGTGGCGCTCCGGGTCGATCTCCTTGAGGTCAAGGATCACCAGACTGGTGTTAGCCATCAGGCGGTCGAACGCCGCCAGATACGCCGGGTCGTCCGGGCGGAAGGGCTGACCGGCGGTGTCCAGCGCTGTGTGCACGCCCTTGGCGCGCGCCAGCGTGAAGAACTCGGTCAAAAAGTCCATCTGCCGCAGCGGCTCACCGCCGCTCACCGTGATGCCGCCCTTTTTGCCCCAGTAGTTGCGGTAGCGGTATACCCGCTGGAACAGCGCTTCCGCCGTCCACTCCTCGCCGCCCTCTGCCCATGTTTCGGGGTTGTGGCAGTACTTGCACCGCAGGGCACACCCCTGCAAAAACACCACAAAGCGCACGCCGGGCCCGTCCACCGAGCCGAAGGATTCCAGCGAGTGGACGTACCCAAGGGTCTTACAGGACGCCATGGCAGGTACGGGCCAGCACGTCCAGCTGCTGCTCGCGGGTCAGGTCGATGAACTTGACGGCGTAGCCGGAAACGCGGATGGTGAAGTTGGCGTACTCTTCCTTCTCGGGGTGCTCCATAGCGTCCAGCAGCTTCTCCTTGCCAAAGACGTTCACGTTCAGGTGGTGTGCGCCCTGATCGAAGTAGCCGTCCAGCACCTGCACCAGATTCTCCACGCGCTCGCCCTCGCTGTGACCCAGTGCCTCGGGGTTGATGGTCTGGGTGTTGGAGATGCCGTCCAGTGCCCAGTGGTAGGGCAGCTTTGCTACGGAGTTCAGCGAGGCCAGCAGACCGTTCTGCTCTGCGCCGTAGCTGGGGGTAGCGCCGGGGGCAAACGGGGTAAAGGCGGCGCGGCCATCCGGCAGAGCGCCGGTGTACTTGCCGTACACCACGTTGGAGGTGATGGTCAGGATGGAGGTGGTAGCCTCGGAGTTGCGGTAGGTGTGGCGCTTCTTGATCATCTCAAGGAAGGTCTTGAGCAGCCACACGCCGATCTCGTCGGCGCGGTCGTCATCGTTGCCGTACTTGGGGAAGTCGCCCTCGATCTCAAAGCCGGTGGCAAGGCCGTTTTCATCGCGCACCACCTTCACCTTGGCGTACTTGATGGCGCTCAGGGAGTCGATGACATGGGAGAAGCCTGCAATGCCGGTGGCAAAGGTGCGGCGCACATCGGTGTCGATGAGTGCCATCTCGGCTTCCTCGTAGTAGTACTTGTCGTGCATATACTGGATGAGGTTCAGCACGTTGACGTACAGCCCGGCCAGCCAGTCCAGCATCTGCACATACTTGGGCAGCACCTCGTCATAGGTCAGGTACTCGCTGGTGATGGGAGCGTAGTTGGGGCCGCACTGCTCGTGGCTCTTCTCGTCCACGCCGCCGTTGATGGCGTACAGCAGGCACTTGGCAAGGTTGGCGCGTGCGCCGAAGAACTGCATCTCCTTGCCGGTCTGGGTGGCAGACACGCAGCAGCAGATGGAGTAATCGTCGCCCCAGACGGGCTTCATCACGTCATCGTTCTCGTACTGGACGCTGCTGGTGTTGACGGACACCTTGGCGGCGTACTTCTTAAAGGCCTCAGGCAGGGCAGAGGAGTACAGCACGGTCAGGTTGGGCTCTGGTGCGGGGCCCATGTTTTCCAGCGTGTGCAGGAAGCGGTAGCAGTTCTTGGTGACCATGCTGCGGCCGTCCATGCCGATGCCGCCCACTTCCAGCGTTGCCCACACGGGGTCACCGGAGAACAGCTGGTTGTAGCTGGGAATGCGGGCAAACTTGACCATGCGGAACTTCATGACCATGTGGTCAATGAGCTCCTGTGCCTGACTTTCGGTCAGGATGCCCTTGTCCAGATCGCGCTGGATATAGATATCCAGGAAGGTGGAGATGCGGCCCACGCTCATGGCGGCGCCGTTCTGGGTCTTGATGGCAGCCAGATAGCCGAAGTACAGCCACTGGCAGGCCTCCTTGGCGTCCTTGGCGGGCTGGGAGATGTCGTAGCCGTAGGCCTCGGCCATCTTCTTCATGCCCTTCAGGGCGCTGATCTGGCGGGCGATCTCCTCGCGCAGACGGATGACGTCATCGGTCATGGTGCCGTCGCCGCAGTTGGCAAGATCCTCCTGCTTGAACTGGATCAGGGCGTCGATGCCGTACAGGGCAACGCGGCGGTAGTCGCCCACGATGCGGCCGCGGCCGTAGGTGTCCGGCAGACCGGTGATGATGTGGGTGTGGCGTGCCTTCTTCATCTCGGGGGTGTAGGCATCGAACACGGCCTGATTGTGGGTGCGGGTGTAGTCGGTAAAGATCTTGTGCAGCTCGGCAGAGGGCTGGTAGCCGTAGGTGGTGCAGGCCTGCTCTGCCATCTTGATGCCGCCGTAGGGCATAAAGGCGCGCTTGAGGGGCTTGTCGGTCTGCAAACCAACGATCTGCTCCAGATCCTTCAGGTTTTCGTCAATATAGCCGGGGCCGTAGGAGGTCAGGCTGCTGACCACCTCGGTCTCCATATCCAGCACGCCGCCCTTGGCGCGCTCGGCCTTCTGCAGCTGCTGCAAAGCACCCCAAAGCTTATCGGTAGCCTCGGTGGGGCCAGCCAGAAAGCTTTCGTCGCCGTTATAGGGGGTGTAGTTTTTCTGGATGAAGTCACGCACATTGACCTCTTCCTTCCAGATGCGGCCTTCAAAGCCTTCCCACTGTTCAAACTGGATCATTGGAACCTCCTTGCTCCATTACGCGGTTAGCGTTTTCTAACTTCTGAGCCTTTGAAAAACCGCTCTGTCTAGGCGGTTTTCTGGGGGCGAAACGGTCTTGCGCTGCCGTCTGCGGCAGCCCTTACTACAAGGTGTAGACAAAAATAAAAACCTGCCCACAAAATCTTGCGTTATTATAATAGCAAGAACTGTTTTAAAAAGCAATAGAAAACAAGTGGGTTTTCTTCCAGCGGAAAGGCTATTCTTTGGGCAGAATGTAGAAAAAACGCCGAAACCCCGGCGGCACGGCAACTTTGCGAAAAAATTTGCAAATTAAGGGTTGACAAGACTAACCGTCTGTGGTATCCTGTTCTCGCAGCGGTGGTTAGCTAATTCTAACCACCGCTGCACCAGAAAAAAGGAGCGTCTGCAAGCGCTCCGCTCCATTCCTCCATTCCTTTCTCTTTTCTACGGGAAGCGGCAGCACGGTTTGCTCTGCTGCTTCCGGCGCGGCACCGGCTGTGTTTGGTACCACAGCCGACGCAAAGAAAACAAAAACGGGACACTCAGCTTGACCACCTGAGTGCCCCGATTTTTGTTTTTACTGCCCCAGCCCCGCCAGTTGTTCATACAGCTGCGCTGCGCCGCCGCCGGGGTATTTTACGCTGACATAGGCGCTGTTCAGGATGCACACGCCGTCGGAGTACACAGTCAGCAGAAACTTCTGGTTTTCGGCATCATCATAAAAGCTGACGGTGACCGACTGCACCGGGAAGGTATCGTGGGTGTAGGCAGAATAGTTCTGGTTCAGTTTTTTGCGGCAGGAGACAGTGGAAAGCAATTCTGCCGTTTGTTGGAACGCTTCGCTGTCCATGGAGAGGAGGTGATAGTCCATGTCGTTTGTGCTGCCAAAATGCGCCACTTCCTCGGTGCGGAGCGTGCCCTGCGAGCTGGCGCGTACCAGTGCTTTCAGGTCGATGGGATGGTATAGCACCGCAAAAGCTGCCAGTGCAAACAGGATAAAAAATAAAGCGGTGCGGGGAATGTGGAAGCTTTTCATCCGTTTACCCCTCCTTTGGCGGCTCCATTTGGACAAGATGCCGCTGGGCGATGAAAAAGCCCACGGCGCTGGCGGCAAATACCACATAATAGCTGGCGATGCGGTAGAGCATCAGTACGCTCATCACCTCGCCCCGTTCCAGAAAGCTGCCGAACACCAGCAGAAAGGCGGTCTCAATAGAACCCATCCCGGCTACGTTGGGCAGGGCGTTGGAAACAAACAGCATCAGACTGGTGAGCAGCTGCACCTGCCAGAAGCCCAGCGGCGAAAGCCCCATGAACCGGATGCACAGGTAGGGCAGGCAGAACAGCCCGAACAGCTTGAGCGCCTGCAGGGCAAAAATTTTCAGGCAGCGGGGCTTATCCGCCAGCAGGCGGCGGCTCTCGGTGCCCAGCACTTCCAGCTGCTCCAGCCAGTCGGCGCGGCGCTGCTGCCACTTTTCGGTCTTGGGCAGAAAGCCCAGCAGCCAGCGGGCGAGGTTCTGCACCACTGGCGAGACGCACAGCAGCACCAGCGCCACGATAACTACCGCTACCACAGCGTATGCCATGGGCAGATACCGCATGACACCGGTGGTGTTGGCGGCAAGCCAGCGGCGCTGTAACAGCAGCATCACGGTGGCGTACAAAAGCACCGTGCTCTTGTGGGAAACGTATTCCAGTGTCATCAGCCCTGCGCCGGGGCCCAGCGGCAGCCCGGCCTTGTGCAGGTAGTACAGCTGCACCGGAACAGCACCGGCACCCAGCGTGACCACGTTGCCAAAGGTGCCGCACCAGCCTACATCTAACCCTTGCCACAGCTTGAACTGCGGCAGACGGCTGCGCACGATGACCCACGCCACGCACCCTTCCAGCAGGGGGTAGCTGAGGCCGACCGCCAGCACCGCCAGCACCTGCCACACCGACAGCTGCGCCAGCGCCGTGGTGATCTCGGCCCAGTGATCCTTAAAAGTGAACACAATGATGCAGGTAAGCACCAGCAGCACCAGCAGAGAGATCGCGGTCTTTTTGCGGGAGGGCTGCTGCGCGGCGGCTTGGCTCATGGAAACAAAACTCCTTTCGGTATGGATGCTTTTAACCGGAAATTCTGGAACCAGTATAGCACATCTCCCGCCGCCCTTTGTGAACGGAAGCGGAACTTTGTTGGGCAATTTGGGGCATTTGATAAAATGGGGAGACCTCTCCCGTAAAAAACAATGCCGGGCAGCGTGCGGCTGGCCGGCATTGTTTTTTCCATTATTCTTCCCCGTCCGTCAGCTCTTTTACCAGCCTTGTCAGGGTGGCTACATAGGATTCGTTGGAGAACTGTTGTTCATATAGGCGGCGGCAGTTGTCGTGCATGGAAGCCAGCACCTCCGGGTGCTCGATGGCCCATGTCAGCTTGTCGGCAAGCTGCTGCGGGTCGTCGTCTTTGTAGAGGAAACCATCCACGCCCTCGGTCACCAGTCCGGCGGTGCCGGTGTGCTCCGATACGATGGAGGGCTTGCCGAAGATCAGTCCCTCGGTGACGAAGGTGGGCATGGGGTCATCGCGGGAGGCGCACACTACGCAGTTGCACTGCTCCATCAGGGATTTGACCTCCGGGCGCTCCAGCCGCTTGCGGTAGAAAACGGTCTGGGGATAGTCCCGCACCAGACTGTCCACGGCATTGTACATCCCCTTGTCGGCGGCTTTGCCCACAAAAAGGAAGGCGGCTTTCTCCCGCACCGCAGAGGGCAGCAATCGGATGGCGTTGCACAGGATATCCGGGCCCTTGCGGTGTTCCAGCGAGCCCACCGTCACAAAGAGGGGACGCCCCCCGGCAAAGCTGATGTCGTAGCGGGGGAACTGCTCGGCGGCGTAGTCCGGCAGACCGTAGATCAATTGCTCGATCTCAAAATCCGGCCGGACGGAGTGCATGGCGGCGGTGGCGTGAGAGCCTACGGCGCAGGCGTGGATATTTTTTCCAAGCTCCTTGGGGATGCTGTGGGCGATGAAGGGGTAGCCCGCAAAGGCATCGTGCAGCCACCACAGCACCGGCACAAAGGAGCCGTTCAGGGTGCTCACCACAGGGGCTTCCACCACCGTATTGGCCAGCACAAGGTCTGCGCTGGTGGCCAGCCCCCACAGGGCACTGGAAGTAACGCAGTCCGGGCGGGTGACCACGGCGGCTCCGGCATCCAGAAACAGCGGCAGCGAGCCTTCGTCCGAGGGACCCAGCACCACCACCTCAAAGCCTAAGCTGCGCAGCACCGGCACGGCGCTTACCAGCACGATGGGCGCGCCGGTCATGGTCAGCTCGTGGCTCAGGATCAGCGCACGGCGTCCCTTGGCGGAGAACACGTCATCGGCGCACAGCTCCCGGCGGAAGTGCAGCAGTGCCTGCGGGATGCGGCAGCTGTGCTGCGCCATGGCATGGGCCAGACGCAGCAGCTCGGTAACGCTGTCCTTGCCACGGGCGGCGGCGCGCACTTCGTCCAGCAATGCGCGGGACACCAGTGCGCAGCGGCTGCCGGGCAGGTGCTGGGTGCTCAGGTACAGGGCGGTAGCGCCGTCAAAGCCAAAGGAGGCATCGCAGATCGCAAGGTCTGCGCCCTCCCGCAGGGCGGCGGCAAAATAGGTCAGGGCAGTGGGGGTGCACTCCACATCCTCGCTTACCAGCAGCACCCCGGCCACAGCGGGGGTCAGCTCGCCCTCCAGCTGTGTCACCAGACGGAACTTGCGGTGCAGCTGGTTTTGCAGCGCCGTTTCCAGCGCCTTGTGACGCCCCGGCGCGTAGACCAGAAGATAGGTGCTCTGGGTATCGGTATAGACCTGCTTAGACAATTGCTTGCGCTGCAGGGTACTGTAACTGGTGTACATGATCCAACTCCTCCGGCAGAATATCGGGCGGGCTTAGTGGCCGCGCAGCAGGGTCAGCAGCCTGCGCAGCGGGGCGGTCAGCCGCCAGCTGCTGCTGGCGCGCATATTTTCCAGCGAGACCTGATATTCGTGCTGGATGCCCTGCAAGGTCAGCAGCTGCTGATTCAGCCGCATACACTCGGCGCGGCTGGCCTGCAATACCTCGTCTGCTTCCTGTGCGGCGGTGGCGTTTTTCAGCTTCAGGTCGTTCAGCGCCCGCAACAGGGATTTGCCGGGCTGCTCGTGCAGAAAACGTCCCAGCGGGTAGTAGTGATAGTTCACCGCAAACTTCATGCCGGCACCAAAGCCGGTGGTGCAGTGCAGCGAAAGGTTGGGGTCTACGTCCAAAAACAGCAGGCTGTCCTCCTGCAATACAAGGCCGTTGACCGGCTGAAAGCTGATGCGCTCGTCCGAGATGGCAAGGTCAGTGATGCAGCAGGCCAGTTCGCCCGGGTCCAGCCGGACGGCGCGGGCGTCCTCCGGCAGAATAAAGGTGACCGACACCTCGTGGGTCAGCTCGTTGTAGACATCCTCGGTGGCGACAAGGCATTCCCGGGGCGAGAAGCCGCTGCCGGTGTCATAGAACAGCTGCGGCAGGGTAAGGGTGATATTCTCGGCTTCGGCGCTGTGCCTGGAAAGCTCGGTCTGGCAGGTCAGCAGCTGCTGCTCCAGCTCCAGACACCGCTGCGCCAGCTGGGAAACACCCTCGTCCGAAAGCTTGAGCTGCTGCTCCAGCTCGGCAATGTGCGCCTGCAGGGCAGCAGGGGTCACGGGGGCATCGTGGTTCATAACGGGATCCTCCTCTTCCTTATCCTAAGCTCGGCTGCACCGCAGCCGGAACATTCAGAATATCAGTGCCGTGGGGTGTAGTGTACCTGCGGGGTGTGCCGCCGGGCGGGGAACAGCTTGATGATCAGGTCCCGCCGCCGTTGCAGCAGGGCGCAGACAAGCCAGATGGAGCCCAGCGAAAGGACATATTGCAGGCAGATGCCCAAAACAGGGCGGTCGGCGTATTTCGCCGCGAACAGATACCACGGAATAGCGGTAAGCTCTACGGTATGTATGCAGAAGATGTACAGGGAGCGGCGGCCGATGGCCTCAAAAAAGCTCACCAGCGCGTTCCGGTGCCGGTTCAAGCGCAGAAACAGCCGGACGAACAGCAGGCCGGCAAGGCCGTCCAGCAGGATGCTGATGGGGCCCATCGTCCACTCTGCCATGGAAACACAGTCGGTGATGCCGGTGGCAAAGGCAGCCACCGGGACCAGCAGAACGGCAGCCCACAGGATGCAGGACATCCGGCGGGACAAGGGCTGATCCAGCCAGTGCTGACGCTTGGCAAGGTAACCAAGGTACAGGTACGGCGTGATCACCGCGCCTTGGATCAGGCAGAAGGGCAGCTCCCATACAAGGCTGGCACCCCAGCCCAGCAGGGCACAGCCGCCCACCGCCCACGGGATGTACCGCTCCGGGAAGATGTTCAGGATAACGTCCAGCGCGATCCAGCCCATCAGCAGCGCCAGCAGGTACCACATGGGCCCGCAGGAAAAGAACTCCTGCCCGAAGTAGGTGGCGGTGTGGGGCAGACCCAGCAGAAAACCGCCCGCCACCTTGATGCTCTCGGTCAGGGAGCCGGGCAGATAGTGAAAGGTATTATAATGAATGATAAAATGCAGCACCGTGGTAAAGACCGCAGTGTAGCAAAAGGGCTTGAGCAGGCTTTTGAGCTGCTGGTGGATGCATTTGCCGATGGAGCGCTTGCGGAAGCCGTAGCCGCTGGCGATAAAAAAGGCCGCCATCAGCGTTTCGCGGTAGACAAAGACCAAAAAGGCGGTCAGCGACAGGCCGTTCGACAACTGAAGCGGATAAAGTTCCGCAGTGTGTCCCAGCACGATGGCCAGCATCCCTGCGCCCTTGAGCATATCAAACATCCCGATGGAGCTGACAGTGCGGGGCTTGGTTGTTTCCATGAAAGATTCCTTCCCTGCGCCGGGCCAATACCCCTCATGAAAAAAGCCGGATACGGCGCAAATGATCGATTTTTATACAGCATTGCCATGATATATGGCTAGTATAATGCTTTTTATAGAGACTGTCAATTTTGTTTTGCAGTCCGCACCATACCGGAACTGGTATTTTGCGCTAAAAATTGTAGCATAGAAACCGGAAGATTGCAACGAAAGGTAGAATTTGGCCGGGCTGTGCCCTAAGATATGCAATAGAAAGTTGCCAAAAATGGAAATTAAATGTTGCAGAAGTATTGCATTGCGCTGGAAGATATTGTATACTGGGCACAGTGCGACGCACCGCTGCATGAAAGGACAACGTGGGAGGAAAAAGCAATGATGAAGGTAAAAGTATTGGACAACGTTTATGATCTGGTCACGCTGAATATGGAGCAGCGTTTTTCGGAGCGCGTGGCGCTCCGCTTCTATAATAAGGATACGGACGAGGTGACCGTAGTCCATTATAAGGACTACGCGCGGGATATCCGCCGTGCGGTCAGCTACTTCCAGAGCACCATCCCGGATATCAAGGGCAAAAAGATCTGCCTGCTGAACAAAAATTGCTACGAATACGCCGTGAACACCTTCGGCATCATTCTGGCGGGCGGTGTGCTGGTACTGCTCAACCAGCACAAGAGCTGGGACGAGCTGTCCTACGAGCTGGAGCTGGTGGAACCCGCCGCCATCCTGACCGATGGTGACGACTACGGCACCAAGGAGCAGCTGGAAGCCGCCTACGGCAGCATCCTGCGCCCGATGGACGGCTTCCGCGCTTATGAGCCGGTGGCAGAAATGCCCCGCTGCATCGGCCACGATGACCTGATGATCCTGATGTTCACCTCCGGCACCACCGGACGCAGCAAGGGCGTGATGCTGAGCGAGCGCAACTTCTTCAGCGTCATGCGCGCCCATGTGCAGATCGGTGAGCACATGATGGAGTATAAGCACGACCCGGAGCTTGTGGTCAGCCAGTACACGGTGCTGCCCATGTTCCATCTGGGCGCGTTCATCTGCCTGTTCTCGTGGGCGCACGCGGGCTGGGGCCTGAACGTCAGCGGCGATATCCGCAACTTCTATAAGGAGATCCAGCGGATGCCCAGTCAGGTCATGGCGGTGGTGCCGGTGATCATGAACTCCCTGCACAAGGACGTGATGCGCGGCCGCAAGAAGCGCTTGGGCGAGCTGTGGGTGCCCATCTGCTCCTCTGCCATGTTTGACCCGCAGGTGATGCTGGATATGGCCACCAACGGCATGTTCGTGGTGCAGACCTACGGCGCTACCGAGACCTGCGGCGACGGCATCATCAACTATGCGCAGGATGAAAAGCACATCGGCGCTGTGGGACAGGGCAACGATTATCTGGATTACAAGCTCGAGCCGGACGGAGAGCTGTGCATCCGGGGCGACAGCATCATGCTGGGCTACTACAAGGATCCCGAGGCCACCGCGGAGGTCATCGACAAGGACGGCTGGTTCCACACCGGCGACCTTGCCCGGGTGGATGAGGACGGCTACTACTACATTACCGGCCGCAAGAAGAACCTGATCATTCTGGACAGCGGCGAGAACATCAGCCCCGAGGAGCTGGAAGGTCTTGTGGAAAAATGCCCCGCTGTGCAGGAGTGCATCGTGAAGGAAATGGGCAAAAAGATCGGTGTTGTGGTGTACTGCCCGCAGGCCGAGCAGCAGACCGTGCAGGAGCATATTACCGAGATGAACCGTACCCTGCCGCTGTATAAGCGCATCGGTGTGGTGGAGTTCAGTGCAGAGCCGCTGCCCCGCAACGCCACGGGCAAACTGCTGCGCTGAGTATAAAACGGATGAGATAAAACAGAAGGGAAAACTACAATGGGCAAATTTGTGGAAAACATGTACGACGCTATTACGCTGGGCATGGAAAAGGAATTTCCCCAGCGCGTGGCCTTCCGCTACTATACCGAGGAGACCGACACCGTGACCACCGTCCTTTTTAAGGAGCTGGCACAGGATGTCCGCCGGACGGTCACCTACCTGCAGAGCACCATCCCGGATGTGAAGGGCAAAAAGATCTGTCTGCTGAGCAAGAACAGCTACGAATATGTGGTAAACACCTTTGGCGCGATCATGGCAGGCTGCGTGCTGGTGCCAATGAACCAGCGCAAGAGCTGGGCAGAGATGTCTCACGAGCTGGAGCTGGTGGAGCCCGCCGCCATCCTGACCGACGGCGAGGACTACGGCAACAGGGAGCAGCTGGAGGCCGCCTATGGCAGCCTGCTGCGTCCCATGGACGGCTTCCGCAGCTATGAGCCGGCAGCCGAGCTGCACCCCATCGGTCACGATGACCTGATGGTGCTGATGTTCACCTCCGGCACCACCGGCCTGAGCAAGGGCGTTATGATGAGCGAGCGCAACCTGTTCAGCGCAGGTCATGTGCTGTGGGCCATCTCCGCACAGCTGGAGGACAAGATCAGCCAGAAGGAGCCCCTGCCCGGCCACTACATGGTGCTGCCCATGTTCCATCTGGGCGCTTTCATCGACCTGTTCTCCACCACCGTCATGGGCTGGCCGCTGAACCTGGGCAACGATATCCGCAACTTCTACCGCGATATCCAGAAGATGCCCAGTCAGGTCATGTCTGTGGTGCCGATGATCATGAACGCCCTGCACAAGGACGTGATGCGCGGCCACCGCGATCGTCTGGGCGATCTGTGGGTGCCCATCGGCTCTTCTGCCATGTTTGACCCGCAGGTACTGCTGGATATGGCGCACAACGGGATGTTCGTCATCCAGTGCTACGGCGCTACCGAGACCTGCGGTGCCGGCATCATCAACTTTGCACAGGACGAAAAGCACATTGGTGCCGTGGGTCAGGGCAGCGAGTACATGGACTACAAGATCGAGCCGGACGGCGAGCTGTGCATGCGCGGCGACTGCGTGATGATGGGCTACTATAAGGACCCGGAGGGCACCGCAGAGGTCATCGACAAGGACGGCTGGGTGCATACCGGCGACCTTGCCCGGGTGGACGAGGACGGCTACTATTACATTACCGGACGCAAGAAGAACCTGATCATTCTGGACAGCGGTGAGAACGTCAGCCCCGAGGAGCTGGAGGGCATGGTAGAAAAATATCCCGCCGTACAGGAATGTATCGTAAAAGAACTGGGCAAAAAGATAGGTGTTGTGGTATACTGTGAAAAGGAGCACCAGCAGACCGTGCGTGACTTTGTTGCCCAGATGAACCGCACCGTCCCGCTGTACAAGCGCATCGGTGTGGTGGAGTTCAGCGAAACGCCGCTGCCCCGCAACGCTACGGGCAAGCTGGTGCGCAAGTAAAACGCAACAGAAAGGAAGCATAATACGATGGAACGTGCAGAAATCATTTCTCAGATCACGGCTATTCTGGAGGATGTCGCAGAGGTATCGCCGGAGGATGTGACCGAAAGCAGCGTCCTGATGGACGATCTGGATCTGTCCTCTATGGAGATTTTGACCATTGTGGCAGATCTTGAGGAGACCTTTGGTCTGCGCATCCCGGAAAAGGAGCTGCGCAACTTTGTCACCATGGGTGATCTGGTGGATTATCTGGTAGCAAACGTGGGGTAAAAACCAATGGAAACGCAACAGCGCTCGACGGAATATAACTTTCAGGGAATCATGTACTTTTTTCGTCGGGAAAAGATCCAGTGCCGGTACCAGTTCTCGCTGCGGGATGCGGTGGATATCACCCTCTTGCAGCGAGCACTGACCACGGCTTTGGCAAGTGCGCCTTATTACACCCAGCGTCTGGTGCAGGAAAAGCGGGAGATGTGGCTGGAGCCCAACACGGAGCCCTGCCTTGTGTACCCCGGTAGCACCATGCGCAATATCCCGGAGGAAACGAACGGCTATCTGTTCTGCATCAGCTGCGAAGGGGATACCGTCTATTTTGACTGGTACCACTTCCTACTGGACGGCCACGGGGTATCGCCCCTGTTCACCAGCATTCTGGAACAGTACTGCAACCTGCGTTACGGCACTGCCTTTGCGGTGCAGCAGATCGTGTGCGACCCGCCCTATGATATGGAGGCTATGCTGGCAGAGTATCCGCCCGTGGAGGCCGGGAGCGATGCCATCCAGCGGGACGTGGTGCAGACTTATGAGGGTGCGCTGCGCCGTACCCGGGTGTACTTGAGCAAGCAGAGCCTGGTGGAAAAAGCGCTGGCAAACAATGCAAAGCCGGTAAGCGCCCTGATGGGGCTGTTGTGCATGGCCATGCGGGAGTATCTGGGTAAGGAGAATATCCAGTATTCCTACTCCTCCGATACCCGCGATGTGGCTGGTGTGCCGAACGCACTGTACAACTGCGTATGCAGCTTTGAGCATACGGTGCAGCTGCAAGCCCAGACCCGCCTTGCGGATCTTGTATCTGACGTAGATGCAGACATCAAGCGGGACTTGCAGCCGCAGTCCAAGCGCCGCCGCATGACCGAGCAGATGGGCTGGGTGTACAAGGTGGACCAGCAAAAAGCGCCCCTGCGCATCAAGCAGCGGGTGTTCCAGATGGGTGAGTACATCGGCGGCACCATTTCGGATTTCTGGCTCAGCTATCTGGGCAATCCGCTGATGCCCGCCACCCCGGAGCTGACACAGTACACCACGGATTTTGGCGTCTGGGTACCGCCGGAGGGCGCATCCGTGGGCGTGGAGGCCGCCAGCCTGAACGGAAAGATCATCCTGTGCATCCACAACAAGGCACCCAACCCGGGTCTGGCCGATATCCTCCGCAAGACCCTTGAAACCGAAGGTGTTGCGGTGCTGGAAGCCGAGGATCTGGACTGAGAAATACATATCATAAAAGCAAAGGGCTGCTGCACGTTTTTGTGCAGTGGCTTTTTTGCTGTGTTTTGTAAGAAAATCCGGTTGCAAAGCTGCGAAAAAATGGTTAAATAGAGAAAGGATATTTCCGTAAAGAGAGGTACACCATGGAACAACCGAACACGCGCCTGCGCAATGCGGGCTTTGCGACCTTTTTCTTCAGCGGCATCTGCGCCATCAGTGCAGGTGTGGTGGTCAGTCTGTTGCAGGAGCGCTACGGCTTTGCCTACGGCATGACTGGTACGCTGCTCTCCCTGATGAGCGTGGGCAACCTGCTGGCGGGTCTGCTGATGGGAATGCTGCCCAGCGTGCTGGGCATGAAGCGCAGTGTGCTGCTGTTGACCATTGGTTACGCGGTGGGTTATGCCGTCATGGGGCTGACCGGTGCAGTGGCGCTGCTGGCAGCGGCCTTTTTTGTGGTAGGCATCGCTAAGGGCAGCGTCATCAACACCTGTACCATTCTGGTCAGTGATCACTCCGCCGACCGCACCCGGGGCATGAACCTGATGCACAGCTGCTACGCCTGCGGCGCACTGCTGTGCCCCTTCCTCATCGCGGCAGCAGCCCGGGTAAGCACCGAGCTGGCTGTGTTTTTACTGGCAGCTATGGGCCTTTTGCTCTGGCTGGTATACGTCTTTACCCCGCTGCGCGGCGGCAAGAGCAAGGGCAATGCAGAGAAAGAGACCATCGACTGGAGCTTTTTGCGCTCTGCCCGCTTCTGGCTGCTGACCGGATTGCTCTTTTTCCAGAACGCCGCTGAGCAGAGCGTCAACGGCTGGATGGTGACCTACTTCAAGGGCAGTGGCATCATTGCGGGCACGCTGGCGGCCTACACCGTCACCGTGATGTGGGGCGCTACGCTGGTGGGACGGCTGCTCATCGCCTTTGTGTTCCCCTTAAAAAAGCCCCGCAAGGCCATGGTGGGCATGAGCGTGCTGTGCACCGTGTTCTATGTGCTGCTGGTCATGGCGCACACGCAGGGCGCAGCCATTGCGCTGCTGTTCGCCTTTGCCATCTCCATGTCCGGGCTGAACCCCACCGCCGTGGCCAGTGCAGGCCGCATGACCAGCGTGACCAGCATGGGCATCATGCTGCCGGTGGCTTCCAGCGGTGCCATCCTGATGCCGTGGGTCATCGGCATTGTGGCCGAGCGCGCAGGTCTTGCCGCCGGTATGGCCTCCAATATCGTGCCCTGCGTGGGTCTGGTGCTGTTCACCCTGCTGGTAGCAAAGCTGCCGGAGGAATAAGAAATGAGGTTCTGCTGACGCAGAAATGATGTTTGCGCTCTGCGCAAAATGATGTGCCGCCGGTGCGGCAATGCCGGTTTATAAGAGCAATGCCGGGCAGCCTGCGGGCTGTCCGGCATTGCATTTTCACAGGAGAGGGCGCGGAGGATATTTTAAATCGTTTTGCGTCAGCCCTCAATACCTCTTGCTTTGGCGCTGAACTCGCAGCCGCAGTAGTCCTGCCGGTACAGGCCGTACTGCTCCGAAAGCTGTAGGCTGCGCAGGTAGCCGTTGTGCTTTTTGAAGTCCGAGGGCAGGTGCTTGACCCCGAATTCGGCTTCCAGTTCCTGCCCAATGGCGTTGATGCGGGCGGCGTCCTTGTGGGGGCTGATGGACAGGGTGGTGGTGAACCAGTCAAAGCCGTTGTCCCGGGCGTACTGCGCGGCGCGGCGCATCCGCAGCCGGTAGCAGACGGTGCAGCGGCTGCCGCGCTCCGGCTCATTTTCCAGCCCGGCTACGGCGGTGTAGAACTGCTGCGGATCGTAAGTGTCCTCCACCACGGTCACCCCCAGCGGGTGGGCGGCGGCTACGAACTTTTGCAGCTCCTCGCCCCGGCGGTGGTACTCTGCCGCAGGCCATGTGTTGGGGTTGTAGTACAGCACCGTGATCTCAAAATATCGGCACAGCTGTTCCAGCACGGCACTGGAACAGGGACCGCAGCAGGCGTGGAGCAAAAGGCGCGGGCGGGCATCGCCAAGGGTTGCCAGCACGGCGTCCATCTGCTGGGCATAGTTGCGTTGTGTTGCCATTGGTATCATCCTTTGCTATAATGGTCTTGCCTACATTATAGCATATTTTACGATGAAATACAGGAGGTTTCCCCCATGACAGAAGAAAAGATCGCCCGCATCAATGCGCTGGCCAAAAAGAGCAAGACCACCGGCCTGACCGAGGCCGAAAAAGCCGAGCAGCAGGCGCTGCGGCAGGAGTATCTGGCCGACATCAAGGCCAGCCTGCGCAGCCAGCTGGAGCGCACATCCATTCAGGAGCCGGACGGCACCATCCACAAGGTGACCCGCCGCACCGACCTGACCGGGGAGCGCAGCTGAGCGTGGAAGAATCGTTTGGATTTCGGGGCACAGAACCGTCTGCGGGCGTTTCTGTACCCCGTTTTTGCAGGCGGTGCCGCAAGGCTTCCCCGCACGCATTTTTGCCTATTCGCATAGGATGGCGCACAGCGGAAAAGGGGAGATGACGGCATGAGACAGACAAAGCGGTTTGCGGTGGTGGGCGGTGATGCCCGGCAGGCGGCGGCAGGGTGTGCACTGGCACGGGCAGGGTATACGGTGGGCGGCGTGCAGCAGCTGCCGCAGGCAGACTACATCCTGCTGCCGCTCCCGCTGGAACAGCCCGGTCTGCCGCTGACGCAGCTGCTGGGCGCGGCAAAGCCCGGCGCGCTGGCGCTGGGCGGCAAGGTGACGGAGAGTGCAAGGACCATTGCCCGGGCGGCAGGGGTGGAGCTGGTGGACTACTTTGCCCGCCCGGAACTGACCGTGTATAACGCCATCCCCACCGCCGAGGGCTGCATCGGCATTCTGCTGGAGCGGCGCAGTCGTACCCTGTGGGACGCGGCGGTGCTGGTGCTGGGCTTTGGCCCGGTAGGGCGGGCACTGGCGGTGCGTCTGGCGGCGCTGGGTGCGCGGGTGACTGTGGCGGCACGCCGCCCGGTGCAGCGGGCGATGGCAGAGGAGCTGGGGCTGCGGGCGGTGCCGCTGACAGACCTTGCCGCAGAAGCTGCCGCCTTTGACACAGTGGTGAACACCATCCCTGCGCCGGTGCTGACGGCACAGGTGCTGGCGGCGCTGCCGAAGGGGTGCCTGATCGTGGATCTGGCCTCAAAGCCCGGCGGCACAGACTTTGCCGCCGCCCGGCGGCTGGGGCATACGGCGCTGCACGCGCTGAGCCTGCCGACGGTCTGGGCACCGGAAACGGCAGGGGAGGCGCTGGCACGCACGGTGCAGGCTATTTTGCAGGAGCGGGAGGGAAGGGTATGACCACAGAGAAAAAGGGCTGTCTTGCCTTTGCGGTGTGCGGCAGCTTTTGCACGCTGGAGGATGCCTTGGGCGCGGCGCAGGCGCTGACGGCACAGGGCTGGACGCTGCTGCCCGTTATGAGCTTTGCCGCGCAGCAGAATACCCGGTTCGGCACCGGGGAAAGCTGGCGGCAGCGCCTGCAGGCCGTTACCGGGCAGCCGGTGCTGGATACCTTGCAGGCGGTAGAGCCGCTGGGACCCCGGCGGCTGGCGCAGGCGCTGGTAGTCGCGCCCTGCACCGGCGCAACGCTGGCGCGACTGGCGGCGGGGCTTTCGGATACGCCGGTGACCCTTGCTGCCAAAAGCCTGCTGCGGGTGGGCAGCCCGGTGGTGCTGGCAGTCTCCACCAACGATGGCCTTGGCGCTTCCGGGGAAAACATGGCACGGCTATGCCAGCGCAAGCACTATTACTTTGTGCCCTACGGGCAGGACGACCCCTTTGCCAAGCCCCAGAGCCTGAAGGCGGACCTTGCCCTGCTGCCCGCCGCCGTGGACGCCGCTTTGCGGGGTGAGCAGCTGCAGCCGGTGCTGCTGGGGCAAAGGAATGCGTAAATCTCTTTTCAGCGGGGAAAAAATGTGGTATACTCCAAATGATGCCTTGCGGGCATAAAACTGACAAGCGGAGAATACCTGATGAAAAAATTTACCGCAGCACTGTGCACTGTGCTGCTTTTGATAGGCGCTGTGCTGGTGCCCGGCGCGGCAGCAGCCGGCCCGGCACTGGCCAATACTCGGGGCTACTGCATCATGGATGCAGACACCGGCCTTGTGCTGGCGCAGCAGAATATGGACGAGGAACTGCACCCGGCCTCCATTACCAAGGTGATGACCCTCGGTCTTGCCTGCGAAAAGGCGCAGGGAGATTGGGATGACGTAAAGCTGACCGTGACCCACGAGGATGTCTACTCGCTGGCGGGCACGGATTCCAGCCATATCGCCCTGCTGGAAGGGGAAGAAGTCCCCTTGGTGGATGCGCTGTACGCCACCCAGATGGCAAGTGCCAACGACGGTGCCAACCTGCTGGCGGAATATTTCGGCGGCGGCACCATCGCGGACGGCGTGAAGGCCATGAATGCGCAGGTGGAGGAACTGGGGCTTGCCCACACCCACTTTTCAAACCCCCACGGCATCAGTGATGACGACCACTACACCAGCTGCTACGATATGGCGCAGATCCTGCGCTGGGCATTGCAGCAGCCCGGGTTTGAAGATGTGTTCACCCGCAACCAGATGTACACCATGCAGTCCACCAACATTCAGCCGGTGATCCGTTACTTCTCCCAGCAGGATAAGATCCGCATCGGTTCCAGCCGCTACCATATCGACAGTGTGCTGGGCTCTAAGCTGGGCTACACCAACACCGCCCGGTACAGCTATGTCTGTCTGGCAGAGCAGGATGGGGTACGGTTGATCTGCGCGACCATGCAAAGTCAGCTGAGCACCGATAAATATAACGATATGCGCACCCTGCTGGACTACGCCTTTGCTACCTATAAAAGCTACACCCAGCTGCCCGGCGGCAGCGTCACCGCACAGCTGGCAGTGGCGGGCGGCGGGCAGAGCCTTGGCACCGTTACTGTGGCAGACCCCGGGGTGAAGCTGCTGCTGGCCGAGGGCTTGTCTGCGCAGGATGTGACCGTGGACTTAGAACTGCCGGAGCAGTATCTGCTGGGCGCAGAGCCCGCCGTGTATGCGGTGTACACCCTGAACGGCGGCGCAAAGCAGGAGAGTACCAGCGTGCGGGTAAAGGCCGAGATCACCGGTCTGGCCGAGCTGCTGGAGCAGAGCACCGGCACAACGCTGGAAGCCGCCAAGGACGTGGAACCGGGCAGCAGCGCATGGCTGCTGGCGGGCATCTCGGTGGGCTGCACGGTGGGTGCGGCAGTGGTCACGGTGCTGGTGCTGCGGGTGCACGCACGCCTGAAAAAACACCGCAAAACGGCAAAGCGCCGCAACAAAGCGTAAAAGCCTGTTCAAAACCAGACTTTTCCAGATAAAGAAAAAGCTTTCAGAAAAAAGAGAGGTAAAATATCATGGGTAAGTTTATTTTTACGCAGACCGAGATCCCCGGCGTGGTGGTCATTGAGCCGCAGGTGTTCGGCGATGACCGCGGCTATTTTATGGAGACCTACCAGAAGGATCAGTTTGCAGAGGCTGGCATCGACAAGGAATTCGTGCAGGACAACCAGAGCCGCTCCACCCGGGGCGTGCTGCGCGGGCTGCACTTCCAGAAGAACCACACCCAGGGCAAGCTGGTGCGCGTGACCAAGGGCGAGGTGTATGACGTTGCCGTGGACTGCCGCCCCCACAGCGCTACCTTTGGCAAGTGGGTGGGCGTGACCCTCTCTGAGGACAACAAGAAGATGTTCTATATCCCGGAGGGCTTTGCCCACGGTTTTCTGGTGCTGAGCGATGTGGCAGAGTTCTGCTATAAGTGCACCGATGTCTACGACCCCACCAGCGAGGGCGGCATCCCCTACGACGACCCCACCGTCAACGTGCAGTGGCCGGACTGCGGCTGCGAGCACAAGACCAGCGCAAAGGACAAGCTGCACGAGCCCTTTGCCGCCCAGAAGTTCGAGTATTTTGAAAAGTGGTGATCGCCCGTGGCAAAATTCAAAGCAATGTGGAACGGCTTCTGGCGCTACCGCTATCTGCTGTGGAACCTTGTAAGCCGTGATTTCAAGCTGAAATACCGCCGCAGCGTGCTGGGCGTGGTGTGGAGCGTGCTGAACCCGCTGCTCATGTGCCTTGTGTACTGGGCGGTGTTCAGCAGCCTGATGGATATGCGCGGCAGCGGCATCGACAACTTTGCCGTCTTTCTGATGTGTGGCCAGCTGCTGTTCAACTTCTTCAACGAGGCTACCTCCACCAGCATGAGCAGCGTACTCAGCGCCGCCCCGCTGCTGAAAAAGGTGTATATCCCCAAGTATATTTTCCCGCTGGAAAAGTGCTGCTTTGCCATGGTGAACTGCGTGTTCAGCTTTGTGGCCCTGCTGCTGGTCATGATCTTTACCGGCGCACCCTTCCACCTCACCCTGATCGAGGCAGTGTACCCGCTGGTGACCTTGTTCTTCTTCAGTCTGGGCGTCAGTATGTTCTTGGCGGCGGCTACCGTGTTCTTCCGGGATATCATGCACATCTGGAGCGTGTTCGTCACCGCGCTGCTGTATTTCTCCGCCATCTTCTACGACCCCACCCAGATGACCTTTTCCATCGGCGGCTTCAATATGCAGCAGATCATCAAGCTGAACCCCATGTACTGGTATATCACGGGCTTCCGCCGCACGGTGATGTGGGGCATCCCGCTGGATTGGAATATGTTCCTTGTCTGCGGCATCTGCGCGGTAGTGTCCATGGTAGTGGGGCTGCAGGTGTTCCGCAAAACGCAGGACCGCTTTGTGCTGCACATTTAAGGAGGGTGAACAATGGAACCGATCATCAAAGTGGACAATGTTTCCATGTGCTTCAACCTTTCCAAGGAAAAGCATGAGAGCCTGAAGGAGTACTTTCTGGCCATGGTGCAGGGGCGGCTGCAATACGACGAGTTCTACGCTTTAAAGGACGTCAGTCTGGACATTATGCCCGGCGATTTTTACGGCCTTGTGGGCTTGAACGGCTCGGGCAAATCCACCCTGCTCAAGACCATTGCCGGGGTGTACAAGCCCAGCAAGGGCAAGGTGACCGTAAACGGCACCATCGCCCCGCTCATCGAGCTGGGCGCGGGCTTTGATATGGACCTGACTGCCCGCGAGAACATCTACCTCAACGGCACGGTGCTGGGCTTCTCGCCCAAGTATCTGGACGAAAAATTTGACGAGATCGTGGAATTCAGCGAGCTGGAAAACTTTCTGGATGTGCCGCTGAAAAACTACTCCTCCGGCATGGTGGCGCGCATCGGCTTTGCCATTGCCACCATCACAAAGCCCGATATCCTCATCGCGGACGAGGTGCTGTCGGTGGGTGATTTCCTGTTCCAGCAGAAGTGCGAAAAGCGGATGCAGGAGCTGATGGCGGGCGGCACCACGGTCATTCTGGTGTCCCACTCCATCGAGCAGATCGAGCGGATGTGCACCAAGGTGGCATGGCTGAGCCACGGCCACCTGAAAATGAACGGGGATACCGCAACAGTCTGCGCCGCCTACAAGGCGACCCAGCGCGGCGAGGTCTGATATGAATGTACGGTTGAAACGCGCCAAGGAGCTTGCCGGCTATGCCGTGCAGCTGACAAAGGACGAGGGCTTGCCCACCATGGTCAGGCGCGGCGCGGGCTTTGTAAAGCGCCGCTGCTTTGGCAAACGCGCACGCTACCTGCCCGCCAAAAAGGTGCTGGAAGCCCAGCGCGCCGAGATGGCGGGCAAAACGGCGGCAGACTGCGGCCTGCCCACCATTTCGATATTGACCCCGCTGTACAATACCCCGGAAAAATACCTGCGGGAATTTCTGGATTCCTTCGTGGGGCAGACCGCGCCCAACGGGCAGCTCTGCCTTGCCGATGCTTCGGACGCCGCCCACGGGGACGTGGAACGGATCGTAAAGGAATATCAGCAAAAGAATCAACAGATCGTATACAAAAAGATCGAAAATCAGGGCATTGCGGCCAACACCAACGCCGCCGCGCAGCTGGCAACGGGGGAGTATCTGGCGCTGGCTGACCACGACGACATTCTGGCACCCCATGCTCTGTACACTATGGGCAAGGCCATTTTGCAGCTGCGGCAGCGCGGCGAACCGGACGGTTTTCTGTATAGCGATGAAGCCTTGTTCACCAAGAGCATCCGCCGCCCCATGGTGGCGCACTTCAAGCCGGACTACGCCCCGGACTACCTGCTGTGCTGCAACTACATCTGCCATCTGGCGGTGTTTAAAAAGGCACTGTGGGAGCAGCTGGGCGGCGAACGCCCGGAATGCGACGGCAGTCAGGATCATGATCTGTTCCTGCGGCTGCTGGAAGAGACCGGCGGTGCCGCCCATGTGCCGCAGGTGCTCTACTACTGGCGGGTGCACGCGGGGTCTACCTCCGGCGGTGCAGACGCCAAGCCATATGTTGCGGCAGCGGCCAAAAAGGCGCTGACAGACCACCTGACCCGCACCGGGCGCACCGGTACGGTGGAGGACGGCTTGTTCCCCAGCACCTACCGGGTGAAATGGGACATCGTGGGCGAACCCAAGGTGAGCATCCTTATCCCCAACAAGGACCACACCGAGGATCTGGAAAAGTGCCTGCACAGCATCTGGACAAAGACCGACTGGGAGCACTTTGAGGTCATCGTGGTGGAGAACAACTCCACCGACCCCGCCACCTTTGCCTACTATAAAAAGGCGCAGCAGCGTTACGACGGTCTGCGGGTGGTCACCTACCCGAAAAAAGGCTTCAACTTTTCCGGCATCAACAACTTTGGCCGCAAATACGCCACCGGCGAATATCTGCTGCTGCTGAACAACGACGTGGAGGTGCGCAGCGGCGAATGGCTCACTGAACTTCTGCGCCAATGCGCCCACCCCGGCGGGGCGGCCGTGTGCGGTGCCATGCTCTTTTACCCGGACGAGACCATCCAGCACGCGGGCGTCATTACCGGGCTGGGGGGCTACGCGGGGCACAGCCACAAGTACAAAAAGGCAGGCGGCAGCGGGTATCTGTTCCGCACCGCCACGGTGCAGGACTTTTCCGCTGTGACCGGTGCCTGCCTGCTGGTAAAGACCAGCGTGTGGGACGAGGTGAAGGGGCTGGACGAAGCCTTTGCGGTGGCCTTCAACGATGTGGACTTCTGTCTGCGGGTGCGGGATGCGGGCTACCGCATTGCGTGGACGCCCTACGCCCAGCTGACCCACTACGAGAGCAAGAGCCGCGGCGGGGACGAAAAAGACCCGGTAAAGGCACGGCGCTTTGCCGCCGAGCAGCAGCGTCTGTACGAGGTGCACGGCAAGGCGAACATCCTGCATGACCCCTACTACAACCCCAACCTGACCATGGACCGGGAGGATTTTTCCGAAAGCGATGATCTGCGCGGGCTGAAAGAGGGACGCATCACGGTGCAGTGGAGGGAATAACAGCATGAACATCAAAGGTCATTTCGAGACCATCACCCGGCACAAGCTGCTGGTGATGAAATACTGCTTTGAATGCGGGTTGTATGAGCAGGGCCTTGCCCACGACCTGAGCAAGTACAGCCCCACCGAGTTCATCCCCGGGTGCATCTATTATCAGGGTGACCACAGCCCCAACGAGGCGGAGCGCGCGGCCAAGGGCTACACCTCGGCGTGGCTGCACCACAAGGGGCGCAACAAGCATCATCTGGAATACTGGATCGATTACAGCACCACCAAGACCGGCCTGACCGGCATGAAGATCCCCCTGCGGTACGTCTGCGAGATGGTGTGCGACCGGGTGGCGGCAAGCCAGATCTATCTGGGCGATAAGTACACCGATGCCTCCGCGTGGGAGTACTACCAGCGCAGCAAGGATCACTACCTGATGCACCCGGAGACCCGGGCGCTGCTGGAAAAGCTGCTGTGCATGGTGCGGGACCTGGGGCGTGAGCGCACCTTTGCCTACATGAAATTCCTGCTTGGCTGCGAGACTGATTACTGAACCCGAAAGGCTGCTGCACAGACTGTGCGGCAGCCTTTTTGCGTGCAGAACCCCGTGAAAAGGCAATTCTGGAAAATCGGCAGATTTTCCGGAATTGCGAATAAAAAATAATTTTTCCACGGAATATGGCTGGAGCGCACGCGGAAGCTATTTTAAAATGTTCCTGCTTTTGCGTGCTTTGCCGAAACTTTCCGGCAAAGTTTGGCGCATCTGCCCATTGACAGCACACCGCGGCAGAGGATAAGATGAAACTGGGGAGCAACGCGCTCCCATAAGAAGAAAGCGAGGGACCACAGATGAAGCTTTGGAAACGATGGACGGCAGCGGTCCTTGCAGCTGCAATGGTGCTGCTGCTTTTAACAGCCTGCGGGCCCTCCGGCCCTTCCACACCGGATGCGCCGGACAAGCCGGGCAGCAGCGAACCCGGCAAAGACCCCACCGACCCCGGAACGGGAGAACCCGGCAAAGACCCCGAAGAGGAAAATACCGTGGAACAAAAGAAGGCCGCAGTGGTGGAAGCACTGAACACAGTGCGCAAGGACTACGGCAATGACACCCCGCTGACCATGGACGCCGAGGTCTGCGCCATGGCTGAAAAAATGGCAAAATTGCAGCTGGACGGTCTGCTTGGCAAGTACGGCAGCGACCCGATGAAGAGCGAGCAGTACGCGAAGGACTGGAACGCCATCAGCAAGCTGACGGTAAAGGGCAAAAAGCTGGTGGGCGTAGGCGGCTACGGCGGGGATCCCACAGAGAGCGTGATCCGCGGCTGGGCAAAGAACGGCAGCACCCTGAAAAAGGCACTGGTCACGAGCACGGAAGCCACCCTTGTAGGCGTGGGTGTGGTGCAGAACACTGACCCCAAAACGAAGGATAAAATTCCCTTTATGGTGGTCGTGATGACCTACTGAATATGCGCAAACGCCGCTGACGAAAAGTCGGCGGCGTTTTTGTGTGGTTCGTGCATTGACAGCCGCCGCCCGTGAGGTTACACTGTTTTTATGGCAGACTGCGTGGTCTGCTGGGGTATTTATCATTTACAGGAGGGCAAAACCTATGAAATGTATCAAAAAACTGGTTGCGCTTACGCTGGCTGCTGTGCTGGTGCTGACCATGCTCACCGCTTGCGGCGGTACACCGAGTGTGCCAGAGGCAACGGAAGAAACAAAGCAGATCGTGGACAATATCAATGCGGTTCGGACGGAAAACGGCCTGTCGGCACTGGAGATCAACACGGCTGTAACGGATGTGGCCCAAAAATATTTAGCGGTACAGGAAAAGAAGAAGCTGAATCTGATCTCGGAAGAAAACTATCAAAAGGAAATGCGTGAGCTGTATGCCATTAAGGTGGCTGGCAGAAGCTACATCGGATATTTAGCAACGACATCTAACTCCTCGGGCGAGAAGGCTTTGACCAAGGAAAGCTGGCAGAAAACGTATGATTCGAACAAGATGAATTATAGTGATTGTCGGATCGTGCGCAGCGCTGATGCAAAATATGTTGGTGTTGTCATGAAACAAATCAGCAATGGTAAGTATATTACGGTCGTTGTGACTTACTGATTTGTAATTTGAAATCTCTGCAAACGCCGCTGACGAAAAGTCGGCGGCGTTTTTGTGTGGTTCGTGCATTGACAGCCGTCGCCTGCGGGGTTACACTGCTTTTATGGCAGATCGCGTGGTCTGCCGGGGTATTTATTATTTACAGGAGGGCAAAACCTATGAAATGCATCAAAAAACTGGTTGCGCTTACGCTGGCTGCGGTGCTGGCGCTGACCATGCTCACCGCTTGCGGCGGTACATCTGCCCCGTCGGCTCCGCTCCACGAAACAAGCAAGGAGGTCAGAACGCAGGTTTTGAACGGTTTGAATAAAACGCGTGCAGAGCTTGGAAAGCCGGACTTGAAAGAAAATGCAGAAGTGGACCTTCTGGCAGAACGCTATATGGCAGCATTGAAAAAGTGCGGTGCAAACTGGAACGATACTGATATGAAAAATACGCGAAGCGAGCTTGTAGAAGAAGCTCGTGCGCTGAAAATTGATGGTGCAGAGGTCACCATCACCATGGCACAGGTACGCTATACAGAAGGAACCGACAAGCCGCTGGTAGACGGCGGCTATTTTGGTCTTGATAAGACCGAGGCAGACTATGTCGGCATCGCAGTAGATAATATCGGAAGCAAGACCTATACGATCGCATGGCTCATCAAGACGGCGTCCTGATAAGTTAAAAAACAGATATAAAATAAAACACCCCGGCCGGGCGGTTTTACCGCTTGGCCGGGGTGCTGTTTTGCAAGAAATAATTACTGCTCGTTTTCGTAGATCTTGATATAGCGCGGGGCGCTTTTATCCTGCCAGAGCAGCAGAATGGCGGTCAGGGCGACAGCCAGTGTGGTGAGGACGGCGAGCAGAGCTTTGAGAACTTTCATGGTTTGGTGCCTCCTTGTGAAGTTCGGGAGCGGAGCGGGGGACGTTCCGCCTGTCATGTTAGGTATAGTATAGCATATTCCCGCAGTAAAGGCAAACGGCAGAGAGGGGAGAACAAAAAGAAAAATACGGTGGTTAGTCAAAACTAATTGACGAAAACGAATAAGAAAGTTCAGGAAAATTCATCATTTGGGGCGTGATGTCGTTGACTTCCCGCGCCAAAATGATACAATAAGTGTGTTAAGCAGCTGCTGTCCCTGTACCAGTGCGCCTGCATGGGCGTGGGGATAGCAATTCAAGCAGAATGGGGGATTTGAAATCCATGTTGAACAAGCTGAAACGTGCGGCGCTTGGCGCGCATACGCCGCATGACAAGGCAACTGCTGCAAGCAAACCTGTCCCGATGCCTCTGCCCGCGCAGGTACGCATCCTTATGAGCCAGCACATTGGCGCACCCGCCAAGGCACTGGTGAAAAAAGGCGATGAAGTGTTCGTCGGCACCAAGATCGGTGAGGCGGGCGGCTTTGTCTCCGCAAACATCCACTCCAGCGTTTCCGGTATGGTAGCTGCAGTGGAAGCTTTCCGTCTGTCCAATGGCCGTATGTGCGATTCTGTTGTCATCAAGACCGATGGCAAGCAGACCGTAGACCCGGCCGTCAAGGCACCGGAAGTCACCGATAAGGCAAGCTTCCTTGCTGCCGTGCGCGAGTGCGGTCTGGTCGGTCTGGGCGGCGCAGGCTTCCCCACCGATGTGAAGCTGCAGCCCAAGCAGCCGGTGGATACTTTACTGATCAACGCCTCCGAGTGCGAGGTGTGGCTGACCAGCGATACGCAGGAGATGCTGGAGTGCAGCGATGATATCATCCGCGGCATCAAGGCTGTGCTGCAGTATACCGGCATCCCGAAGTGCATCATTGGTATTGAGAACAACAAGCCCGAGTGCATCGACCTGCTGTGCAAAAAGACCAAGGACGACAGCGCTATTGAGGTAAAGCCCCTGCCCAGTGTCTACGGCACCGGCGCAGAGCTGATCCTGATCGAGAAGTGCCTCGGCCGCGAGGTGCCCCACGGCGGTCTGCCCGCTGATGCAGGCGCTATCGTGATGAACGTGACCAGCGTTTCCACGCTGGGCAAGTATCTGGCTACCGGTATGCCGGTGGTCCAGCGTACCATCACCGTGGACGGCGATGCCTGCGCAAAGCCCCAGAACGTTGTTGTGCCCGTGGGCACCGCCTATCAGGACATTCTGGACTATGTGGGCGTCAAGGGCGAACTGGGCAAGGTGGTTGCCGGCGGTGCCATGATGGGCCCCGCTGTGGAGAACCTTTCCTACCCCACCACCAAGACCACTTCCGGTCTGATCCTGCTGAGCAAGGCAGCTGCACAGCCCGCACAGGTCAACCCCTGCATCCGCTGCGGCCGCTGCGTGGAGTACTGCCCCATGGGTCTGGAGCCTGTGGAGGTCAATCAGGCCTACGCCGCCCGCGATGTGCAGGAGCTGGGCAAGCTGCACGCTGACTACTGCTTCAACTGCGGCAGCTGCTCCTTCGTCTGCCCGGCAAAGCGCCCGGTCACCCAGATGATGAGTCTGGCCAAGGCCTTCTATCTTGGCGAAATCAAAAAAGGAGGCAATAAGTAATGGATACGAAGCTTATTGTTTCGGCTTCCCCGCACGTCCGCAGTGACGAGACCACCCAGAGCCTGATGGCCAACGTGATCGTTGCACTGTGCCCCTGCGTGGTTGCCTCTGCGATCATTTTCGGCGTGCGCGCCCTGCTGGTCACCGCCGTTTCCGTGGTAGCCTGTGTGGTCTTTGAGTGGCTGTACTGCAAGCTGCTGAAGCGTGCAAACCCCATCAGCGACCTGTCCGCTGTGGTCACCGGCATCATTCTGGCTATGAACGTGCCTGTGGGTATGCCCATCGGTCAGCTGATCATCGGCGATCTGGTGGCCATCATCGTTGTCAAGCAGCTGTTCGGCGGCATTGGCATGAACTTTGCAAACCCCGCTCTGGTGGGCCGTATCGTGCTGTTCATCAGCTTTGCCGGCTCCATGAATAAGTGGGTGTTCCCGGATGCAGCAGTGGATCAGCTGTCCAAGGCTACCCCGCTGGCTGTGGCAGATCCTTCCAAGCTGAGCCTGCTGGACCTGTTCATGGGCATCCACGGCGGTGTGCTGGGCGAGACCTGCGCACTGGCCATCGTGCTGGGTCTTATCTATCTGGTGGCTACCAAGACCATCAGCATCGCCATCCCGGCTTCCTACGTTGGCAGCGTGTTCGTGTTCTACCTGATCGCTACCAAGGATCTGCACAGCGCACTGGTTGCCGTGCTGAGCGGCGGCCTGCTGTTCGGTGCTGTGTTCATGGCTACCGACTACGTTACCAGCCCCTTTACCCTGAAGGGCAAGCTGGTGTACGGCGTTTGCCTTGGCATCGTTACCTTTGCCATCCGCTACTGGGGCAGCTACACCGAGGGCGTGTCCTTCGCACTGCTGTTCATGAACCTGTGGGTCCCGTACATCAATGATCTGACCCGTCAGACCCCGTATGGCTATGTGAAGCCTGCAAAGAAAGCGAAGGAGGGTGCTGGCAAATGAGTAAGACTGCAAATTCCAGCTGGGAAACCACCGGTAAGCCCATCGTTGTGCTGACCGTCATCTCTCTGATCGTCAGCCTGCTGCTGGCTCTGGTGAACGGCATGACCGCTCCCGTTATCAAGGAGAACACCCGCCGCACCACGCTGGCTGCTTATGTCAGCGTGATGCCCTCTGTTTCTGACGCAGCTACGCTGGAGGAAGTTACCGATTACACCACCGCCAACGTTACCGGCGTGGTAAAGGCTCCGGACGGCGGCATTGCCATCAAGGCCGAGGAAAAGGGCTTTGACGGCGGCATCCTGACCGTCATCATGGGCTTCGACGCCAACGGCGCCGAGACCGGCATCTGGGTGGACGCTTCTACCCAGACCAAGGGCATCGGCTCCAATGTGTCCACCGATGACTTCCTGGCACAGTTCAACGGCATGGACGGCACCAAGAACATTGTGATGAATCAGGATTTCGATGCGTACAGTGGCGCAACCATTTCGTCCACCGCTCTGTTTGCTGCCATCAATGATTGTATCAACTGCTTCAACGAGCTGGCATAAAAGGAGGTTGGTAAGAAATGGCACAAGAAAATAAGTCCAAGGTAAGCATCCTTACCAACGGCATCATCAAAGAAAACCCTGTTCTGCGTCTGGTTCTGGGCACCTGCTCCATTCTGGCCGTTACCACGGCAGTTTCCAGCGCACTGGGCATGGGCGCCGCCTTCACCTTCGTGCTGGTGTGCTCCAATATCATGATCTCCCTGCTGCGGAAAGTCATCCCCGGCAAGGTGCATCTGCCCTGCTACATCGTTATCATTGCAGGCTTTGTGACCATCGTGCAGATGTTCATGCAGGCCTACATGGAAAGCCTGTACAACGCTCTGGGCGTGTTCCTGCCCCTGATCGTTGTCAACTGTATCATTCTGGGCCGTGCCGAGATGTTCGCCTGCAAGAACAATGTGGTGGATTCCGCACTGGACGGCGTGGGCATGGGTCTCGGCTACACCCTCACCGCTACTCTGATGGCCTCCATCCGTGAGATTCTGGGCAGCGGCACCTGGCTGGGCTTCCAGATCATTCCGGAAAGCGTTGCCAAGATGTCCATCATGACGCAGGCTCCCGGTGCATTCTTCTGCTACGGCATCCTGATGGCAGGCTGCATCTGGCTGGAAGGCAAGCTGGACGCCCGTATCGAGCGCAAGAGCTGCTGTGATCTTGACAATCTGAAGAAGGAGGCGGAATAAGATGCTCGTCAAACTCGCTGCGATCTTCTTCAGCATGATCCTTGTCAACAACTATGTGCTGGTGAAGTTCTACGGTATCTGCCCGTTCCTGGGCGTTTCCAAAAAGCTGGATTCCGCTGTTGGTATGTCCGGTGCTGTCATCTTCGTCATGTTCATGGCAACGGCCGTTACCTTCCCCATCCAGATCTTCATTCTGGACCCGGCTGGTCTGAGCTACCTGCAGACCATCGTGTTCATTCTGGTCATCGCTGTGCTGGTGCAGTTCATCGAGATCTTCCTCAAGAAGTACGTCGTTGCACTGTATAACTCGCTGGGCGTTTATCTGCCCCTGATCACCACCAACTGCTGCGTGCTGGCTGTTACCATTCTGGTCGTGGGCGACTACGGCGCAGATGTGGCTGCACACGGTTTCGGCTACGCCTACATCGAGGCTCTGATCTGCGCCATCGGCGCAGGCTGCGGCTTTATGCTGGCTATGGTCATGTTCAGCGGCGTGCGTAAGCGCGTGGAAGCCTGCGATCCCCCGGCACCCTTCAAGGGCCTGCCCATCACCCTGATCGCAGCTGCAATCACCAGCCTGTCCTTCATGGGCTTCGGCGGCATCGTCGAAAACCTGTTCAATGTTACGCTGTAAGGGAGGAACAGGACTATGAATATTGTATCTGCTGTTATCCTGTGCACCATCGTGGGCGCTGTGGGTGCTATCATTCTGGTAGCCGCCGCAAAGTTCATGGCGGTGGAGGAAGACCCCCGCATTGAGGAAGTTTCTGCCTGTCTGGCCGGCGCAAACTGCGGCGGCTGCGGCTACGCCGGCTGTGCCGACTACGCCAAGGCAGTGGTTCTGGACGGCGTGCCCTGCGACAAATGCGCACCCGGCGGCCCCAAGGCTGCTGCTGCCATTGCCAAGATCATGGGCGGCGAGGCAAGCGCCGTAGAAAAGAAGGCTGTTGTGCAGTGTCAGGGCAGCTCCGAGCACTGCAAGCCCGCCTACGACTACAAGGGCATCCAGACCTGTGCTGCTGCGGCAGCCCTGTACGGCGGCCCCAAGACCTGCTCCTTCGCCTGCATCGGTCTGGGCGACTGCACCAAGGTGTGTAAGTTCGACGCCATCCACATCGTGGACGGTGTGGCCAAGGTGGACAAGGATAAGTGCACCGGCTGTGGTGCCTGCGCCAACATCTGCCCCAAGCAGGTGATCATGATCGACGCTGCCGGCCCCCGCAAGCCGGTGGTCATGTGCTCCAACAAGGATAAGGGCGCTGTGGCAAACAAGCTGTGCACCACTTCCTGCATTGCCTGCGGCATGTGCGAGCGCACCTGTAAGTTCGACGCCATCCATGTTGTGGACGGCGTGGCACGCGTTGATTACGACAAGTGCAAGGGCTGCGGTATGTGCGCCCAGAAGTGCCCCAAGCACATCATCCTGTTCCCGCTGAAGGACGACCCTAATCCCCCGAAGCCCGTGGTGAAGCCCGCCGCTCCCGCTGCTGCCCCCGCAGCAAAGCCGGAAGCCAAGGCTGAGGCAAAGCCCGAGGCCAAGGCAGAGTAAACTGTAAACCAAAGCCCGCCGTGCTGCAATGCCCGGCGGGCTTTTTGTATGAAAATGATTGAGAATGCCCTCCGCTTGCGCTTTGGGCATCTTCAGCGGAATAATTATTTTTAATTTCGCGTTTGTCGCGCTCTGCGGAGCGCTCCAAACGCTTTTTTCACAGGAGGGGCCGAGAAGGCAAACGGTAACGCACTCCGCAGCGCCGCGCTTCCGAAGGAAGCGGCGCTGCAAATGCAGTTTACCATTACGACCCTTCTCGTGAAAATGGCAGAACGGAACGCCCGCAGGCGTTCCGTTCTGCCGAAATCTAAAATAAATTTTCCTTAAATCATGCCCAGAGCAACGCGGAGGGCATTTTAAATCGTCCGCTCTCCCGTTTATTCCGTCTTAGTGGGGCGGATGGTCACCTCGCCGCAGCGCAGCGCCTCGGTGCGCCCGCCCTCCCGCTGCACCACCAGCCGCCCGGCATCGTCAATGGAAAGCGCCTGCGCGGCGTAGGTCTCGGTGCCGGTGCACACGGTCACCCAGTGGCCGGGCACAAAGCAGCGGGCGCGGTACTCGTCCAGACATTCAAAGCCCGGGCAGAGCGCTAACAGCTCCCGCCCGATAGCGCCTGCCAGCGCCGCCCGGCTTACCGGGGCGGGGTCGCCGGGGTATAGGCTGCCAGCTTTGGCGGTCAGCTCCGGGGGAAAGTCCTCGGCGGTGGCGGTCAGGTTCAGCCCGATGCCCACCACCAGCCACTCCAGCTGGCCGCTTTCAAGGTCAGTACCGGCTTCGGTCAGGATGCCGCACACCTTTTTGCCCTTATAATACAGGTCGTTCACCCATTTGATGGCAAGTTCCAGCCCGCACAGCGTCTGCACAGCCCGGCACACCGCCACTGCCGCGCCGATGGTGGCGGTCTGGGCGTTGGCGGCAGGCAGCGGCGGGCGCAGCACCACCGAGCAGTACACCCCCTTGCCCGCCGGGCTGGCAAAGCTGCGCCCCAGCCGCCCGCGCCCGGCGGTCTGCCCGCCCGCCAGCACCAGAGTGCCGTGGGCAGCGCCTTCCAGCGCCAGCAGCTTTGCGGTGCGGTTGGTGCTTTCCAACGTGTCGTACAGCTGCACCGGGGCAGGGTAGGGGCCTACCGCCTCGGTGCAGAAGGGATCGCCGCCCAGCAGGCGGTACCCCCGGCGGGAGGCGGCTTCCAGCACATAGCCCTGCGCGGTAAGCGCAGCCGCCGCCTTGTGCACGGCAGCGCGGCTGACCCCCAGCTGCTGCGCCAGCTGCTGGCCGGAAATATAAGCGCCCTCGGCGGCGCTGAGCGCCTGTAAAAGCGCCTGACGGGTGGTAGAAGCCATGGCGTAAATCCTCCCTGTGTGCTATACTGCTATTGTACCATATCTGCGGAAGAAGAAAAAGTTTGAAATAATTTTAGTTTTTTGCAGGAACTGCCGCCGCTCCCTCGTATTAAAGACAGAAGGGCGGCGCAGAGCAGCGCATCCAAGACCGGAAAGGAGGCCGTGCAGCGCGTTGACAACACAGGAATTCAGCACGATGGTGCAGAAATATCAGGCGCTCGTGTACACGGTCTGCCACCAGCTGGTGCCGGATGTACAGGAAGCGCAGGATCTGACGCAGGAGACCTTTCTGGCGGCGTGGCGGGCCATCGACCGCTGCCCGCCCGGCTTTGAAAAGCAGTGGCTGGCGCGCATCGCCGCCAACAAAGCCAAGGACTATCTGCGCAGCGCATGGGTGCGCAAGATGAACACCCCCGGCGACGAGGTGCTGGCGCTGGAGGGCGCGCCGCCCGGTATGCAGCCGGAGCAGCAGGTGCTGGAAGCGCTGGGCGAGGAAGAGCTGACGGAGATGATCTTGAATCTGCGCGAGCCCTACTGCACGCCCTGCCGTCTGGTGCTGCTGGAACAGCACACCATGGCCGAAGCTGCAAGACTGTGCGGCCGACCGCCCAAAACGGTGGAAGCGCAGGTCTACCGCGCCAAAAAGATGCTGGCGCAGCAGATCCTGCAAAACGACCGCATACCCTGTGAAAGGAGGAGCGTACATGGAACTGTTTGACGCAAAAGGCTGTTTGAGCGAGGAAGGTTTACAGGCACTGGTCGGCGGGCAATTGGACGAAACACAGCGGCTGGAAGCCGCCGAACACCTTGCCTACTGCGACCGCTGCATGGACCGCTACACCGCTCTGCTGACCGATGATGTGCTGGAGCAGCCGCCGCGCTCCGCCCGGGGCGCGGTGATGGGCACCATCTGGATACGGCTGATGCAGAACACATGGGGACGCGCCGCCGTGGCGACCGTAGCCGCCGTGCTGGCGCTGACCATGTGGCGAGCCGGTACGCTGGAACAGATCCTGCACACCGGGCAGCAGCTGAATACATGGCTGCCGCAGACTACACAGCAGACCGAACCGGAGCTGCTGGGCAAGCCGGTGAACGACAAAGCCCCGCAGCAATCCACCGCTCCGCTGGGCAAGCCCATAGAGGACAAAAAACAGCTGACCGAAAAACTATCCGACGCACTGGACGCGCTTTTGCACCACAGTGCAGACACCACTGAGAAATGAGGGAACTGATTATGAAGAAAAACGGGATCCTGACCCTGCTGTTTGCCTGCATCCCCGGTGCGGGGCAGATGTATCAGGGCTATATGAAGCGGGGGCTCTCGCTCATCACCATGTTCTGCCTGTTTATTATCCTAGGCAGCACCACGGGGCTGGACGCACTGGTAGTCGGCTGTATCGTTGTGTATATGTACAGCTTTTTCGATACCTTGAACCTCCGCGCGCAGCTGGCGGCGGAAAAAGCCCCGGAGGACGATTATCTGGTGCACTTTAATTGGCACGATGCCCGCATGACCCAGTTCATGGGCGAAAGCCACAAGCTGGTGGGCTGGGGGCTCATCGCACTGGGCGCCATCGTGTTCTACAACAACATCATCATGCGGGTGCTGGGCGATGTGATGTGGCGCTGGGGACAGGATAACCCGGTTTTCCGCGCCATCTACCTGATGCTGGATGCCCTGCCGCAGATCGTGGTCTGCGTGGCGCTGATCGTGTGCGGTATGTGGCTGGTGCGCGGCCCGAAGAACAAAAAGGGCAAGCAGCCCCCTGAAGAGGAGACCGAGGAAGCTGAGGATTTCCACGCCTACACGGCTGCGCCGCAGGCTGAGGATGCCGAGGATACCGCGGACACGGATACCCATTTTGCCATGCCGGAGCTTTCGGCACTGCTGGGGGAACCGGTGACCGGCGCAGAACAGGACGAAAATCCTGCGGAGGATGACGATGATCGAGCAGAATAAGACCCCCTTGACGGCACAGCCGGGCAGTGTGCCCCCGCCGGAGCACAAGCCCGCTGAAAAGCCCCTGCGCCGAGTGGGCAGCCTGACCTTGGGCGCGTGTCTCATTGCGGCGGGCGTGTTCTTCCTGCTGTATTTCTTCGTGCCGGGCTTTGATGTGCAGCTGACCCTGAAAATTGCCCCGGCGGTGGCGCTGGTGCTGCTGGGGTGCGAGGTGCTGTTCTTTGCCGCCCGCCCCGGCCGCTGGAAGTACGATTTTGTGTCCGTGCTGGTCTGTCTGGTGCTGATGGCGGGCTGCTTCTGCATGGCGATGCTGCCCATGCTGTGGGACGAGTTGAGCGGCGAAAATCAGCAGACGATGAACCGTCTGAGCGCACAGGCCATTGACGAATTGTACACCGCCTGCAAGCAGGATGCGCAGGATATCGCCATCCGGGATATCAGCGGCAGGCTGTACCTGAGCGGCCCGCAGGCCGAAACTTTGCAGCAGGCCGCCGCCCTGCCCGCCGGGGATACCTACCTGACCTTGACCGTGGAGCTGTTCGGCCCCTACGACAGCGCCGCCGCCTTTGCCCGGGACTGCTACACCCTGACCGCACTGGCAAAGCAGTGCACCGTACCGCCGGAAAGCCTGCACTTTACATGGGATGCCCCCAGCGCGGCAGAAAGCAGCCTGAACACCGGCAGTCTGCTGTATACTGAGGATTACTCGCTGGACCTGAGCGGCGCTGTGCAGCTGGACTGGACCGCGCAGCAGATGGAACAGCAGACCGAGACCGAGTATCTGCTGGATGCAGAGAATATTCCCGACGAGGATTAAAAAATACCGCCGCACAGCAGTGCGGCGGTATTTTTGCAGTGCGGCTGAAAGGATAAACGAAAAACGCCCCGAAGTCCTAAGACTTCAGGGCGTTTAAGCTGGAGCTGCTATCCAGATTCGAACTGGAGACCTCATCCTTACCAAGGATGCGCTCTACCAACTGAGCTATAGCAGCACATCACAGCTCGATTAGTATAGCACAGCTTTGCGGGTTTTGCAAGCGTTTTTTGCAAAAAATAATATTTTTGCGCAAAAATCCCCGGAGCATCCGTAGACGCTCCGGGGACTCTGGAAATGCGTTTACTTTGCCAGACTGGTCAGGATGGGCTCGCACTGCTCTACGGTGGAGGAGAGCATCAGGTTGTAGGCGGTGACCATCTCCTGAATGGCGGTGCGGTTCTCCTTGGTCAGGGCATAGCTCTGGGTGGTGCCGTCCCGGCCGATGAACACAGCGGTGACGCTCTTGGCGTTCAGCCACTCGCTCAGCCAGCTGATCTCCTCATCGCTCAGCTGGAACAGCTCCATGTCGAACCAGCAGCCCATATCCTGATCGTAGCCGCCGCCGTACTCCTCGTCACAGGTAAAGGTGTACAGCTCGTCATCAGCAGATACGTTGACCGTTTTGATGTCCAGCTTCTTGCTGCCTGCGTAGGTCAGGATCATATTAAAGGCAATGCCATCGTCCTGCACGAACATATAGGGGTACAGCCCGCAGGACTTTTTGGCCATGCTGGCCTGCTCCTGCGGAGAGGAAAGATCCCAGCCGCCGGTCTCCTTATCGTAGGTGACGGTGAACTTGGAAAAAGCGGTCTTGAGCTCGGCATCACTGGGGGCGGCGTTGGTAGCTTCCACCGCAGCGGGGACAGTGGGCAGTGCGGGCGCAGCAGCCGAAGCGGCCATGCCGCCGCACAGCATGGCGGCAGCGCACAGACCGGCGATGACGCGCCGGAACAAACGGGAAGATCTCATAAGTCAGTACTCCTTTCCATTTTCGAAGGGGATGATGCTGGTTTCAGTATACCGCAGCACGGCGGAAAAGCAAGAAAACTGTCACGAAACGCCCTGACGCTGTCACGAAACGACTTTCGCTTGTCTTTAGCCCACCTGATGCTCTTCCAGCCAGCGGGTCATCTGCTGGGCAATGCCCTTGACGCTGCCTTCCTCAAAAGGCACCTTCAGCCCGGCGGTCTGCATCAGCTCGGTGTAGCTGGCAAGACCGGCGCGGCGCACCAGCTTGAGGTAGCGCTCCCATGCGTCCTTGTGGTCATCAAGGCTCAGCAGGAAGAACTGCAAGGCCGCCATGGTGGACAGGCAGTAGTCGATATAGTAGAAGGGGCACTCGTAGATGTGCAGCTGGCGCTGCCACCCGGCACCGCGCCCGTAGAAGGGTAGGTTGTCAAAGTCGATCCACGGGCGGTACTTCTTTTCCAGCTTGAGCCACTCGGCGTTGCGCTGGTCGGGGGTCAGGTCGGGGTTCTGGTACATGATGTGCTGGAACTCGTCCACGGCGCAGCCGTAGGCAAGGAACACAAAGCTGTCCTCGGCGTGGAGCAGGGAGTATTTCTCGGTATCCTTGCCGAACAACAGGTGGTGCCACGGCGCGGTGAGGAACTCCATGGCCATGGAGTGGATCTCGGCGCTCTCCATGGCGGGGCATTCCAAATCGGCGGGCACGTTGGGGTCGCGCTCGGCCACATAGCCCTCAAAGGCGTGGCCGCACTCGTGGGTCAGCACGTCCACATCACCGGAGGTGTTATTCCAGTTGGCAAAGATAAAGGGTGCCTTGTAGCTGGGCAGGCTGGTCATGTAGCCGCCGGACATCTTGCCGGGACGGCTCTCCACGTCAAACAGCTCGTTGTCCTGCATGAAGTCGATGAACTCTGCCGTCTCGGGGCTCAGCTCGTGGTACATGGTGCGGGCGGCATCCATGCGTGCCTGATAGCCCGGGATGGGCTTGGGGTTGCCGTCCTTGAAGATGATGGGCAGGTCGGTAAAGGTGGGGTGGGTGATGCCGGTGCGCTTGGCGCGCATGGCCATCACTTTTTGCAGCTCGGGCACAACGTCCCGGGCAACCTGATCCCGGAAGGCCTGAATCTCGGCCTGTCCGTAGCCGATGCGGTTCATGCGCACATAGGAAAGCTCGCTGTAATCCTTATAGCCCAGCACCTTGGCCTGCTGATTCAGGTTCTTGACGATCTTGGTGTACAGTGCGTCCAGCTCGTCCCGGTGGGCGTCAAAGTAACCGGCCTCGGCTTCGTAGGCGGCGCGGCGCACGGCGGGGTCCAGATCCTCCTTGTAGGGGCCCAGCTGGGGGATGGTCAGCTGCTTGCCGTCCAGTTCCACCAGTGCGCCGCCGTAGATCTGCTGGTACTGACTGACCAGCGCGTTGAACTCCTGCTGCAATTCCACGGTGCGGTCGTCCATGCCCAGCACGGCGTTCTTCATACCGGCTACGCAGGTGGTGCCGAAGTGCTCGGTGAGGGCATCCACATAGGGGTTTGCCAGAAATGCCCGGCTGATCTCCACGCTGGCGTTGGTCACGGCAGGGCCGTTGGCATCAAAAAAGTCCTGCTCGGCCTTCCAGTAGGCATCGCGGGTGTCACAGGTGTAGTGGATGTTGGCCAGCTGAGAGGCGGTGGTGTAGTCTGCAAAGGCGCGGCTCTGCTCGTAGTACACCTGAATGAGAGCGTCGCCGTCCGGGGCGTCAGCGGCCTTGGCAGCCAGCTGTTTGCACCGTGCCAGCAGGGCGTCGATGTCCGGGCGGGTATAGGTCATTTCGCTGAATTTCATGGAAAATTTCCTTTCCGGGGCAGTTTCCCCTTTGGTATCTTGTGTTCATCTTACCACGTTCTGCGCCAAAAGAAAAGAGGGAGACAGGCGGGCAAAAGTCCTACGTTTATACAACACTGCCAAAAATAAAAACGCTCCTTTGGCAAAGATGTCCGTTTAAGCGCTTGCAGTGCAGCAAAAAAAGGATTATAATGGCATCATCAACAGAGTAAGACCCTGCGCGTTAAGTGCCGCATCAACGGGGAGTTGTGCTGCGGACGAAGGTATTGACCGCGGTGCAGGGTCTGCATCCCGCTGCTGCATGGACTTGGGTGCAGGCGAGAGCCGTCTGCGGTTTTTGCCCGGAAGTGAATGTTGTTGGAATTCACGCCCTCCTTTGTGCGGTCTGTCACAGGGGAGGGCGTTTTTGCGTCCTGCCTGCTGTTCCTTTTTAAGGAGGACAACTATAATGAACGACAAAAAAACTTCGGTGCGTACCCTGACCATGCTGGCCCTGCTGATAGCCATGAGCATCGTGTTCAGCCGGGTGCTCAGCATCTCCACCGGCTTCGTCCGGTTCAATCTGGGCAGTCTGCCGGTGCTGCTGGCGGCGGTGGTGTTCGGCCCCGGCGCAGGCTTTGCGGTGGGTGCAGTGGCCGATATCATCGGCGGTGTGCTGGCGGGCTACGCCATCAACCCGCTCATCACGCTGGGTGCGGGTGCCATCGGCTTGGTGGCAGGTTTTGCGTGGCAGAAGCTGAACAGCCTTTCCACAAATTTGCGGCTTGCAGCCAGCGTGCTGCTGGGGCATTTTGTGGGCTCTATGGTCATCACCTCGCTGGCGCTGCGGCTGTTCTACGGCTACCCGTGGGCAACGCTGGCAGTGCGCATCCCCAACGCCCTCATTCTGAGCGCCGTGAACGTTGTGCTGCTGCGCATCCTGCTGGAAAACCGCAGCCTGATGAAGCTGGCAAAGAAGTAAGCTGTGAAAACCCTCTCAGGCGCTCCCGCGCCAGTTCTCCCAAAGGGAGAGCCAAGCCGTAAGGCTCGTTGCTAAAGCTTTATGTGCAATGAGAAACTTTCCCACCATGCCAAAGGCTCCCTCCCCGAGGGAGCTGTCAAAACCGTCAGGTTTTGACTGAGGGAGTTCGTTCCCAAACCCCTACCGTGAAAAGGCAATTCTGGAAAATCCGCAGATTTTCCAGAATTGCGAAATTATAAATAATTTTTCCGCTATTTATGCGCAGAGCAAAGCGGAGCGCATTCCAAATCGTGATCTTGAATCGAGGCAGTATCTATGAACTACGAACAGGCAATGGAATACATCCACGCGGTGCAGTGGGCGGGGCATAAGCCCGGGCTTACCCGCACCCGCACCCTGCTGGCTGCACTGGGCGACCCGCACAAAAAGCTGCAATTCGTCCATGTGGCGGGCACCAACGGCAAGGGCAGTACGGCGGCGATGCTGGCTTCCTGCCTGCAAGCCGCCGGTTACCGGGTGGGGCTGTATACCTCGCCCTTCATCAACCGGTTCAACGAGCGCATCCAGATCGACGGACAGCAGATCCCGGACGAGGTGCTGGTAAAGCTGGTGGAACAGGTAAAGCCCGCCGCCGATGCCATGGAGGATGTGCCAACCGAGTTCGAGATCATCACCGCGCTGGGAATGCTCTATTTTGCGCAGCAGCAATGCGATATCGTGGTGCTGGAGGTGGGGCTTGGCGGCACGCTGGATTCCACCAATGTCATCGAAAAGCCTGCCAGTGCGGTGATCACCGCACTGGGCATGGATCACGTCAAGGAGCTGGGCCCCACGCTGGCGGATATCGCCGCTGCCAAGGCGGGCATCATCAAGCCGGGCTGCCCAGTGGTGAGCTACGGCGGTGCACCGGAGGCAGACGCCGTGCTGCGCCGGGTGGCAGCGCAGCAGCACGCCCCCTTTACCGAGGTGGACTTTGCCAAGCTGCAGATCACCGGCGGGGATCTGGACGCAGTTACCTTCAGCTTTGACGGGCTGGACGGGGTGCGGCTGCCGCTCATCGGCAGTTATCAGCCCCGCAACGCCGCGCTGGCCATCACCGCCCTGCGGGTGCTGCGGCAGCAGGGCTGGAACATCCCGGAAAGCGCCATCCGCACCGGGCTGGAGCAGGTAAGCTGGCCCGGGCGCTTTGAACTGCTGCGCCACAGCCCGGCCTTTGTGCTGGACGGCAGCCACAACGCCCACGGGATGCGCGCCACGGTGCAGAGCCTGAAAGACCGCTTCCCCGGGCAGAAATTCGTCTTTCTGGTCAGCATCATGGCAGATAAAGACGTGGACGAGATGCTGGCGCTGCTGGCACCGCTGGCCGAGCGGTTCGTGACCGTGACGGCGCACAACCCCCGTGCCATGCCGGCGCAGACGTTGGCAGAGCATATCCGCGCCTACGGCTGCACCGCCGAGGCAGCAGACAGCATCGAGGCCGGTGTAGCCCGCGCGGAAGAACTGGGCGGCGAAGGCCCGGTGTGTGCACTGGGTACGCTGTATTTCTCCGGCGATGTCCGGCAGGCCTTTGCCCGTCTGAATGCGTAACGATGCAGAAAAAAATATTTTTGAATACAAGCAGAGCCGGACAGCCCTCGGGCGGTCCGGCTCTGTGTTTTTATAAAGAAAATATTAGATCCGCAGCTGCTTTTTTGCCATTTGCAGCGCACGGCGCAGCGGACGATAGAGCAGCAGCATCAGCACAAAATTGCCGATGCCGTGCAGTGCATCGTAGCTCAGACCGCTGAGCCACCAGCTCAGGGCAAAGGCGGGCGTTTTGGCAAACAGATATACCGCCGCGCACAGTCCGCCGAAGCACAGGCCGTACAGCCCGCTGAACACCGCCCAGAAAAAGGCGTTGTCCATGCGGCGCAGCAGCCATGCCAGCAGCGCCAGAAGATACCACACATACAGATACATCACCCACCACAGACCAAAGCCGTACAGCACGCCCTGCAGCAGGATGAATACCGTGATGGCGCCGGGCGTCTCCCGGGGCAGCTCCAGTGCAAACAGGATGATGAGCAGGCTTACCGGCTCCAGATTGGGCAGACCGCTCATGGCCTGCTTGCTCACCACCAGCAGTGCGCCCATCAGGCCGCTGAGCACCAGCCGCAGCACCCGGGTGTGCAGCGCCACCGGCTTTTTAGCCCTTGGTGTAGGTAAAGGCATAGCTGTCACCGTCGTGGAGCTCGATGTCGGCCACGCCCACCGTGGTCATCTCACCGGCAGCATCGGTCAGGCACCACCATGCCTGATCCTTATCGTAGTCGGCAGTCTCGCCGTTCACGGTGGTCACAAAGCCGGCCTCGGCTTCTTCCTGACTGATGATCCCGGCCTCGGCCAGTGCGGTGCTCAGCTTTTCGCCGTCGGTCACGTTCAGCAGTACGCTGGACACGCTGCCGTCCGCAGCGGTAACGGTGAACTCCACCGTGGCCTGTGCCTTACTGGCAGCGGAAGAAGCAACCTCGGAAGCGGCCACAGAAGAAGCCACAGAGGAGGCAGCGCTGGAGGCGGTAGAGGACGCGGAAGCGCCGCAGCCTGCCAGCAGGCAGACGGACAGCACAGCACTGAGGGTCAGAACGGCAAATTTATGCAGGTAGTTCATGGTTCAAGATCTCCTTGTTTCGTGTTTTGCGTGCAGAACGCATGGCAGATATAGTACCATGAAACCGGCTGAAAATCAACATTTTTTCTGCATGGCTTCAAAATATGCGGCGGCGACGCCCACCTGATTGGCTTCACTGCTGAAGGCGCAGGGCACGATCTGGCAGCGGGGTAAGCCCTCCATGTAAGCCTGTCCCGCCCGGGAGGCGTACAGTCCATCGTAGGCGCTGCGCAGGCTTTCCAGCAGCAGGGGCTGCTTGCTGATGCCGCCGCCAATGGCCACCTTTTCCACATCCAGCAGAACGGTCAGGTTGTAGATCTGCACCGCCACCGCGTGGCAGAACCGCCGCAGCACCTCTAAGGCTTCCGGCTCCCCGGCGTTGGCGGCGGCAAAAAAGCTGCGTCCGTCCAGCGGGGCGTTTTCCGGCAGTGCCTTGCGGGCGCGGTACCATTTGAGCAGATTGCTGGTGCTGCACTGGCAGGCCATGTTCTGGTCCGGGGCGTCCCACGCCTCGGCGTTGGTGTTGACAAAGCTGTACTCTCCGGCGGTAAAGTGCACCCCGCGCACCAGCTGTCCGTTGGCGATGATGCCGCCGCCCACGCCGGTGCCAATGATGAACACTGCCGCGTTGCAGCAGCCTTTCAGCGCGCCGTTTGCCAGCTCTGCCATGGCGGCGGCCTTGCCGTCATTTTCCAGGATAACGGGGCAGCCGCACTTTTCTGCCAGCAGCTGCCCCACCGGGGTAGCGGTGTTGTACAGCAGCGCCCCGCCGTTGGACACATAGCCGGTGCGGTTGTCCACAAAGCCCGGCAGCGCCATGGCAATGCCGACTACCTCGCCCTTGTGGGGCGCATACAGCCGGTAGACCGTATCCAGAAACTGCGCCTGCGTATCCTGCGGCGTGGGCACCGCGCCGCTGTTCGTGCGGTGCATCTGCTCATCCATGACCGAGTATTTGATCTCGGTTCCGCCTACATCAAAAACCATGATCTTCATCTTGTAGCCCTCCCGTAAACGGTCGTTTTCTGTCCCTATTATGGCAAATCATCGCGGGAAAGTAAAGCCCCGGCGGTAAAAAAGAAAACTGCAAAAAACGCACCGGCTTGCGGTTGCAATCCACCCCGCCCTGTGATATCCTGAAAAGAGAGTATCTGTTATATAAAGGAAGAAACTGCCATGGATTGCAAACTGCGTGCCAAAAACTGCGGCGGCTGCCCCCTGCTGGGGCTGGACTATGCCGCGCAGCTGAAACAAAAGGAAGAAAAAGTGCGGGCTCTTGTGGGCAAATACGGCCCGGTGCACCCCATCCGGGGCATGGAGCAGCCTTACCACTACCGCAATAAGGTGATCTCCACCTTTGCCACCGGCTGGGGTGGAAAACTGACCTCCGGCATCTACGCGGCAAACAGCCACAAGGTGCTGCCGGTGGAAAGCTGCCTACTGCAGGACGAGGTGCTGGACAAGACCATGCAGGCGGTGCGGGCTGCCGCCAACGCCTGCCGCTACCAGCCCTACGACGAGGACAAGGGTACCGGTCTTGTGCGCCACTGCCTGCTGCGGCGGGGCGTAGCCACCGGGCAGGTGATGGTAGTGCTGGTAACGGCGCAGCCGGTGCTGCCGGGCGCGAAAAACTTTGTCAAGGCGCTGCTGGCGGAAACTGCGCAGCGCGGCGTGACTGTGACCACCGTGGTGCAGAACGTGAACAGCCGCAAGACCAGCGTGGTGCTGGGCGAGGCAGAAAAAGTGCTGTACGGCAAGGGGTTCATTCTGGACACCCTTTGCGGCAAGACCTACGCCATCAGCCCGCGCAGCTTTTATCAAATCAATCACGCCCAGACCGAAGTGCTGTACGGCCTTGCGGTGGAAGCTGCAAAGCTGACCGGCAAAGAGGTGGTGCTGGACGCCTACTGCGGCATTGGCACCATTGGCCTGACCGCCGCCGACCATGCAAAGCAGGTGGTGGGTGTGGAGCTGAACCGGGACGCCGTGCAGGACGCCATTGGCAACGCAAGACACAACGGCGTAAAGAACGCCCGCTTCTTTGCCGCCGACGCCACCCGCTGGATCCGCGAAGCAGCCGCAGCAGGGGAGAAGGCAGATGTGATCTTTATGGACCCCCCGCGCGAGGGCTCTACCCCGGAATTCCTTGCCAGCGTGGCCCGCATGGCTCCAAAGCGGGTGGTCTACGTCAGCTGCAACCCCGTTACCCTTGCCCGCGACCTTGCCACCCTGACAAAGCTGGGCTATAAGGCCGAGGGCTTTACCCCGGTGGATATGTTCCCGCATACGGAGCATATCGAAACGGTATGCGCATTATCCAAGACATCAGCGTACAGAGCGAGATAATCTGCAATGGATAGATATTTTTTTATTTTAACGACCATTGATCTTTTTGTGCTTGGCTTTATGTGCTTTCTTACAAAGCTGAGCGAATCTTTGAATAAAAAGCAGAAGCGCGGGTTCTTTCTGGCCTTTGCGCTCATTGCGTGCATTTCGGTGCTGGAGGTCATCACCATTGTGGTGGATGGTGCACCGCCGGGCTGCCGCTGGCTGAACATTTTGTCCAACTATCTGGGCTTCGGGCTGACACCGGCAGTGGCGCTGTGTCTGGTATATGTGCTGGACAAAAAATCCATCATCCGGCGCGGGTTCAAGGTGGCGGTGTGCTGCGAGGGCGTGTATCTGCTTTTTCTGGCGGCAACGCTGCCCTATGGGCCTGTGTTCTCGGTGAGTAAGGAGAACCTCTACGCCCGGGGCGAGCGCTTTTACATCTATGTCATGATGTATTATATCTCCATGCTGTACCTTATGGCGGCTACGGTGCGCACGGCGACGGCTTTTCAGAACCGCAGCCGCACGCTGATCTACCCGCTGATCCTGTTTCTGGGCGCGGAGACCGTGATTCAGATCGCACTGCCGGAGCTGCACGTCACATGGCTGTGCGTCACGTTGCTGTCGGTGCTGTATTATATCTATTGCAGCGAGATGTGGAACCAGCTGGACGCCCTGACCGGACTTCTGAACCAGAACAGCTACCTGAACCGCACCGCCGAGATGCGCCGCAGCGGCGGGGTGCTGGTGGTGTTTGATGTGGACGACTTCAAGCAGATCAACGACCGCTACGGCCATTTGCAGGGAGATGTCTGCCTTGCCGAGATCGCAGACTGCATCAAAAAAGCCTATGCCCGCTGCGGCTACTGCTACCGCATTGGCGGCGATGAATTCTGCGTGCTGCTGAAAGACGAGGCAAGCGAAGCCCGCTGCGCAGCAACGCTGCAATCTCTGCTGGCAGAGCGGCGCAAGGTGCTTACCATTTTGCCGACGGTCTCCCTTGGCTCTGCCGCCTTTTCCGGGGAGGACGTGGTCACAGTGAAGGACCGCGCCGACCGTGCGCTCTACTGCGCCAAAAAAGAACAGAAGGCCCGCGCCGCAGCGGAAAAGCACGCAGACAGAGAGCAGACAGCCTGAAACACTGCCTGCACACTTTATAAATGGAGGAACACCGATGAATACAGATTGGAACAGCCCGCAGGGCGATTTTGACACCGCTGAAAAGCAGGGAGAACTGCTGATGCTGCTCAGCCGACAGCAGGTCACCGTGCACACATGGGACGACCCGGACTTTGACTACATGGAGGAGCAGGATCTGGCACTGGTGGTGCAAAGCCCCTCCGGCACAGAGGACCTGCTGATTGAGCTGTGCGGGGAATTCTCGGTGTTTTTTGAAAAGTGGCACGGTGAGTACGCCGCCACCGCCGAGGGCTACGCGCAGCTGCAGCAGGACATCACCGCCATTCTGGACGGCAAGGCGGGCGCACTGAGCCTGTACACGGAGAACGGCTGGCAGGGCACGGTGCTGTGCACCGAGCTGCCCGGCGCAGAGGATGCCGCTGCGGCGCTCAAGCGCTGCTGGCAGGCGGCAAAGCCGGACGCCGCCCTGCCTGCGGGCAGTCGGCTGGGGCTGGTGTGCTGGGATCCGGCACAGAACCGGAAAGTGCAGCTCCCGGAGGAATAATAGAGCAAAAAGGTCGCTGCACAAAATGCGTGCAGCGACCTTTTCTTATACAATTTGTTGTTTCTTTTTACGATTTGCCATATAGTTTGCGAATGCGGAGGCCGCAGTGCCCAGCGCGATGCCCAGCACTGCGCCGCCAAGGACATCGGTGGGAAAGTGCACATAGAGGTACAGCCGGGTAAAGGCGATAAAGGCTGCCAGCACCAGCGCGGGTGCGCCCAGCTTCCGGTTTTGCAGCCAGAGCGCATAGGCTGCCGCCACCCCGGAAGCGGTGTGCCCGGAGGGGAAGGAGTGCCCGTGCGGTCGCGCCACCAGCATGGTGATGGTGGTGTTGATATCGCAGGGACGGGGGCGGGCGAACAGCGGCTTGAGGAAGAAGTGCCCCGCCGCCATGTACAGCACCAGCGCCACCGCCATGGCAAAGCCTGCTTTGCGGGTGCGCCGGAAGAGCAGAAGCAGCAGGGTGAACGCGATCCAGATCTCGCCGTGGGCACCGGCGTAATCAAAAAAGATGGAGATCGCATTCATTACCGGGTTGCGGAACTGGTACAGCCAGTCCAGAAAAGCAAACTCAAAGGGCATGGGTTCCTCCTTTTGGGTGGTGAAAGAGCGGATTTTTTATACAATATAGCATATAAATGTTAAAAAATACAGAATGCACTGTAAATTTACCCTCAGGGCAGGGGATACTCCGCTTTCATCTGCTCCAAAGTGGGGTAGCTGTCGAGCGCACCGTGGTGCTGCACGCTGAGGGCGCAGAAGCGGTTGGAAAAGGTCAGATACTCGGTCAGGCGTTTGCGGGAAAGTTTTGGCAGTTCGGCGGTGGTCACGCCGTCCCGCTGCAGCTGCCACAGGAACGAGCCGATAAAGCCGTCCCCTGCGCCGGTGGTGTCTACCGCTGTCACCTTGGGGCTGCGGGCGCGGGCACTGGTGGCGCGGGTATAGGCGCGGGCACCCTTGCCGCCGCAGGTGTACAGCACCAGCTGCACATCTCCGGTAAAAAGTGCGGGCAGTGCGGCTTCAATGTCCTCGGTGCCGGTGAGGAAGGGCAGTTCCTCGTCCGAAAGCTTCAGGATGTGGCTCAGAGGGAGAAACTGCCACACGGTCTGGCGCAGCTGCTCCCGGTCCGGCCAGAGGGGGAAGCGGAGATTGGGGTCAAAGCTGAGGATGGCGCCCGCCTCCCGCGCAGCAGTGATGGCGGCCAGATGGGCGTAGCGCATGGGGCTGTCCACCAGCGAGACACTGCAAAAGTGCAAGGCAAAGGCCTGCGAGAACCAGCCCGGGTCGATCTGCTCCGGGGTATACAGCAGGTCTGCGGAGGGCTTGCGGCAGAAGCTGAAGGTGCGCTGGCCGTTTTCCGCTAAGCTGACGAAGGCCAGCGCGGTGCTGGCTTTGCCGGTAAATTCCAGATGGGAAAGCTCCACGCCGCAGGCGGCGAGCGCCCGGGCGATCTTGTGACCAAAGGGGTCATCGCCCAGCTGGCTCAGCAGCGCACTGCGGCCGCCCAGCCGGGCAACGGCGGCGCAGACATTGGCCGGGGCACCGCCCACCCGGGGGCTGAAAGCGGGCACTTCGTCAAAGCTGCACCCCACCCGGGAGGGGATCATATCGATCAGCGCTTCGCCGATGGAAAATAAGATCCTGTCGGACATAGGGCTTCTTCCTTTCTGCATACAGGTGTGCCGCAAGGTGCGGCAGTGTACAGTATACACCCGCAGGGCGCTGTGCGCAACTGCTTCTTTTATACGGTAATGGGCGGGTTTTGCGGTTGACTTGCGGCGGCAGATATGCTACAATTTCCAGACGTATGCAAAAACAGGGAAAAAGGAAAAAGTGTATGGATCTGACAAAACAGTTCTTTAAATATGTCTCGCAGAATATTTTCGGCTTACTGGGTACTTCGTGCTATATTCTGGCCGACACTTATTTTATTGCACAGGCCGCCGGTACGGATGGCGTTACCCTGCTCAACCTCTGCCTGCCCATCTACAACTTTATTTTTGCCATTGGCTCTATGATCGCGCTGGGCTCGGCCACCCGCTACGCCATTGCCAAGGCGCAGAACGATGCCCGGGGACAGCGGTATTTCTCCAATGCCATTCTGTGCGCCGTACTGGCATCTATCCCGTGGATGCTGGCGGGTGTCTTTGCGCCCGGGGCGCTGCTGCGGCTCATGGGCGGCGATGTCGGCATCGTGGCGCTGGGCATCCCCTATGCGCGCATCTTTTTGCTGTTCACTCCGTTTTTTATGTGCAATTACATCGTTTCGGCCTTTGTCCGCAACGACGGCGACCCCTCCCTTGCCATGGTAGCGACCCTGAGCGGCAGTCTGTTCAACGTGGTGTTCGACTATATCTTTATGTTCCCCATGGGTCTGGGCTTGGCCGGTGCGGCGCTGGCAACGGCGGTTTCGCCTATTATCAGCATCGCCATTTGCAGCCGCCACTTCTTTAAAAAGGAGAACACCCTGCAATTCGTGCGGCAGATGCCCTCGGCAAGGCTGCTGGGGCAGAGCTGTCAGCTGGGCATCTCCGGCTTTGTGGGGGAGCTTTCCTCCGGCGTGACCACCACGGTGTTCAACTTTCTGCTGCTGGGGCTGGCGGGCAACGTGGGCGTAGCAGCCTACGGCGTGGTGGCAAACTTTGCGCTGGTGGCTACCGCCATCTTCAACGGCGTGGCGCAGGGTGCACAGCCGCTGGTGAGCCGCTGCTATGGGCAGAACGACCACGCCGGGGCGCGGAAGCTGCTGCTGTTGGGCAGCGGCACCGTGCTGGTGCTGGCGGCGGTGCTGTACGCTGCGGTGTTCGGGCTGACCGATACCTTTGTAAGCTGGTTCAACAGCGAAAACTCGGTGCAGATGGCGCAGTATGCCCACACCGGGATGCGGATGTACTTTGTGGGCTACTTCTTTGCGGGCTTCAACATCATGGCGGCGGGCTATCTGAGCGCTGTGAACCGCCCGGCAGAGGCCTCTATCACCTCCATCTGCCGCGGCATGGTGGCCATCGTGGCCTGCTCGCTGGTGCTGAGCGCAGTGTTCGGGATGCCGGGCGTATGGGCGGCCTTCCCGGCTTCGGAGCTGCTCACCGCCCTGCTGACCCTGTTTCTGCTGCGCAGAAAAAAGGCCGAGACGGCTTAAATATACATCTCCTGTTCCCGCATGGTCTCCTCGGGCGTAAGCCCGGCCTGTGCGGCGCGACCGGTCAGTGCCCGCCATTGTGCAGGGGACTGGCCGGTTTCTTTTTTGAATACCCGGCACAGGTAGTTCGCCCCGGAAAAGCCGCACAAGCTGGCCACCACGTCTAGTGTGTACTCCCGGTGCAGCAGCAGCCGCTGCGCGGCCTCGATGCGCACGGTGGTCAGGTACTTGCCCGGCGGCACGCCCACGGCGGCGGTAAAGGTGCGCACCAAATGGCTTTTGGAGACCCCCAGCCGCTCGCTGAGCTCCTCCACGCCGTACAGTCCCGCGTAGTTGGCGCGGATATCCTCAATGGCGGCCTGCACCAGCGGCGGCAGGGCGGGCGCGGCGCTGTCGGCATCCGCCAGCTCACACAGCAGGGCAAAGACCAGCTGGCTGCGGGCACGGCTGTGGGTGTTTTTTTCCTCCGCAAGACGCCCCATCAGCTCGGCGGCGGCAGGGCAGGTCTCGCCTTTGGCAAGATAGGGCAGCTCCTGCAGGCCGTTCAAAAACTGCGTGCTGGCCTGCCCGGTCAGCTGGACGCACAGCAGATGGCAGCTGTCCTCCGGGGTCAGGGTGAGCGGGGCGCGGCTTAAGATCAGATGTCCCGCCGCAGCGGACTGCGGCGGCAGCACCAGCACAGAGCCGGCGGGCGCAGCCGATGCCCCGGGCAGGGAAGCCGTGCATCTGCCGCTGGAAACAAGGCAGACCCACAGCCCCTCGCCGGTCAGGGTGCGGGGCGCGGAAAGCTGCACGTCCAGCAGCGCAGCTGGTGCGGCGATGGTGTTCCAGTCAAACAGCAATATCTGACACCTCTAATCAATAAAATGCTATTTTATATCACAAAATTATCTGTTATTATAGTACCAACGAAACAACACGCCGTCAAGGGCGTGAAACACCAAATATTTACGGAGGATAACGATTATGGCTTCCATTAGCTGCCAGCACATCTACAAGATCTATCCGGGCGCAACTGCCCCGTCTGTTACCGACTTCAACCTGGAGATCCAGGATAAGGAGTTCATCATCTTCGTCGGCCCCTCTGGCTGCGGCAAGTCTACCACCCTGCGTATGATCGCCGGTCTGGAGGAGATCTCCAAGGGCGAGATGTACATCGGCGGCCGTCTGATCAACGACGTCCCCCCGAAGGATCGTGATATCGCCATGGTGTTCCAGAGCTACGCTCTGTACCCCCACATGACCGTTTACAAGAACATCGCTTTCGGTCTGGAACTGCGCAAGACCCCGAAGGACGAGATCGACAAGCGCGTGCACGAGGCTGCTAAGATCCTGGAGATCGAGCACCTGCTGGACCGCAAGCCCAAGGCTCTGTCCGGTGGTCAGCGTCAGCGTGTTGCTCTGGGCCGTGCAATGGTTCGTAACCCGGCAGTCTTCCTGCTGGACGAGCCCCTGTCCAACCTGGATGCTAAGCTGCGTACCTCCATGCGCACCGAGATCATCAAGCTGCACAAGAAGCTGGCTACCACCTTCATCTACGTTACCCACGACCAGACCGAGGCTATGACCATGGGCGACCGTATCGTGGTTATGAAGGACGGCATTATCCAGCAGGTCGATACCCCGCAGAACCTGTACGATATGCCTTGCAACATGTTCGTTGCTGGCTTCATCGGCAGCCCCCAGATGAACTTCCTGGACGGCACCCTGATCAAGAAGGGCGACCTGTACGGTGTTGACCTGGGCGGCGACGTGATCCCCCTGCCCAAGGAGAAGACCGCCGACGGCAAGCTGGATTCCTACGTTGGCAAGAAGATCAAGATGGGCATCCGTCCCGAGGATATCGACGACGAGCCCGAGTTTATGGCAAAGCACACCGACTGCCAGCTGGATGCTCAGGTCGATGTTTCCGAAATGATGGGCGCTGAGATCTACCTGTACCTGGAGTACAAGGGCAACAAGATGACCGCCCGCGTTGCTCCCACCTCCAAGGCTCGCAACGGAGACACCGTCCGCGTTGCATTCGATCCCCATAAGGTGCACCTGTTCGACATCGAGACCGAGCAGACCATCCTGAACTAAGACTTAGCAAAGATCATTTTTGATCCTCCTATCATACGAAAGACCGCCGAAGGGAAACCTTCGGCGGTTTTTCGTTTTGGAGAACCCTCTCGTGAAAATGGGGTTCAGAAACGCCCACAGGCGTTTCTGAACCCCGAAATAAAAATATTTCTTCCGCTGAATATGCCCAAAGCAACGCGGCGGGCATTCCCAATCATTTGATCTGTGTGCCCTGCCGCACCAGCTCGATGAACACGTTCATCTGGGGGGTCACCCATTTATCCCGGTGGTAGAATAGCTGCCGGTGCATCATGACGGTGCAGTCCGGCACGTTCAGCCGAGCCAGACGCCCCTCGGCCAGTGCGCTGCGCACGATGTACTCCGGCAAAAAGGAAAGCCCCATGCCCTGCTCTACCATCTGGCACAGCAGCGCGGCGCTGCCCAGTTCCAGATAGGGGTGGATGGCAAGGCCGTGCGCCGCCATGCACTGGTCCAGCGCGTCCCGGTAGCTCATGCCCCGCTCGGTAAGCAGAAACTCCTGCCGGGGCAGAATGTCCAGCGGGAGCACGCTTTCCTGCGCCAGCGGATGCTGCGGCGGCGCAATGAAGCACACCGGCTCCGGCACATCCGCAGCCAGCACCAGCGCAGGCTGCAAAAGGGGCTGGTCCAGCGTGTAGACAAGGTCTACCTGATTGGTGCTCAGCAATTGCAGCATCTCGTCCGTGGAGGCTGTGTGCAGCACCAGCTCCACCTGCGGGCAGCGGGCATGGTAGCGCTGCAACAGCCCCGGCAAAAAGGTACTGCACACGGAATCCGCCAGCGCAATGCGCAAGCTGCCCCGCACCTGCTGGGCGGGCTGCAAGGCGGCCTGCGCCTGCTGGGCAGTTTCCAGCAGGGTGCGGGCGTAGCCTAAAAAGGTCTGCCCGGCATCGGTCAGGCGCACCGTTTTACCCACGCGGTCAAACAGCGGGGTGCCCAGTTCGGCCTCCAGCTGTGCAATTTGGGAGGACACCGCCGACTGCGAGTAGCCCAGCTGCCGCGCGGTGCGGGAAAAGCTGTGCAACTCGGCGATGTGCAAAAAGGTATTGACAGTCCGCAGTTCCATGAACGGCTCCTTTTATAACAGGGTGATATCCTGCACGGTGAGCTGAGCACCGTCCACGGTAAAATGCACTTCCAGCCCGGCAAACTCCATGCCGTACACCCGCTGCGGGTCGTGCTGGTAGGAGGGGCGGGGGTCGCTGGCAAGTACGCCCTGCAACGCGGCGCGGTCGGCCTCCGGTACGGTCTGCCACAGCGCTTCCGGGCAGGACACTTCCAGATGGTGGGTGCGGGTCTGCCCGGTAAAGCCCTCGGCGGCATCCGGGTGGCAGTCCGCGTAGGGGATGTAGGGCTTGATATCGTAGATGGGGGTGCCGTCCATCAGGTCGGCACCGCGCACGATGAGCACCGGCCCAACGTCCTGGCGCTGCTCAATAGCTTCCAGCTTTACGCTGGAAAGTCCCAGAGGGTTCGGCCGGAAGGGCGACCGGGTGGCAAACACGCCCACCCGGGTGTTGCCGCCAAGGCGCGGCGGGCGCACGGTGGGGGACCAGCTTTCCCGCACCGCGCCGGAAAACTGCCATACCAGCCAGATGTGGCTGAAATCCTCCAGTCCGCGCAGAGCATCGGGGTTGCGGTATTCCGGGGTAAAGATGATCTCACCCCGCAGCTCTTCTACCAGCCCGCTCTGACGCGGGATGCCGAACTTGGTGGGAAAGGCGGTGTGGATATGGGCAATGACCTTCAGGGTCATGGCTTCGGATGCCTGCTGCATGATGAACTCCTTGCTCAATAGATCTTTTCAATAGGGCAGTCGGCGGGGATGCCGTACCGGCTGCGGAAGGACTGCAATTCCTGCGGGCTGCGGATCAGCTGCACCTCGGTAAAATGGCCGGTGTGCAGATCCTGAAACCCGGCCACCTGCTCCCCAGTGCAGATGCTGCACCGCAGCACTGGCTTCTGGGCGGCGGGGTCGTAAGCGGGGAACGCTTTCTTTTTGCCGAACACGGGCTGCTCCTTTCTTTCCTTATCTTATAGGCCGCGGCAAAGCCCCACGGCCTTGCCTTCAATGTGCAGCTCCGAAAGCTGCTCTCCGGCGTAGAACATGGGCGGGCAGACGGCGGCGTTGTCTGCCAGCAGCATCACGGCATCGCCCTGCCGGTGGAAGTGCTTGAGGGTGGCTTCCTCGCCCACCCGCACGGCGGCGATCTCGCCCTGCTCCACCTCGGGCTGGCAGCGGATGCAAACGATGTCTCCGTTGCATATTGTGGGAGACATACTGTCGCCGTGGCAGGTCAGGGCAAAATCTGCGTGCCACGCGGCGGGCACCCCGATATAGCACTCAATATTCTGCTCGGCGGTGATGGGGGTGCCGCAGGCGATGGAGCCAATCAGCGGTACCTGCACCATGGCAGGCAGCGGCTCAAAGCCCGGGGGGCAGGCGCAGGGTGCGTCCAGCCCCAGCAGAGCAGCGGGGGTGGTCTCCAGCGCCTGTGCCAGCTCCTCTACCTTGGATTGGGGCAGGTCGTTGATGCCTTTTTCTAGTTTGGTGATGGAGGAACGGGAGCGGTAGCCCATGCGCCGGGCAAGCTCCTGCTGCGAAAGGCCCAGCTGCTCCCGGCGCAGACGGACACGGGTAGATAGATCGGACATGACAGTTCTCCTGAAAACTATGGGTTGTAGTGTGAAACGCGGCTTTCTGCTTTGAGTATAGCAGAAAATTTCCTGAAAATCAACAATTACAGAGCGTTTTGGAAATTGCAGGTTGACAGTTAATCAACAACAGAGTATAATACAACCAATGATTGTTGCAAATGCGGTGAACTACAAAAAAGGAGCGAAGCCATGGCAAACACAAACCTGATCTACACTTACATCCAAGACAGTGGCTACAAGCTGCAATATGTGGCCAGTGTGCTGCACATCAGCAGCAACACCCTGCGGCACAAGCTGCTGGGCGAGACTCAATTCAAGCTGGACGAAGCAGAACGGCTTTCCACTATGCTTGGGCTGACGATGGCCGAGCGGGACGCCTGCTTTTTCGATGCCGAGAACCGGTTTTCGCGCAGTGCGGTGCTGGAGCTGCCCAAAAGGGGGAAGCGCCAGTGACGCAGGAACAACGCGACTTGACCCGGAACGCCCTGCGCAAGTACGGCGAGCGCCACTGGGCGCGCACGCCAGAAAACCGCCGCTGGCAAAGCGCCATTGATGAAGGCATCGACTACTATCAGGTGCACGACCCCATGCGGGCAGACCTGCTGCGGATGCGTTTTTTTGAGCAGCGCCCGGAGGACGAGATCTTAGAGCAGCTGCACATCGGCCGCACCACCTACCAGAAGGCGCTGCAGGATCTTTTGAGCACCATCGCCGTCTATGCCGCCCAGCGCGGTGCGTTCTGAGCAAATAACCGTGAAAAAACATAAAACAGGGCTGCTGCACCGTGTTTCGTGCAGCAGCCCTGTTTGGGTTATTTCTTCTTGGCGTCCGGGTCCTCGCAATGGCTGTGGCAGGAAGCGCAGTTGCCGTTGCAGCCCTCGCCCTTCCAGCCGCCCTGTCTGGAGATCCAGACCACAGCCAGCGCAAACAGCACAGCCAATATTACCAGCGTGATGATCCCGCGAAGTGTCAGCATATACATCCCTCGATTTCTCTTATGCAGCTTTCTGCCCCCAAGTATACACGATTTGCAGGCAAAGAGCAACAGCCTGCCGCACATTTTTTGTGCAGGGCGCAGCCGGTGCAGCTGCCCGGCGGTAATGTTGCACGCCCGGCACCCGGCATGGCGTTTTTGCTGGGAAGGAAAGTGTTTCGAAAAAAGTAAAAGTTTTTCAAATTAGGGCTTGCATTTCGGCAAAGGCCGTGCTATAATAATCACGTTCCAGTTCGGAGCGCACAACACAAGCGAATATGGAGGATTAGCTCAGCTGGTTAGAGCACCTGCATCACACGCAGGGGGTCTGGGGTTCGAGTCCCTAATTCTCCACCATACAGTTCGTACTCGAACCTGCAAGGGTTTGGGTACGTTTTTTTTGTTTATCATACTGGCGCAACAAAGCGATAAACGAGCAAAGGCAGGGTATCATCGTAGTGATGGTATCCTGCCTTTTTGCTTTGCAGAAGGAAGCTTGCTTTGTGCGAACTTGGCCGCCCCTACAAGACAGGCGTCTAAAAACAACCTCGTTTCAAACAAAGGTTTTCCATTGCATTTCACGGAAAAGTATGTTTCAATAAAAAGAGTGATACGGCGATCAGACGCAGAGAGAAGGTGGGTGCAGGATGTTCAGGATCGCAATCGTGGAAGATCAGGAGGAAACGCGGGAATGCCTGAACCGGTTCGTTCGGCAATATGCCGAGGAGCAGGGGTTACAGGTGGAGATCAGCCTCATTGCGGACGGCTCCGAGATTGCAGAACACTATACGCCGGGGTTCGACATCATTTTTATGGATGTGGAGATGCCCCGGCTGGACGGTTTTGCCGCTGCCGAAGCCATCCGGGCGGTGGACGCGGAGGTGGTGCTGGTCTTTGTGACCAACATGGCGCAGTACGCCATCCGGGGGTACGAGGTGGACGCGCTGGATTATGTGCTGAAACCGGTGAATTATTATCAGTTCTGCACAAAGCTCTCCCGCGCCATCCAGCGGGTGCAGCGGCGCAGAGGCGGGCAGGTGGTGCTGCAGCTGGCGGGCGGCGGCATCCAGCTTTTGGACACTGCGGATATCTATTATCTGGAGACCCGCAGCCGGATGCTGTACTACCACACCGCCAAAGGAGAATTTGCGGTGCGCGCCAGCCTGCAAAGCGCCGAAAAGCAGCTTGCCGAGTACCATTTTGTCCGCTGCAACCAGTGCTATCTGGTTAACTTAGCCTACGTCAAGGGCATTGAAAGCGACTTTGCCCTTGTGAAAGACGACCGGCTGGAGATCAGCCGGCGGCAGCGCACGGCCTTTCTTACCGCAGTGGCGTCCTACATGGGAGGTGTGCTGTGACCACATCCCTGCTGAACAGCCTGCTCCGGGCGCTGCTGCGCTGGGGTGCAGCGCTGGTCTTTTGTCTGCCCTTGCGGCATCGTTCCCATTTCTGGGCGCGCGCCTGCGGGATGCTGTTTCCACTGCTTTTGCTGGCACAGCTGCTGGACCCACTGGCACAGTCCACAACACTGTGGCAGCAGCAGCTCTTGCTGCTGGTACTTTATGTTTCCTTTTTTGCGCTGCTGGGTGGAATGATCTACCTGTGCACGGATATCAATAAAAAAGGGGCGATGTACTGCGCGGTGTGGAGTCTGCTCATCGCGCAGTGCGCCTACGAGGGCTGGTGCTTTCTGGAGCTGTATTTTTCCCGGCATGGGCACCCGCTGAATATGACTTCCCCTTGGGCGGTTCTGGTACAGCTGCTGTCCGGGGCGGTATTCTTTGGGGTGGTGTATGCACTGCCTGCCCGGCAACTTCCCTATAAGGGGGAATACCATATCGGGCCCCGGCAGTTATTCAGTTCATTTTTTATTGGGAGCCTGTTTATGGTGCAGGCAGCGGTTTTAAGCGATACCTCTATCGATTCATGGCCGCCCAGTCTGGTGGCTACGCTGGTTACCGGACAGCTCTATTTTCTTACGTTATTGTATTTCCAGACAGAGCTGTTCAAGAAATCTGCCATGGAAAAAGAAATGAACGCGCTGAATCTGCTATACGAGCGCCAGCGTCAGCAGTATCAGGTCGCCCGGCAGAATGTGCAGATCATCAACAAGCGCTGCCATGAACTGAAGGTGCAGATCGCCGATCTCCGCAAGCTGTCGCTCGAAGCGGTGCCGCAAGAGCGCATCGAGGAGGCCGAGCGCGCAGCCCGCCTTTATGATGCGAACTGCAACACCGGCAACGAGGTGCTGGATGTGGTGCTGACCGAGAAGAGCCTGCTGTGCGAGTCCCGGGGCATCCAGCTGAATGCCGTGGCAAACGGCAGCTGTCTGGGTTTTATCGAGGCAGGGGATCTGTACGCGCTGTTTGCCAATGCGTTGGATCATGCGGTGGAAAGCGCGGTGCAGACTGCCCGCCCGGAGTGCCGGGTCATCGACCTGCTGGTCTGTGTGCGGCAGGGCTTTGTGGTGGTGAATATCATCAGCCCGCTGCGCCCGCCGGAACAGCAGGCGAACCGCTCCGCACAGTATGAGCTGAAGGTGATCCGGCGCATCGTGCAGAAATATAAAGGCACGCTGACCTTGGAAGAGCAGGGCGAATTCTTTGCGGAAAAGATCATCTTTCCGCTGCAAAAATAAGTTAAGAAACCGGCAGCCGCCGCAGAATTTCCGAAAAGGGAAGTCCTGCGGCGGCTTTCTTTTTATGGTCTATTGGATACATCTTCTTGTGAAAAATACACAAATATATTGGTTTGCATTTGGAAGCAAAAAACCGAATGCGCACGCAAAACGACCGATTTTCGCGGGCATCTTGCGAAATGCGGTCGCTTTGATAAAATAACAACGAAAGAAAAATGCACGGAAAAATTACCGGAGTACAGCAAAAAACAGGAGGAATCGGATGCGTAGTATTGCAAAGCTTATGAAGGACTGGCAGTTCACCGGCCCGGATGGCGTGACCGCTGCCGTAGCACTGCCCCACACTTGGAACGCCATGGACGGTCAGGACGGCGGCAACGATTACTGGCGGGGTACCTGCACCTACCGCACCAGCTTTGCAGCACCGGCCTTTGACCCGGCACAGCAGCAGGTCTGGCTGCAGTTTGAGGGCGTCAATTCCAGCGCCACCGTGCTGCTGAACGGCCAGCAGCTCTGCACCCATGACGGCGGTTACTCCACCTTCCGGGCAGAGGTCACGGGGCTGTTGCAGGCAGAAAACCAGCTCACGGTGCGGGTGGACAACAGCGTCAACGACCGGGTTTACCCCCAGAAAGCAGACTTTACCTTCTACGGCGGTATCTACCGGGATGTGAGCTTGCTGGTGGTGAACAAAAACCACATTGCGCTGGGACACTTTGGCGATACCGGTGTGAAGATCACCCCCGCCCTGAAAGAGGACAGCGCCGACATTCAGGTGGAAACGCTGGTGGAAGGCGAGGGCACCGTTGCGGTGGAGCTGCTGGACGCCGAGGGTAACTTGGTTGCAAAAGGTGAGGGCGAAAATGCTTCCCTCCATCTGGATGCTCCCCACCTGTGGAACGGCGTAAAGGACCCCTACCTGTACACCTGCGTGGTTCGTTTGGTAAAGGATGACCAGCCGGTGGACGAGGTGACCACCAAGGTGGGTCTGCGCAGTTTCTCGGTGGATGCGAAGAAGGGCTTTTTCCTCAACGGCAAGCCCTACCCCCTCCACGGTGTTTCCCGCCATCAGGACCGCAAGGGTCTGGGCAATGCAATCACCCGGGAGATGCACGACGAGGACATGGCGCTGATCCGGGAGCTGGGCGCAAACACCGTCCGCTTGGCGCACTACCAGCACGACCAGTATTTCTACGACCTGTGCGACCGGTACGGCATGGTGGTCTGGGCAGAGATCCCCTATATTTCCGAGCACCTGCCCAACGGCCGGGAGAATACCATCAGCCAGATGAAAGAGCTGATCCACCAGAACTACAACCACCCCTCCATCGTCTGCTGGGGTGTGTCCAACGAGATCACCATCTCCACCAAGGACAAGGCGGATATGCTGGATAACCACCGGGTGCTCAACGAGCTGTGCCACAAGATGAATCCCACCCGTCTGACTACACTGGCCTGCTACGCCATGTGCGGCCCCTTCAACCCGGTGGCGCACATCACCGATCTGGTGAGCTGGAACCTGTATCTGGGCTGGTATGTGCCGGGCCTGTTTTTGAACGACCTGTGGATGGGCTTTTTCCATCTGGTGTATCCCAACCGTCCCTTGGGCTTTTCTGAGTACGGTGCCGAGGGGATGCCCAACCTCCACAGTGCCCACCCCCGCCGGGGCGACCACACCGAGGAATATCAGGCCAAGTACCACGAGTATATGCTGAAGTGCTTCGACCGTCACCCGTGGCTGTGGGCGACCCACGTCTGGAATATGTTCGACTTTGCAGCCGACGCCCGGGATCAGGGCGGCGAGCCGGGCATGAACCACAAGGGTCTGGTCACCTTTGACCGCAAAACCAAAAAGGACAGCTTCTACCTCTATAAAGCATGGTGGAGCGAGGAGAACTTCGTTCACATCTGCTCCAAGCGGTTCACCGACCGCACTGAGAGGGAAATCGAGGTCAAGGTCTACTCCAACCAGAAAACGGTTGCCCTGTATGCGGACGGCAAAAAGCTGGCAGAGCAGACTGGGGAGCATATCTTTAAGTTCCGCGTGCCGCTGCACGGAAAGGTAGAGCTGAAAGCCGTTGCAGGCGACTGCATCGACACTGCCAGCTTCCGCAGCGTGGCGACCCCAAACCCCAGCTACAAGCTGGTAAAAACCAAGTCGAAGAGTGCGAACTGGGTCTGAGTACCGGTCCACACCTTGGAATATACTGCCGCACTTTGAAAATGGCTGCGCCACAGCGGCCATGAAAAGCCTGCGGCGATCGCTGACACACACAAGAAAAGGAGAACAACATGAAGAAGGGCAAGAAGAAAGGCTCTGGCGTTGTACTGTGGAGCATCCTTACGGTGCTTTTCACGGTACTGTTCGCCGGTGCCTGCATCGGTTCCAACCTGGCATTTGCCAGTGCACAGGCCGTGAACATCGCATTAAAGACCTCCACCCACAAGACCGTGGGCAAGGACGACAGTGCCGTGTATTACGAGAGTGATTTCAGCAGTGTGGAAGAGCTGGAAGCACACGATAAGGAAATTGCAGAGCAGCTTACCGGTGAGGGTGCTGTGCTGCTGAAGAACGATAACAACACCCTGCCTCTGGTAGCGGGCAGCAAGGTGTCTACGCTCAGCCATTCCAGCGTGGACGTTGTGACCTGCGGTACCGGTTCTGCCGATATCGACACCTCCAAGGCTCCCACCTGGAAGCAGGCTCTGGAGGATGTGGGCTTTGATGTGAACCCCGTGCTGTGGGACTTCTACACCAACGGTGCAGGCAAGGACTATGTCCGCTCTCCCGGCAAGGGTACCAGTCTGGGTGACCGCTCTGCATGGCATATCAATGAAGTGCCAGTCTCTCTGTACGGCACCAACGTCAAGGCTGCGGATGCGGCAGCCGGTGCAAACATCACTGATGTGCGCTCCAGCTTTGCCTCCTACGGCGATGCCGCCATCGTGATGCTCTCCCGTGTGGCCGGTGAGGGTGCTGATCTGGAGTACGGCGATTTTGTGGATGGCACCAATGTGCTGTCCCTGACCAACGAAGAAAAGGATATGCTGAAGATGGCAAAGGAGGAGTTTGCACGCACCATCGTGCTGATCAACTCCACCAACGCCATGGAGTGCGATTTCCTCAATGATCCCGAGTACGGCGTGGACGCCGCTCTGTGGATCGGCTACACCGGCTCCTACGGCCTGAACGCCGTGGCAGATATTCTGGCAGGCAATGTGAACCCCAGCGGCCATCTGGTGGACACCTACTGCTACGACAACACCACCGCACCCGGTCTGGTGGACTACTACGCAAACCAGTACACCAACTATGACGAGAAGGATACCAGCAAGTGGTATTCTGTGGCAAACGGCGGTCTGGACGGCAACGGTTACTACACCACCTATCAGGAAGGCATCTATGTGGGCTATCGTTACTACGAGACCCGCTACGAGGATGTGGTCATGGGCACCCAGAACGTGGGCGAGTACGACTACGCCTCCACCGTGGCCTATCCCTTTGGCTACGGCATGAGCTATACCACCTTTGACTGGTCCAACTTCCAGTCCTCCTACGATGCCGCTACCGACAGCTTCAACATCAGCGTGGATGTGAAGAACACCGGCTCTGTGGCAGGCAAGGAAGTGGTGCAGGCTTACTTCCAGTCCCCCTACACCGAGTACGATAAGGCAAACGGCATTGAGAAGGCTTCTGTGGAGCTGTGCGGCTTTGGCAAGACCCAGCTGCTGGCCCCCGGCGAGACCGAGACTGTTACCATTAACGTGCCCCGCAGCGAGCTGGCCTGCTACGACGAGAACGTGGCCCAGACCTACATTCTGGAGGCCGGTGATTACTACCTGACCGCTGCCCACGATGCTCACGACGCTGTGAACAACGTTCTGGCTGCCAAGGGCTACACCACTGCCAACGGCATGACCGCCAACGGCAACGCTGACTTTACCTACCACTACACCAACGACGTTACCGATACCGAGACCTACTCCATCTCTGCCGCTACTGGCGAGAAGATCACCAACCAGCTGGATTCTGCCGACATGACCTACTATGGTTATGACGAGATGAATATGCTGAGCCGCTCCAACTGGACCGGCACCTGGCCCGAGAAGATCGCCATTGAGGCCAACGACGCCCTGATGGTGGACATCAACGCCTATCAGAGCTACAAGGGCATCGAAGGCTCTACCACCGAGATGCCCACCATGGGTGCCGACAACGGCATGACGCTGGGCATGATGATCGGCAAGGATTACGACGACCCCGATTGGGAAAAGCTGCTGGATCAGGTTACCTTTGCGGAGATGGCCGAGCTGGTGGGCAAGGGCTTCCACAACACTGCTATGATGCAGAGCATTTCCAAGCCTGCCACTGTGGACGACAACGGTCCCCAGGGCTTTACCCAGACTCTGACCGGCGTGTCTACCTGCCACACCGCCTACAGCGATGAGAACATTATGGCTGCCACCTTCAACGTGGACCTGATGCGGGAAGTGGGCGTCTGCCTCGGCAACGATATGCTGGATCTGGGCGCTTCCGGCCTGTACGGCCCTGCCATGAACATCCACCGCACCGCTTACTCTGGCCGTAACTTCGAGTACTACTCTGAGGATCCCTTCCTCTCCGGCAAGATTGCAGCCGCCGAGGTGGAGGGCATCCAGTCCAAGGGCGTGTATGTCTACATCAAGCACTTTGCCCTGAACGATACCGAGAGCCGCTGCCGCTGCATCGCTACCTTTACCAGCGAGCAGGCCATCCGTGAGCTGTACCTCAAGAGCTTTGAAATGGCAGTCACCGAGGGTGGTGCCAAGTGTGTCATGAACTCCTTTGCCCGTATCGGCGGCATCTGGTCCGGCGCACACAAGGGTCTGCAGACTAACATCCTGCGCGGCGAGTGGGGCCTGACTGGCTTCAACCTCACCGACTTCTCCGGCAACGCTATGTTTGCCACCTACGGCATCTACATGAAGAGCTTTGACGTGGCACAGGGCCTGCTGGCTGGCACCAACAGCTGGGACTCCAGTGCCCAGCAGTGGACTGACGAGCTGCTGAAGCTGTATCAGGGCGATGCCGACATCACGCAGGCCATGCGTGAGTCTACCCACCGCATCCTGTACACGGTGGTCAACTCCAACGCCATGAACGGCGTCACCGCAGAGACCAAGATCGTATCCGTTACTCCTTGGTGGAAGACCGCACTGATCTGCGTTGATGTGGTGCTGGGCGTTCTGGTGGCTGTCAGCATCTTTATGCTGGTCAAGCGCATCAAGGCACGCAAGGCCGCAAAGGCTCTGACTGCCCCGGCGGAAGATCAGGAATAATCAACCCTCCGAAAAATCAGATTTTCGCAAGCGGCAGCCTGCCCCGAAGGCGGGGTGGGCTGCCCTTCTTTTTCAAAAGGAGAGACCGCAATGGGCGAACAAAAAACAACGGCGTCGAGTGTGAACCGCGCCAAAACCTACCAGCTGGTGCTGTTTCCGCTGAACAACGGCGCAACGAATGTGTACTATGTGCTGGTGCTTTCCTACATCGCTACCTTCGGCAGCAAGGTGCTGGCCCTGAGCATGCTGTTTGCCTCGGTGATGGTCACCGGAATGCGTCTGTTTGACGCCATCACCGACCCCATCATCGGTGCTCTCATGGACCGCACCAACGGCAAGTTCGGCAAGTTCCGGCCTTTCATGGTCATCGGCAACCTCATCATGGCGGCCAGTGTATTGGCACTGTATTGCCTTACCCCGCTCATCCCCGCCAGTGCCATGGGGCTGCGCTACGCCGCCTTTGTGGGGCTGTACGCCGTGTGGGTCATCGGCTACACCTTCCAGACCAGCTGCACCCGCTCCGGTCAGACGGTACTGACCAACGACCCCAAGCAGCGTCCGCTGTTCACCATCTTCAACACCGTGGGCAGCCTGCTGGGCATGGGCGCTATGCAGTTTTTTGCTCCCATCCTTGCCAAGAACTATGAGGGCGGCTACGCCTCTGCCGGGTTCTTCCGCACGCTGGCGCCCGTGGGCATCGTTATCTCTATTCTGCTCACCCTGCTGGCTGTCATTGGCATCTGGGAAAAGGATCAGCCCAAGTATTTCGGCGTCAGCGGCAGCAAAGCCGAGAAGATCAAGGTGCGCGAGTACCTCCAGATCATCAAGAACAACGATCCCATGCAGCGGCTGATGGTGGCCGGTGCAGGCTGCAAGCTGGCACTTTCCATTGCCAACAACACCACTGTGCTGTGTATGCTGTACGGCTGCATGATGGGCAACTACGACGGTCTGTATCTGCCCATGATGGTGCTGGGCTATGTGTGCAGCGTGCCTTTCTTCCTGCTCACCGTCCGCACCAGCCAGAAGGAGGGCCAGAAGGCCAGCCTGATGAAGTACGTCAGCGTGGCGCTGGTGTGCTATGTGGGCGTGCTGGTGCTGCTGCTGCTCTGGGGCCGCGGCGATGCCTTTACCCTGTCCATTCTGGGCGAGAACGGCCTGTCCGTCAACCTGTACACCATCCTGTTCATCGCCTTCTTCGGCATCGGCTACGGTGCGTACTACGCCACCGCTGATATGCCCATCCCCATGGTTGCCGACTGCTCCGACTACGAGACCTACCGCAGCGGCAACTACATTCCCGGCATCATGGGCACCCTGTTCAGCCTGGTGGACAAGCTGGTGTCCAGCCTTTCCGCTACCGTTGTGGGTATTTCGGTCAGCTTTGTGGGCTTGCAGAGCCTGCCCACCCAGTATGACCCCTACACCCCGGGCATGAACTGGGTGGTCATCGTGCTGTTCTGCATCATCCCCATGGTGGCTTGGGCGGCGACCCTCATCGCCATGAAGGGCTACACCCTGACCGGTGCCAAGATGAAGGAGATCCAAGCTGTCAACGCCTGCCGCCGCGATGCAGTGGCCAAGGGCATGAAGCTGGAAGAAGCCATGGACAAGTGGCAGACCATGGAGCAGCTGCCGGCGGAATACCGGAGCTGAGGCGCTGCCTGCGATAAACAAAACAGGGGCTGCTGCACAGGGAAGAAACCTTGTGCAGCAGCCCCTTATATTATATAAGATCAGTCCTTCTTCTCTGCGGTGCGGGCAAAGAAGTTGGCGAGGACGGCACCGGAAATGTTATGCCACACCGAGAACACGGCGCCGGGGATGGTTGCCAGCGGATACTGTGCAAAGTGGGCAGCGGCCAGAGAGGTGGCCAGACCGGAGTTCTGCATGCCGACCTCGATGGAGATCGCGCGGCACTTGGTAGAATCCAGCTTCAGCAGCTTGCCCACGCCAAAGCCGGTGAGGTAGCCCAGCAGGTTGTGCAGGATGACCACGGCAAGGATCAGCAGACCGCTGGTCATGATCTTAGCAGAGTTTGCAGAAACAACAGCGCAGATGATGAGCACGATGGCGGTGGTAGAGATCAGCGGCAGCACGCGGACGGCGTTCTGGGTGAAGGTGTGGAAGAAGTGGTTGACCACAAAGCCCAGTGCGATGGGCACCAGCACCACCTTGACGATGGACAGGAACATATTTACAGGGTTCACATCCACGCGCTGGCCGGCATACAGCAGGGTGAGCAGCGGGGTGAGGAAGGGGGCCAGCACGGTGGAAACGGCAGTCATGCCAACGGACAGCGCAACGTCGCCCTTGGACAGATAGGTCATCACATTAGAGGAGGTGCCGCCGGGGCAGGTACCCACAAGAATAACGCCGATGGCCAGCTCGGTGGGCAGGTGGAACAGCTGCGTCAGCGCCCATGCAAGGAAGGGCATCAGGGTGAACTGTGCAATGCAGCCGATGATCACGTCTTTCGGGCGGCTGAACACCACCTTGAAATCCTCCGGCTTCAGGGTAAGACCCATGCCGAACATAACGATGCCCAGCAGGGTGTTGACCCACGCGGTTTTTACCACGCTGAAGGTGCCGGGGAACAGCAGCGCCAGTGCCGCCACCACAATAACGATGGCGGCCATGTACTTGCCCACAAAGTCGCTTACTTTTTCCAATGTTTTCATGATAATACTCCTTTTTTTGAACACTTATTTTTGCGGATGTAAAGGCAATGAAACATCCGGGAAATGGCTTTCCCGCAAATAAAAACGCCTTTGCCCCTTACGGTTCGTAAGAGACAAAGGCGTATAAACTCCTCTGCGGTACCACTCTTATTGCCGGTGCAAAGCCCGGCCCCTCAGTGCGCATCCAACAATGCGCGGCCCGTGATAACGGGGGCCTGCCGTTCCCGCTTACTGGGGCGCATACACCGCCCATTCAGCCGGAAAGCTCGGAGAGGATCTTCCCGCGGACGCCCTGTACTGCCTTGCACCAACCGGCAGCTCTCTGTAACATTCTTTCCGGGTACTCTTTCTCGTCATAGCCGAATATTTCACTGCCCCGGAGTATACTCCCCCGGGGGACTGAAGTCAAGGGATATGACCCGTCTGTTTTTTCATCTGGCTCATATCATGAGTGAAAGCAGCTCAGGTAAGGCCTGTCCGGCTGGCTTTGCCGGGCATGACTCCTACAAAAAAAGGTGAAGTGATCGCTGGTCACTTCACCTTTTTGTTTGTTGTAAATTGGCGCTTTTACGGTGCACCGGTGCGCCCGCTGAAAAAGGCTGTGCCGCCCATACCAAGGGTCGTTTTGATGCCGACCCCGCCGTAGGGCGCAAAAGAAAGCAGTGCGTTCCAAAGCTCCAGAAGCGGCGGCGCAAGGTGCGCTTCGACCGTTACGCTGCCCTGAAAGGACGGGATGCGCGTTTCCTTTAGCGGATAACGTGTGGTGCGCAGGTTGTAGTCCACGATATGCAGTCCCTGCTGCAAGGCCAGCAGCGCATCATCATCCGTAAGGGCGTATTCCGGGAAAGCGGTGTTCCAATGCGCAGTCAGGCTTTGCAAAAGCAGCGATTCCTGCGGAAAAATAGCATAGCGGCCGGACTGCTTGAAGGCACAGGGCGACAGAAAAACAAGCTTTGCGCGGTTTTCGCCACAGGAACGGCCAAAGCGGATCAGTTCTGCGGCAGAGACCGCCGGGGAAACACGGACTTCTGCGACCGGCAGGGTCAGTTCGTGCAGCGGGATCTCCTTTACAGACGTCAGAAGGGGAGAGACGCTCTGCCGGACTGCCTCGTTCAGCAGGTTGACCGTCCAGACCAGCGCCTGTTTTTCCGGCGAAAAATGCAGGAAATGCGCAATGGGGTGCTCCCCTTGCAGATGCAGGGCATCGCCAACGTCTGCCGGAAGCTGCGCCATCAGCCAGCCATACAGGCGGTAAGCCCATGCCTGCGGGATGCGTACATCCTTGGGCGGCGCTAAAACAAGCTGAAACTGCTGGATCATAGGATGTTCACCCCGCAGTATCCATAGGGATAGACCCGGCCGCGAAAGCGGGTATATTTCATGGTGTGCGGGGAGACGCCTTTTTCGATATCGCGCTCATGCCCGTGCTTGCGGAACATCTGTGCCATTTGCTCTGCCGTCCAGCGCAGCCCTTCTTTTTCGCCCAGATAAGGGTACGCCAGCGACTTGGCAAAAAAGCCGGAACCGCCGCCAAGGATCAGGTGCGGCTGCTGCGGCAGGTTGACTGCACCGCGCGGCGGGGTGAAGTGTGTGCTGTATGTCTGCTCGTAATAAGCATCAAACTGCTGAATGGCTTCCAGAAGGGACTCTTTGGTGATACGCCCCTTCAGCACCGACTGATCCAGCGTCAGCTTGAAGCGGATGGCTGTGCCCGGTGCGGCGCATTCCCGGCAGAGGTTGATACTGTGGGTCCCGCCATCCGTGGCAGAGTCCGTTTTTCCGGCCAGCATCATGCAGTTGTCCGGGATGGGCAGGCTGTCGGAGACCTGAATGCCACGGAAAATGCTGTTGACGGCGTCCGAAGCGATGCTGCCGTCTTTCAGCGTGCGCAGACGCAGCTTGTTGACGTAGTTCTCTTCCGGAAAGGTGGCGCGGCGGGGGGCAAGGCTGTGCCCGGTACTCTGGTCGGCCAGTACGGCCTGCAGGAGCCAAGCGGTGCGCAGCGCACCTTTGATGCTGCTGCCGGGGATGTAAGCACGCCCCTGTGCGTCACGCTGGAACGCGTGGATCTCTTTCAGCGAGTGCTCGGCATCCAGAGCATCGCCTACCTCGATCTGATAGCGGGTCAGGGTTTTCAGCTCCGCATCAGAAACGCCGCAGTCTTTGGTCAGAAACGCCCAGAGGTTGGATTGCTCGCTGAGCATAAACTGGGTGTACCGGTCGATCAGCCCGCGCTCTGCCAGAAAGGTGAAAAATTTCTGCTCATCCAGAAAGGAAACTTTTCCGCTGCGGGTGTTATACAGATACTCTTTTTTGGTATAGCTGCCGCCGTTGCCGATAAACAGAGGTGCCCATACGTTCAGAGTAAGATCAAAGATCTGCAGATGATCCTGCTGGATCATAATGTCACCCCCATCAAGATCGGTTTGGAATAACGGTATGCCGGGTGCGTATCGGCCAGGCTGACATCGTACAGCGCCCCCTGATAGGGGTGCTGCAGCACAGAACCGGCGGCAAGGGCATACTGCGTTTTTTTCTTCAGCGGCGTTTCCACGCGATCCGAGGCCATAAAGCCGCTGCGGCGCACCAGCTGGAAAGAGGCGTCTTGCAGTGCGCTGTCCAGCTCATCCGCCTGCGGCAGGCTGGTGGTCAGCAGCAGATAGGGCGCGCGGTTGGCAGAAAGCGCACGGTACAGCCACTTGGTCTGCGCGTCAGAGGACGTATTCAGGCAGCGCTTTTGCACCACATGGAATTTGCCGTAACCGGCGCTGACCTTGCCGCCGATCCCGGTGGCACCCAGCCCGTCCAGCAGGTGTTCCAGCGCTTTATCCTGCCCATTCTCTGCAAGGCCGCAGAGGAAATACAGCCCGCAGTCCGGCGCGAACCGGAACAGCCCTACCTGATACGGCATGGTGTCTCCCTGCATGGGGACAGCGGCCTTGGTCTGCTCATAATGCGTGCCAAAGCTTTCCGGCTGGTCATCGGGCGTAAAATGCCCTGCGTGCAGGCTTTTGGCATAGCGGTCGAAGGCCAGCACAGGGATCCAAGCCATCTTTTTGACCTTTTTGCGCAGGGTGGTCTCCACCTCCTCGGTGGATTCCGATGCAGCAATGGGCTTGGGCAGGTAGAGCGTTTCGCCGTACCACGGCATCGTATCGCTGAACAGGAGCTTGCCCTGCCGGACGCTTTCGCATAGCCGCTCCAGCGCAGCTTCTCCCTGCTGGACAAGCGTCTCATGGCAAAGCGCGGAAAACAGGGTATCTGCCCGCAACGTCTCCTCGGAGGTGTAGAGCGACAATGCGGAGTCCGAGCCGCCGAAATGCACGGCGGTGTCGAACTGAAGCTTAAACAGAAAATAGTTCATAGCTGTCCACCTCATCAAAGAGGGCTTTCAGGCTGTCAAGCTCCACCGGTGCGCCGTAGCTTTCCAGCGCAAAGTTTTTCAGGCTGACGCGGCCGCTGCCGCGGGAGCCGTGACCGCCCAGATAATCCATCTGCAGCAGCTTCATGCCCTTGGCCAGCAGGGCAAGATCTTCCTCCACCTGTGCCGGGTCGGTGACATCGTAAACGATGCTGACGCCAAAGGCTGCACCGGCGATCACGCGCTCGATCTGGCGGGGATTGGCCACAGAGGTTGCACGGGAGATCGCGTTTTCGGTCTTGACCTCGGTCACGCCTACGTTGGAAAGCGCTTTTTCGTTGGTCAGGAAGGCGTCTGCAAATTGCAGGCGGGAACGGCGCACCGGCTCCGAGGCACCGAACAGGCGCAGGATCTGCTCGGGGTCCTTGTTGCAATTACCGGCTTTTGCCATTGCATCTATATCCTGATATACGCTGCGGGCCAGCAGGGTGCGCAGCTTGCCCTTCAGGCTGCTGCCGGGCACGATGGGCAGACCGGTATAGCAGTCGCGCACCACCGGGCTGTCCACAGCACCGATGGCAGAAAACGCAGAGGAACCGCCGATGTGCATACCGGTGCGCACGATCAGCTCGCACCGGATCAGAATTTTACCATACATAATTACCCCTCCTTGCCGCCAAAGTAGCGGTGGAAAGCGACCAGCGCTTCCATGTAGTGTGCAAAACGGATCAGATCCGCACGGTCGGTGGAAATGCCCTTAAGGTATTCCAGCAGGTTCGTCTGCGCCACAAAGCTTTTTACGGTATCATCGCGCCCGCACTCATAAGCCACACGCACCCGCATCAGGTTGAGCTTGACCACGCTGTCTGATTGCAGCTTGTCCTCAGTGCGGATGCTTTCTTTGTTATAGATATCGGTCACAAGGCTCAGCAGGTTGCGGATCTTGCTGGTGGTCACGGTCTTGCCGCCGCTCATCAGTTTGCGCATGATGCGCTCGGCTTCGTCCACATAATCTTCCGGCACCTTTTTTGGCGTGATCTCCGGCGGGAGCTCCTTCTGCTGACCGTAGCCGCCGCGGTTGTTATAGCTGCCGGAAGAGCTGCGGTTCCCGTTGTAGCTGTTGTTATATCCGCCCCGGCTGTTGTTATAGCCGCCGCCATAGCCCCGGCCATTGTTATTCCATTCTGCCATCTGTGTCGCCACCCTTTCTGTTCTGATACACATAAATGTAGATCGCGGTGATGAGCTGGTGACGCTGCACGGCGTCTAAAGCCCAGTCCATCATGCTGTGAGAAAATTGCTCGTAGAGCGGATAGTCCGGTGCGCTCTTTTTGGGGGAGAGCCGTGCCAGCAGATAGGCATACCGCGCAAGGTTGATGCGGTCGTTCTCCGCTTCCCGCAGCAGCGCCAGCAGATTGTAGAGCATGGAATTTCCGCGCGGGGTCTCGCCTTTGTCTGCGCAGCTGCTGTCATAGGCTTGGAAGAAGCGCTGCAAACGGCCTACCTTTTCCTCCAGCACCGCTGTGCGGAAGGTGTCCCACGCATAGGTATGCCCCTGCTCCGGCTGCACCAGCAGATTGCCCTTTGCATCCCGGACGGCTTTGCGCTCCGGCATGAACAGCGCCACGGCATTTTTGCCGGGCAGATGCTTGGCGGCTTCCTCCAGTGCGGCGGTCTCCTCGGCAGAAAGCCGGATGGGGTAATGGTCATCGAAGATGCCGATGCCTGCGCTGAGGGTCAGCGCCCCGCAGGAAAAGGCGGTCAGATTGCGCTGGATGCGCTGCGCGGCTTCCAGAACATCGCTCCATGCGCCCACAAGGAACACGTCATCGCCGCCGGCATAGACGATGCTTACCTGCAAACCCTCCAGAATGCCGTTGATGTAGCCCTTGAAGAACAGGGACATCTGCCGGGAGAACGCCGAGGTGCGGGACAGGTTGACATAGCGCATCCGCCGCACCGGGTCTTTTTCGTTCTCCTGTTCAAAACCGGAGATGAAGGCATGGCCGAGGTTGTCCACATCCATGCGGCAGACCGCAATGCGGCGCACGCCCGCAGACTGCTGGGCCAGTTCCTCCATACTGTTGCTGGCAGCGTAATCGCCCACATACAGGTTGGTGGTGGAAGAAAGGTCGCTGTACGGTGTGTTTTTGGTGTATACCCGCAGGATCGGTTCGCCGGAAGCAAGGCGCTTTTGCGCCGCAGCCCGGTCGGTCGTGGTCAGGTGGGCGCCGCTGCCGTCCAGCGTGGGCAGCGGGCAGTCATCGGCTGCCGAGGGCTGACGGCTTACCACCAGAACGCTCTTGTGCTGAATCTTGTAGGAAAACTCCGCAAACAGCCTGCACCACGGGCAAAGCTCGCCCGAAAGGGCGGCGCTGGTGCCGCACACCTTGCATTCCCGGCCGTCCGGGTAAGCGGCGGTATCGTTCAGCAGCCGCAGATCTTCGGCGGTGTAGCGATGGAATTTGTGCTGTTCCAGCAGCCGGTTCACCCGGCGGAACAGCTCCTTATAGGGGTTGTTCTGGGCGGGGGTGTTGGTCAGGTCGTTGCCGGAACAGGGCGTCCATGCGTTGGCCAGAAACAGCTGGGTTCCGAACTGCTGTTGCAGCCAGCGGTTGAACTGCCGGTTCCACTGGGTCAGGGTATCGGCCACGGCGGCGGTGTTGGGCAGCAGCACATAACAGTGCCCGCCGCCGCTGTAAATCAGGTTGGCGCGGGACACGCCGCACCCGGCCAGAAGCTCGTCCAGATAGTGCTCCATGAGCAGCTCCAGAAAGAACGACCGGCTGCGCAGGGAGCGCAGGGCGTTTTCGGTGTGGACGGTATAAAGGAACTTCTGGATGCGGGAGAAATCGGCGGTGTAAAGCAGAAAAACGCCCTTCCGGCAAAAATCTTCCTGCTGTTCAAAAAGGGCTTTGCGCAGGTCTGTGATGTGGTTTGCCTGTACATATTCGCTAAGGCACGCCGCAATGGCTGCGGTGGTCTTGGCGTGGTCGAACAGGGAAATATCCGCGCCGTCCCCGGGATAGATGCTGGACGGGAAACAGCCAAGCTGCGTTTCCAGCAGCCCCAGCAGCTTGCCGAGCTGCTGGGGCTGGGGCTGCAGCTGCGGCAGCTGCGCTTCCAGCGTGCGCACGGCTTCGGCGTAGACGGCAGCGGAAAGCGGCTGGGACTTCTGCGGCAGCTTCAGGCTGCCGTCCTGCGGCTGCGCGGGCATCATCCAGCCGGGGTGGGAACCGTTCAGGTGGGTGAACACCGCATCCAGCGGAAGCTCCCGCCGGTAGGTATCGCTTTCGCCTTCGGTCTCCCGGCGGTCAGCCGCGCCGGAAAGTAGGTTGGCCAGATAGACCAGATACGCCGGGGAATCGGCCGGCAGCGAATTTGCAGCACCGCGCAGCGCGGCGGCATGGTGGTAACGCACACAGTCCAGAACCGGGGCCCAGTCTGCGCCGGACAAAACACCGCGCAAAAACTGGCAGCCCTGCTCCCCGTGGCTGCCGCGCTGCCCACCGGCACGGTACACCGCTTTGCCGGTGTCGTGCAGCAGCCCGCCGTAGGTGGACTGCAGGGTGAGAACGTTCAAAATACCATCTCCTTTACAAATTGTGGAAGAATTGCACAATAAATAAAAAATGCGTTTGTGTATTTTGTAAGAGATGCTTGGAATTGGCTCTATTATAGCACATTTTGTCGCAATACAAAAGCCATGGCAGAGAAAATGCCGCAGCAGCTCTGTTCATAGAGAAAAAGCCCACGGAAAATAAAGAGTTAAGGTTTGCAAAAGAAAAACTCCGCATCTTTTTTGATGCGGAGTTTTTTGCCCCCTTGCGGGGATAAGTTGAAATGTCAGGAAAGCAACTGAGTTTGCAAGATTGAATAGGTTTCCGTCCCCTTGCGGGGATAAGTTGAAATATTCAGTTTTTCTTCGACCGGGCAAGGGCAGCGCTGTTTCCGTCCCCTTGCGGGGATAAGTTGAAATGCAACAAGATCGTCGTTGTTTACAACCACGATTGCAGTTTCCGTCTCCTTGCGGGGAGAAGTTGAAATTCGCAGTGTTGCTAACAGCACCAAGGACATCACGTTTCCGTCCCCTTTCGGGGATAAGTTGAAATCGGCATCCACTCGCCGTCTAAGCTGATGGCTGACGTTTCCGTCCCCTTGCGGGGATAAGTTAAAATGTCGAGCTCAACGACAAGGGTTCTGCGATCCAGGTTTCCGTCCCCTTGCGGGGATAAGTTGAAATCTGCAGAGATTAACGCCGAGTATCAGCCTTCTCGGTTTCCGTCCCCTTACGGGGATAAGTTGAAATTTATGAAGAAGTCCAATTTCGTTCGCATTAACAAGTTTCCGTCCCCTTGCGGGGATAGGTTGAAATAGTTTGTGCATGGTTCATGGTTGAACCTTGAAAAGTTTTCGCCCCCTTACGGGGATGGTACTGATAACATCATGTCTATTAGCGGGCAATTTGTGTTTTCGCCCCCTTGCGGGGATAAGTTGAAATCTGACGAAGCCATGGATGCTATGAAGTACGCCAAGTTTCCGTCCCCTTGCGGGGATAAGTTGAAATGACGGTCTCGTTGAAATTGCTGCATACCCCGGCGTTTCCGTCCCCTTTCGGGGATAAGTTGAAATGACAGCAAGCCTTACAGAGAAGTTACAGCGCACGAGTTTCCGTCCCCTTGCGGGGATAAGTTGAAATCGTCGTCGACGTGAGCATGCTCGAGATCGAGCCGTTTCCGTCCCCTTGCGGGGATAAGTTGAAATTTGTATTATGTCTAATATCAACAAGAACTTCCGTAAGTTTCCGTCCCCTTGCGGGGCAACCCCATTATACCACGGCGGCGGAAAAATTGAAATCCCTTTTCAGGGCGAGCCATAGCGGCGAAACCCGGCAAAGGCGAAGATGCTGCGCTTCAGGGTGCTGCCGTCCGGGCAGGTGGTCTCCTGGCTCTGGCGGCGGGAGCAGGCGGCCAGCGTGGGGATGCCCGCGGCTTCCAGACGCTGGACCACCCGGTACACAAAGGTGCACTCGCCCTGACAGAGCACGGCGTCCGGGCCAAGGTGCAGGATGTGGTCGGCGTATACCGTGGCAAGGGAGTCCAGCGCGGCCTCGTCGGCGGCGGGGTCGATGGCGGGAAAAGCCAGATCGACCACCGTGCCGTAGCGCTGCGCCGCCGCCTGCTGCTCGGCGCTCCACAGGGCGTGGGGGTGGTTGGAAAAGTTGATGAACATAGCGTGTACCTCCCGGTTGTTTATAAAAGGCTCCCGTCCGCACAAAACGGACGGGAGCGCTGGCGCGGGGCTCACCGCTTGTCGATGCGGTGGCCGACGTTGTTGCCGGCCAGAGCGCCGGTAACGCCGCCAACGATGGCCAGAGGGACGGTGCCGGCAATGGCACCGACAGGGCCGCCCACGGCGATGCCGATGGTGGCGCCCTTCACGGCGCCTGCGACGGCACCGGCTGCGGCGCAGCCCAGAGTAGAGATCAGCTCAAACATGTTTTTCACCTCCTTTCACCTACCAAAAGCCCACGGCAGGGGCGCAGTTAAGGCAGAAAAAAATAAATCTGCATAAATTTTTTAAACCATTGTAGCAGCGGCTTTTTTATGGTATGATGCAGATAATGAATCTTATAAAAAGGAGTGTTGCCCTGTGCTAAAGACTTATATCACCACCGTGCCTTTGCAGGGAAAGCTGGACCCCATGCTGTACCAGCGGGAGCGGGCAGAGGCCCCCACGGCCACCTGTTTCCCTATCGTACAGGTAATACGGGATACCCTTGAACCCGGGGACACGGTGCGGCTGCTGGCCATCCGGCAGGAAAACGCCGATACCGCCCGCAACTATCAGCGCCTGCTGGAAGAGCTGGCGCAGCTTGGTATTACGGAAGAACAGGTGGAGCCGGTGCCCCTGCCCGAGGATCAGCGCCCGGAAACGCTGATCGGCCTGTGCCGGGATCTGGTGGATGCCCTGCCGCAGGTCACCCGGGTGTATGCCTGCATCACCTACGGCTCCAAGAGCATCCCGGTGGTCACGCTGACCGCGCTTACCTGTGCCGAAGCCACCCACACCGAGCTGGAGGTGGGCGGCGTCTATTATGGCGAGGTCAGGCGGGAGAACGGAAAGGTGGTGGGTGCGCGGCTTTACGATATGGCAGCGCTGTACCAGCTTGCCGGGCTGGTGGGTACCATGCGGGACAGCAAGACCGCAGAAGAGGTGTTCCATCAGCTGATCTGGATGAGCCAGCACCGGGAGGACTGAACCGCCATGAAGAATGATAAAGTATGGGACAAGATCAACGCCTCGCCCCTGCTGCAGCTGCCGCCGGAGCAGCGCAAAGCGCTGCATGAGGCGGGGGATGAACAGTTCCGCACCCTTTGGGGCGATTGCTTTGCCGCTGCGCTGACCCTTGGGCAGCCGCTGGACGGCGGGGACTTTTGCCGCATCTTCCTGAATGCGTTTGACTTCTGGGTGCCGAAGCCCGGGCAGACCTTCAGCGCCTATCTGTGCAGCGCCCTGAAGCACCAGAACGCCCATGACGCACAGCAGGAACAAATGGCGGTGACCGGTTTTGGCCGGGAGACCAACCGCAAGATCAAAAAGGCCTTGGATTATATGGCGCAGAACCAGATCACCGAGGAAAAGCTCTGCCACGACCCGGAAAAGGAGCAGCTGGTGGCCGATATTGCCGGGGTCGGGGTCAAGACCCTGCGGGAGGCGCTGCGCAACAAGCAGTCGATCCTCAGCTTGGACGGCACCGACGGCGAGGAGACGGCACTGGAAACGCGGGTCGCCGCCCCGGCGCAAAGCGTGGAGGAGCAGGCGGAGCAGACCGGTGAGCTGCTGGTATGGCTGCACCGCGGCATCGGGCTGATGAACTTGCAGCAGAAGGAGCAGTACGGCAAGACTTCCGGCCCGCTGTGGAGCAGCGTACTACTGGGCTTTTTGCGCAACAGGGACGTGCTGCCCCCGGCAGAGGATACCCCCGCACGGCTGGCAAACTGTGATGACCTGCGCTTGCTGGAACAGGACAACTGCCTGTGGGACATCCTGCTGCTGCATGGGTATGTAGCGTTTACCGTTCAGCCGCCCTATGCGCCCAAAGCGCTGGAATGCGCCGCGCTCCACGCCCTGCTGGACCCGGAGCGCAACCCGGCGCAGGATAAGACCGTGGCAGAATTTCTTGGTGTGAGCCGGGCGGCAGTGTCGCAGCGGCGCAAAACATGGCAGCAAAAACTGGTGCAGATGAAAACGGAACAGGAGGACGTATAAGATGGGACGCGATGTTTTACTTTTATATATGAGCCCGAAAAACCAGAACTATAAGACCCAGACCAACGAGGGCGCGGTGCGGTACCTGATAAAGGAAAAGGAGACCCCGGACTGCATTCTGGCACTGTGCAGCGAGACGGTGCGCAAAAAAGCGATGGTGGAAATGCCGGACGGCAGCACCTGCACCACGCTGGAATATTTCCGCGATGCGTTGCGCAGGGTGGGCATCCCGGCAGAGCGGCTGGTGGTGATCGAAGTGCCGGACAGCATGGATGACGAAAAAAAGCAGTTTCAGGCCATCTCGCAGCTGCTGGAAAAGATCAACGAAGGGGACACCCTTTCCATCGACCTTTCCGGCGGTATGCGGGACACTGCCATGCTGCTGGTGACCGCTGCCCGCTGTATGCGGGACCTGCGCGGTGTGCAGACCCGCCGGGTGATCTATGCAGAGCTGCGGGGGGAAGAGCCTGTCGCGCACGACCGCACCCAGCTGTATGATCTGTTCGACTTTGTTACCGCCATGGACGCGTTCTTCTCCACCGGCACCGCGCAAAAGCTGAAGAGCTATCTGTGGAGCGAGGGCGAAAAAGACCCGGTGCTGCACACGCTGCTGACCCGCATCAACCAGTTTTCGGAAGATCTGGCGCTGTGCCGGGTGCAGAAATTGAACGACGATCTGAACCAGATCGCTCAGGCGCTGAAAGAAACGCCCAAGAAGAGCCAGAACCTGACCGACCTGTTCTTCCGGCTGCTGAAAGACCGTTTCAACACCGAGTTTGCAGAGTTGCTTTCCTCCGGCGAAAAGGCGCTGCCTGCACTGGTGAGCTGGTGCGCCGACCACGGGATGTACCAGCAGGCGCTGACCCTGCTGTGCGAGCAGATGCCGGAATATGTCTGCCAGCATCTCTTTGTGCAGCCCACCCCCAAAGGCTGGGAGTATCTGGCAGCGCAGATGCAGAACAGGGGCAAGCCGTGGGTGTACCCGCTGTTCCACTTCCACTTCTGCCGGTTGACGCTGTTGCAGAAGGAATATCCCTATACAACAGACCTGCGCCTGACCCTGAGCCGGGACGATGCAGAAGGCAATATGCTGTTCGGCGTAGCAAATGATGCAGAAATGCACGATTATCTGGATATGGCGCTTGCCTCCGACCAGCTGGTCATCGACCCTGCCATCCGCCCGCAGCTGGAGCGGGCCGCCCTGCTCTACCAGCGTGTGATGCAGTACCGCAACCAGATCAATCACGCCAGCGCCAACGACTTGGGCTTGCAGAGCGAGCGCGTTCTGCCGCTGGATACCGAGAGCATTGAAGAGATCCTGCAAAAGATCGCCGTCTACCTACATGAGATCCGCCCCCTGAAGCGGAACGTCCCGCAGGGCATCGAGGCAATTCCCGTTGATGCGGCCATCCCCGCCGGAACGCCCACCCGCTGACCCTAAAACAGAAGAATCTGAAAAAAAAAGCCCCTCCGCACTGGTTCGTACCAGCGCGGAGGGGCTTTTTTGTCCCCTTGCGGGGAGAAGTTGTAATTTTCCGAAACCTGTTTCTCCGAACTAACTGAAAGAGTTACCGTCCCCTTGCGGGGATAAGTTGTAATAGAAGAAACCACTATCGCTGACGATGATTAGAATGTTACCGTCCCCTTGCGGGGATAAGTTGTAATCAGGAAACCACCGACCCGGACCCCATCCTGGCAATGTTACCGTCCCCTTGCGGGGATAAGTTGTAATATAAAAAGGAGATAAAATATATGTTTAGCTTTAAGTTTTCGTCCCCTTGCGGGGATAAGTTGTAATAGATCTATGGTGGTGGATACTACCAGACAGATATGTTACCGTCCCCTTGCGGGGATAAGTTGTAATGTACAAGGCCACGGCGGCGGCTATCGACTATACGTTACCGTCCCCTTGCGGGGATAAGTTGTAATGTCTGCACCCGTTGTTAAAACCATGAGCGCTGCTGAGTTTCCGTCCCCTTGCGGGGATAAGTTGTAATAGCAAACTTCACTGGAAAAGCGCGAAAAATACGCGCAAAACAGGGAAGAACGCATAATACAAAACTATTATACCTCTTTTTGCCGCAAAAGAAAAGGACGTTTTCAGGAAAAAGGCCGGATTCCGGGGTGCGAAGCGGAAAGCCCGGCGGGCGGCAAAATGCCCGCAACGCACAAAACCCGCCCGGCGGGGCAGAAGGTGCTCCGGCAGGGCGGGTGTTTTTGGTGCTGCTTTGGGCGGTTTACAGGATGCGCACCCGGATGACGGCGGGGATGCTGCTCAGCTTCTCGCTCAGGCGGGCATCCACGGCACCGGTGGCGTCCAGCATGGTGTAGGCCATGTTCTTTTTGCTCTTGTTCACCATGTTTTCGATGTTCAAGCCCGCTTCGGTGGTCAGGGCGGTGATCTGGCTGATCATACCCGGCTCGTTTTTGTGGATGATGCAGATGCGCTTGCCGCCGGCGCGGGGCTGGTGCACCTCCGGCAGGTTGACCGAGTGGGTAATGTTGCCGTTGCGCAGGTAATCGCTCAGCTCCTGCGCTGCCATGATGGCGCAGTTGTCCTCGGCTTCCGGGGTGGAAGCGCCAAGGTGCGGGGTGCACACGATGCCGGGACGGCCGAGAATGGCCTCGGAGGGGAAGTCGGTCATGTAGCCGGACACCTTGCCGCTGTCCATAGCCTCCAGCAGGGCGGCGGTGTTCACCAGCTCGCCGCGGGCGTAGTTCAAAATCTTGACGCCGTCCTTGCACAGGGCAAGGGTCTGGGTGTTGATGGTGTCTTTGGTGGTGGGCAGGTAGGGCACATGGATGGTGATGTAGTCGCACAGGGGCAGCATATCGTTCAGGTTTACGCAGTGGTGCACCTGACTGCTCAGGTTCCATGCGGCCTCAATGGAGATGTAGGGGTCGTAGCCGTAGACCTCCATGCCCAGCTCGATGGCGCAGTTTGCCACCCGGGAGCCGATGGCACCCAGACCGATGACGCCAAGGGTCTTGCCCTTGATCTCGTTGCCCACGAACTGCTTTTTGCCCTTTTCCACGCTCTTGGCCATGGCGGGGTCACCGGCCAGTCCCTGACACCACTGGGCGGCGGCAGCTACGTTGCGGCTGCCCGCAATGAGCATACCGATGACCAGCTCTGCCACGGCGTTGGCGTTGGCACCCGGGGTGTTGAACACCACGATGCCCTGCTCGCTGCAGCGCTCCAGCGGGATGTTGTTCACACCCGCACCGGCGCGGGCGATGGCCAGCAGATTGTTGTTGAAGGTGGTGTTCAAAAGGTCGGCGCTGCGCACCAGAATGCCGTCCGGGGCATCGGCATCCACCGTGACATCGAACTGGTTCTTGGGCAACTTTGCCAGCCCCACCGGGCTGATGGCGTTGAGCGTTTTGATGGTGTACATATCTGAAACCCCTCTTTATGCATTCTCTTTGCGGAACTTCTCCATGAAGTCCACCAGTTTGTCCACGCCCTCGGCAGGCATGGCGTTATAGATGGAAGCGCGCATACCGCCTACCAGACGGTGACCCTTCAGGTTCACAAAGCCCGCCTCGGCGGCTTCGGCGCAGAACTTTTTGTCCATGTCCGGGTTGGGGCTGGTGAAGGTGACGTTCATGGTGCTGCGGTAGCGGTGCTCCACAGGGTTCGTGAAGAACGCCTGCCCGTCCAGATAGTCGTACAGCACCTTGGCCTTGGCTTCGTTGATCTTCTGCATATTGGCCAGACCGCCGATGTCGTTTTCCAGATACTTGAGCACCAGACCGGTCATGTAGATGCACCAGCACGGCGGGGTGTTGTACATGCTGTCCTTCGCCAGCAGGGTGGTGTAGTTCATCATGGTGGGCACGTTGTCGGCAGCGTGGCCCAGCAGGTCGTCCCGGATGATGGCAATGGCCATACCGGCGGGGGCTACGTTCTTCTGCACGCCAAAGTAGATGCAGCCGTACTTGCTGACGTCCACGGGCTTGGAAAGGATCATGGAGCTCATATCTGCCACCAGCGGCACACCCTCCACCTGCGGCAGCTCCACATACTGGGTGCCGAAGATGGTGTTGTTCTGGCAGATGTGGATGTAGCTGGCATCCTTGTCGTAGTCGATAGCGTTTACATCTGGGATATAAGTGAAGTTTTTATCCTTGCTGGACGCTACGATCTTGGCTTCGCCGAACTTGGCGGCCTCCTTGGCAGCCAGACCCGAGAAGTTGCCGGACACGATGTAGTCCGCCTTGCCGGTGGTCATAAAGTTCAGCGGCACCATGGCAAACTGCTGGGTAGCACCACCCTGAAAGAAGCCCACCTTGTAGTTATCGGGAATGTTCATCACCCGGCGCAGGGAAGCTTCGGTGTCCTTGATGATGGCATCGAACCACTTGCTGCGGTGGCTCATCTCCATCACGCTCTGACCACTGTCGCCGTATTCCAGCAGCTCGGCCTGTGCCTGCCGCAGCACCTTTTCGGGCAGCATGCTGGGGCCTGCGCTGAAGTTATATACTCGTGCCATAATCAACCTCTCCTTTTCCTGTGATACACCTATTACGCAGTACCGCCGTTTTTGCGGTGCGTCTTTTGCTTTCCGTAGCCGTAGTATACCGGTTTTCTCATGCCGAAAACAAGAGCATCTTTGCACAAAGATATGGCCCCTGTACCCCGCCTGATGGCACAAAGCATACAAATGTACGCCGTGCAAGGACAAAATATAAGACAATTGTAAAAGATATGCACGATCCCTTGATTTCATGCGGATTTTCCGCCCTTGCACCTTTGGCAGAAATGCGGTATACTGGAAATACTAAGACAAATGTAAAAGAAAAACGAAGCTCAAACTGTGAAAGTGCGTTTGGAGCGGCCCGCAGAGCTTGTCGGGGCAAAGCCCCTCCATCTGCTAACGCAGACCGCTCTGCCGCTTAAAAGCCCCACTGGGGCTTTCATTGCTACGCTGCGCTCCGCAAACGCGGTCACTCCAAACGCGAAATAAAATAGTCATTCCGCTGAAAATGGTCAGAGCAAAGCGGAGACCATTCTAAATCGTCCCGCCGCAAAACGGTGACTGAGGGGAATGGATGCATTCAAGGAGGTACAACAGATGTACGGCTTACCAGATACCCTGCGGCCGCTTTCGGCGGCGGAAGAACAGGTGATGCTTGCGGTGTGGGCGTGCCCGGGTGCGGCGGCGCGGCGGGACATCAGCCAGAAACTCAAGGCCACCGGCTGGGCGGCGGCTACGGTGCTGAATTTTCTCTACCGGTTGGAGGAAAAAGGCTGGGTCCGGTCGGCAAAGCAGGGCAACTGCAACGTGTATGTGCCGCTGGTCACCCGGCGGGCGTACGGTGTGTACTGTATGCGGCAGCGGCTGGACACCCTGTTTGACGGCGACCTTGCCGCCGCCGTCCATGCGCTGGTAAGCGAGAGCGGCTGCTCCCAGAGCGCCTTGGAGCAGGCCATCCGGGTGTTGGAGGAGAAGCATCAGGAGACCGAGGAGTACGATTTGTACGACCCCTACGGTTGAATTGTTTTATTTTTGTTTACAAATAGTTGGTTGACACCGAAATATCCGTTCTGTAATATAAAAGCTGTTGAAAAATAAGAAACTGATATGGACGAACAGGAAAGGAGCAGCCAGACACATGGATCATTTGCAGAATGTATTAAGCTACTTCGACCAGCAGCAGCCCCTTTGCGCAGAGCATGACCGCATCCCCAAGGACCTCTATCGGGAGTTCGGGGTCAAGGCGGGCTTGCGCGATGAGACGGGCAAGGGCGTGCTGGCAGGTCTGACCAACATCTCGGACATCCGGGCCTTCCAGTATGTGGACGGGGTCAAGCACCCGGCAGACGGTCAGCTGCTGTACCGCGGCTATGACGTAAAAGACCTCATCAACGGCAGCCGCGGCAGCCGCTTTGCCTTTGAGGAGGCAGGCTATCTGCTGCTGTTTGGCCAGCTGCCCACCCCGGAGCAGCTGGAGCAGTTCTGCGCGGTGCTGGGCGAGTGCCGCACCATGCCCACCAACTTTACCCGCGATGTCATTATGAAGGCGCCCAGCCATGATATCATGAACAGCATGGCGCGCAGCGTGCTGACGCTGGCTTCCTACGACCCCAAGGCGGCAGACTTGGATACCGCCAACGTGCTGCGCCAGAGCATCCAGCTGGCGGGCATCTTCCCCATGCTGGCGGTGTACAGCTACCATGCCTATAACCACTACGAAAAAGACGCAAGTATGTATATCCACCGCCCGGACCCCAGCCTTTCCACCGCAGAGAACTTTTTGCGGATGCTGCGCCCGGATATGCAGTACACCCCGCTGGAAGCCCGCGTGCTGGACGTGGCGCTGCTGCTGCACGCCGAGCACGGCGGCGGCAACAACTCCACCTTTACCACCCGCGTGGTCACCTCCTCCGGCACCGATACCTACTCGGCCATGGCGGCGGCGCTGTGCTCCCTCAAGGGCCCGCGCCACGGCGGTGCGAACCTGATGGTCATGCACATGATGCAGAACATCCGGGACAACCTCCACGACCTCGAGGACGACGAGGAACTGGAAGCCTACCTGAAAAAGTTGCTCCACGGCGAGGCCTTCGACCGCAAGGGTCTGATCTACGGCATGGGTCACGCCGTCTACTCCCTCAGCGACCCGCGCGAGGTGGTGTTCAAGGGCTATGTGGAGCAGCTGGCCCACGAAAAGGGACGGGACAAGGATCTTTCGCTCTACACCCGCATCGAGCGCATGGCACCCCAGCTTATTGCGCAGGAGCGCAAGATCTTCAAGGGTGTAAGCCCCAACGTGGACTTTTACAGCGGCTTTGTATACGAGATGCTGGGTATCCCCATGGAGCTGTACACCCCGCTGTTTGCCGTGGCGCGCGTGATGGGCTGGAGCGCCCACCGCATCGAGGAGCTGCTCAGCGCCAACAAGATCATCCGCCCGGCCTACAAGAGCCTTGGCGGCACCCATGATTATATCCCGCGCAGCCAGCGGGCATAAAGGGAGGGCATCGGCATGGAAGAGTTGCAGCAGCATCAGGGGGAATGGTTCTTTCTCCACGAGCTTAACGTGGATAAGGTGTTCAGCACCATCCAGCGGGCAGATTATCTCATCCTGTATTATATCAAGGTGGCGCAGGAGGCGCACCCCGGCGAAAAAGTCTATCTTGCCGACCTTGCCGCCGCTATGGGGCTGCGGGTGACCGAGCTTTCCAAGGGCATCGAGAAGCTGCAGGACAGCGGTTTTGTGACGTGGAAAACCGACCGCGAGGCCGGGCGCACCTATGTGGAGCTTTCCAGCAAGGCGGTGGAGTTGATGGCAGAGGAGCGGGAACTTTTGCAGCGCTGCTACCGCCGGATGCGCACTGAGCTTGGAGACGAGGAACTGCGCCGCGCCGCTGCCACCATGCAGCGCGCCACCGCCATCCTGAAAGAAGAGCGGGAAAAGGAGTTCCCGGTAGCGCAGTAACAGCTTTTAGAAAACGATTGGGAATGCGCGCCGCTGTGCTTTGCGCATGTTTAGCGGAAAATAGATTTTTAATAGGGCAATGCCGGAGCGTCTGCGGACGCTCCGGCATTGCGTTTTCACGGGGAGGAGTTTGGGAACGAACTCCCTCAGTCATCCCCAAGGGGCTGCCCGGTGTAAAATGAAATACCGGAGCATCCGCAGACACTCCGGTATTTTGAAAGCAAAGCTTTATTTGATGCAGCTTGCGCAGGGGGTATAGCCTGCGGCAATGGCTTCGTCATAGCTGGAAAAGAGGATTTGGTTCTTTTCCGCAGGCAGGTTGGCGCAGGTGGGCAGATGGAACTTTTTGCTGTTCACGTTGCCGATGTAAGCCTGCTGCGCCGTGCTGGAGGACGACGGGTCGGTGGGGTTCAGCTGGCTGTCCGGTACAAAGTGCTCGGTGCCCACGGTGAAGTTCTGGCCGTCACTGCCGATGGTGATGGTGCCCTGCAGGTCGGTGCGGTAGACGTCCACCTTTGCGTCCCGCAGGATGCTCAGGGTCTCCTCGTGGGGGTGGCCGTACTTGTTGCCCGTGCCGCAGGAGATGACGCCCATTTCCGGCAGAACGGCATTCAGAAACAGGTAGCCGGTGCTGGTGCTGGAGCCATGGTGCCCTACCTGCAAAACATCGGCCTTCAGGTTGGCACCGCTGTTCACAAGGTCGGTCTCGGCGGTCTTTTCCATGTCGCCGGTCAGCAGAAAGCTGGTGTTGCCATAGTCGATGCGCAGCACCAGTGAGGTGTTGTTGGTCTCGCTGTACTGCGTTACCGGGCCAAGCAGGGTGACGGTGGCGCTGCCCAGCGGCCAGACCGTGCCCACGGAGGGCACTTCCAGCTGCAAGCCCTGCTGCTGCGTATACTTGACAAAATCGTTGAAGCATTTGGTGGAGGCTTCCGTCACCGGGCTGTAAGCGTGCCCCGCCGGGAACTTTGCCATTACGGCGGCAAGACCGCCCACATGGTCCTCGTGGGCGTGGGAGCAGAACACATATTGCAGCTGCTCCACCCCCTGCTTTTGCAGGTAGGAGACCACCAGACTGCCGTCGTCCACGTTGCCGCCGTCGTAGAGCATGAACTGTCCGTCACACTCTACCAGTACGCTCAGCGCCTGCCCTACATCAATAAAGTGCATCTCAAAGGGCTGGCTTGACCCGGTGGAGGGCTTGACGATGTGTCCGCCATCGCCGGGCAGGCTGTCACAGGCGGTAAGCCCCAGCGCCAGCACAGCGGCCAGCGCCAGCGCAGCCAGCCGCAGGAACAGGCGGCGGGGGAACAGGGTTACTTTTTCTTCTTTCCAGTTTTCCACGTTGCGTTCTCTTTCTGTTGAATATTTTTGGGCTTATGGCCGGTTGCAGAGTTGGGCGCAAAGCGTGCGCCCGGGCTGGGCTGACGGCCTGCCGGAGCAGCAGTACGGGTGTTTTTGCCGGTGCTGCGTCCCTTCTGGTTGGAATGTACGGTATAGGTGCCATCGTTGTGGATGGTCACCTCGGCGCTCTCTGCCCGGCGGGCGGTGCGCTGCACGGCGCGGCGGCCTGCGGCGGGCACAAGCAGGGGGATCAGGTCCTCCCGGTGGGTCAGCTGCAAAGCCTTGACCACCTTTTCCGCGTTGCGGGGCTCGTAGTATTGCAGCAGTGCACGCTGCAGCGCCTTGCCCTCGGGGGTCTTTTCTACGAACACCGGCTTGAGGGTGTAGGGGTCAAGGCCGGTATAGAACATACAGGTGCTCACGGTACCGGGGGTGGGGTAGAAGTCCTGCACCTGCTCCGGGCGCATGTGGTTCTTATAAAGGTACTCGGCCAGATAGACCGCGTCCTTCAAAGTGCTGCCCGGGTGGCTGGACATGAGGTAGGGCACCAGATACTGCTTTTTGCCCGCCTTCTTGCTCAGCTCGTAGAACTTATCCTTGAACTTATTAAAGGTCTCGATGGGGGGCTTGCCCATGTAGGCAAGGGTATTGGGGGCGCAGTGCTCCGGGGCGACCTTCAGCTGGCCGGACACATGGTACTCCACCAGCTCCTTAAAGAAGGTATCGTCCGGGTCCGCCATCAGGTAGTCGAAGCGGATGCCGCTGCGGATGAACACCTTTTTCACGCCCGGCAGCTCCCGCACCCGGCGCAGGATCTTAAGGTAGTCGCTGTGATCCACGATCATGTGGGAGCAGGTGGTGGGGGCAAGGCAGTGCTTGCCGCCGGTGCACATGCCGCGCAGCATCTGCTCGCGGCAGGAGGGGAAGCGGAAGTTTGCGGTGGGGCCGCCCACATCGTGGATGTAGCCCTTGAAGTCCGGCTCGTGGGTCATGCGCTCGGCTTCCTCCACGATGCTGTCGGCGCTGCGGCTGGTGACACGCCGCCCCTGATGCAGCTGGATGGCGCAGAAGTTGCAGCCGCCGAAGCAGCCGCGGTTCTGGATGATGGAGAACTGCACCTCGCGGATGGCGGGCACGCCGCCCATGCTCTCGTAGATGGGGTGGTAGCGGCGGGTGTAGGGCAGGGCGTAGACTTTATCCAGCTCTCCGCGCACCAGCGGCTTTGCGGGGATGTTCTGCACCAGATACTTTTCGCTCTGCTTCTGCACGATGATCTGGCCGCTGACCACGTCCTGATTATCCATCTGGATGCGGCAGGCCTTGGCATAGGCGGTCTTGTCGGCGGCTACCTTTTTAAAACCGGCGCACTCCACATACCGCTGGGGCAGGTGGTCGAAATCGGTCAGGTAGCAGGTGCCGTTCACGTCCGTAATGCTTTCCACCGGCTCTCCGGCGGCCAGACGGCGGGCGATCTCCACGGTCTGGTGCTCACCCATGCCAAAGCTGATGAGATCCGCGCCGGAGTCCTCCGCGATGCTGGGCAGCACGGTGTCCAGCCAGTAATCGTAGTGGGCAAACCGGCGCAGGCTGGCTTCCAGACCGCCTAAGATCACCGGCAGGTCGGGGTAAGCCTGCTTGGCAAGCTTGGTGTACACGGTGGCGCTGCGGTCCGGGCGGGCACCGGCCTTGCCGCCGGGGGAGTATTCGTCCTCGGCGCGGGGAATTTTTGCCACGGAATAGTGGCTGACCATGCTGTCCACATTGCCGCCGCCGATGAAAAAGCCGTACTTCGGCTTGCCGAACCGCTTGAAGTCCTCGCAGTCGGTGTAGCGGGGCTGCGCCAGCACGCCCACCTTGTAGCCCTCGGCTTCCAGCAGGCGGCTGATGATGGCAGTGCCAAAGCTGGGGTGGTCCACATAGGCGTCACCGCCCACCACCACAAAGTCCAGCTGTTCCCAGCCCCGGGCTTCCATGTCCGCCCGGCTGATGGGAAGAAATTCGGTGTAGATCTGGGGAGTAGAATGTTCCATAATGCTCCTTTATTATTCCTCCGGTTGGTTCATCTGCATTTCCAGCCACTGCTGGCGGCTGATGAGCACGGCGCGGGGCTTTGCGCCCTCGTAGGGGCCGATGATGCTCTTTTGCTCCATCTCGTCCATGATGCGGGCGGCGCGGGCGTAGCCCAGCTTGCAGCGGCGCTGCAAAAGGCTGGTGGAGGCCTGACCGGCGTCAATGACCACATCCACGGCCTGCTTGAACATGGGGTCGGAGCCTGCGTCCTCCTCGGCGTCGGCACCGCCGCCGCCCTTTTTGCCGTCCTGAATGGCGTGCTTTTCCATGGCTTCGATCATGGCCTCATCGTACTGTACAGTGGCGCTGGACTTGATGAAGTCCAGCACACGGCTGATCTCCTCATCCCGCACAAAGGTGCCCTGAATACGGGTGGGCTTGGGTGCGCCCACGGGCATAAACAGCATATCGCCCTGACCTAGCAGCTTTTCTGCACCGGCACCGTCCAGAATGGTGCGGCTGTCCACCTGACTGGACACCGCAAAGGCGATGCGGCTGGGGATGTTGGCCTTGATCAGGCCGGTGATCACGTCCACGCTGGGGCGCTGGGTGGCAACGATCAGGTGCATACCGGCGGCACGCGCCTTCTGGGCGATGCGGCAGATGGAATCCTCCACGTCCTTGCCCACCACCATCATCAGGTCAGCCAACTCGTCGATGATAATGGCGATGTAGGGCATCTTTTCCAGCCCCGGCTGCTCGGTAGCCAACTTGTTGAAGGACTTGATATCGCGCACATTGTTCTCCGCAAACAGGCGGTAGCGGCGCTCCATCTCCTGCACCGCGCTGCCCAGTGCACCGGCGGCCTTGCGGGGCTCGGTGACCACCGGCATCAGCAGGTGGGGGATGCCGTTATACTCGGCAAGTTCTACCACCTTGGGGTCGATGAGCAGCAACTTCACGTCCTCCGGGCTGGAGCGGAACAGCAGACTCATGATGATGCTGTTCACGCACACGGATTTACCGCTGCCGGTGCTGCCCGCGATGAGCAGGTGGGGCATCTTGCACAGGTCGGTCACCTGCGCCACACCGGCAATGTCCTTACCAAGGGCGATGCCAAGCGGCGAGGTCATGCGCAGAAAACTCTGGCTTTCAAAGATGCTGCGGATGGAAACGGCGGTCTTTTTGTGGTTGGGCACCTCGATGCCCACGGCGGGCTTGCCGGGGATGGGCGCTTCCATACGCACGTCTGCCACCGCAAGGTTCAGGGCGATATCGTCTGCCAGCGAGGTGATGCGGCTGATCTTTACGCCCGCCATGGGCTGCAGCTCGTACCGGGTAACAGAGGGCCCGCGGGAGATATCCAGCACCCGGGTGCGCACGCCGAAGCTTTCCAGCGTATCCACCAGCTTCTGGGCGTTGGCCTTCAGTTCCTCCTGTGCGCCGGGGTCGCTCTCCTCCTGCGTTTTTTCAAACAGTTCGATGGGCGGGTACTGGTACTCGTAGCTGTCCACCGGCTCGCTTTCCTCGGCGGGGGCGGTGGCGGCTGCCTGCTCCGAGACGGCGGGCTTTTCCATGGCCGCTGCCACCAGCGAGTTGATGTCCTTTTCCTCCACCGGTTCGGCGGTAATGCTGATCCAGCCATCCTCGTCCGGCGCAGAGCGGAACGCCACGGCGTTCTCGGCGCTCACCCGGGGCACAGTGGGCTGGATAGGTGCAGCCTCCGGCTGCGTGGGCATCTGCGGCTGCACCACCGGCGCTGCCGGCTGGACGACGGGAGCATCAAAAGCGGGGGCAGGCTCTTCCGGCTGCGGAGCGTCCTTGGCAAAGAAATCTGCCGCAGCGGTGACCACCGGGTCTGCCACGATGGGCGGCGGCGTGGGTTTGGGCGCAGGGCGCAGCGGGTCCTGCCCGAAGGTGCCGCCCGGCCCGACGATCAGCGGCTCAATGGGTTCGCTGCCACCCTCGGAGAGAGCGGTGTGGTCGGGGCCAAGATCTACGTCAAAGGCAGCGCGGGGACGCGCAACGCTGACCCGTACCGGGGTGATGGGCGGTGTGGCAGGTTCTGGCTGGGCAGGGGCGGCGGGCGCAGCTTCGGTGTCCGCAGCGTCTGCTTCCATCTCCTGCGTTACCTTATGCCCCCAGCGCAGCACGCCGGACATCCAGTCCGGCACACCCAGATGCAGCCCGGCAGGCTCGTCCTCCTCGTCCAGTGGCTCGTCCTCGGTTTCGTCGTATTCCTCGTCAATCTCCCGCTCGGCCTGCCGGATGGCGGCACGCTCGGCGCGGCGGGCGGCGCTCTGCTCTGCAAAGGCAGAGCCGCGGGCGCGGATGCCGCCGGTGACGGCGCACAGCCAGACCCAGACCTCGGCGGGGGTGACATCAAAAATGTACAGGCTGCCGCACAACAAAAGCACGATCATAATGAGGTTTGCCGCCGGGCGTCCGCACAGCAAAAGCAGCACGCCGCCCAGCACAAAGCCCATTGCGCCGCCGGACAGCCATGCGCTGACACCGTTGGCGTAGCAGGCGGAAAGCATTTGCAGCGCCGACAACCCCTGCGGCTGGATATCGGAAAACACGATGACTGTGCCGCAGACAAAGATAAGCCCCAGCACCAGCTTGAGGATGCGGGACAACAGCTCCTCGCCCCGGGTGTACAAAACGGCCAGACAGCACACGGCTGCACCCAGCACAAAGCTGCCGCAGCCGAACAGCCCGAACAGCACATCGTGGAGCACCCGCCATGCGGAATCGCCCTGCACAAAGGCCAGCACCATTAGCAGCAGGCCGCCGAACAGGGTGCCAAGCCCTGCCGGGAGCCGCTGCTCTGCCCTTTTACGGCGGGCAGCAGTACGCCGTGTCGTTGATTTTCGTTTTTTTGTTGCCATTCTACTCTGTTCCCCAACTTCCCATAGACACAATAATTGATTCTACTATTGTACCACGCAAGGGCAAAAATGGCAAACCATAATGTTGTTTTTGTTGGAGGAAAATGGAACGAATCCAGCCCCTCTCGTGAAAAGGCAGTTCCGAAACGCCCGCAGGCGTTTCGGAACTGCAAATAAAAAAATAATTCCGCTGAATATGCGCAAAGCGAACGCGGAGCGCAGTTCAAATCGCCCGGCGGGGGAAGCCGCAAAGATTCACCCCCGCTCAATTTCCTTATACAGCCATGCCAGCGCGTCCGAAAGACCGCCCAGCTCGTCGATCAGCTTTTCCTTTACGGCGCGGCGTCCGTCCAGCACTGTGCCCATGTCCATGACCAGCTCCCCGGTGTGGAGCATCAGCTGGGTGTAGCGCTTTTCCGGCATGCCGCTGTGGGCGGCTACAAAACCGGTGATGCGCTGCTGCATCTGCTCAAAGCAGTGCATGGTCTGCGGCACGCCTAAGATCAGCCCGGAGTGCCGCACCGGATGCACTGTCATGGTGGCGGTGGGGACAATAAAGCTGTGCCGCGCGCTGACCGCCAGCGGGATGCCGATGGAGTGCCCGCCGCCCAGCACCAGTGTGGCGCTGGGCTTGGAGATACTGGCGATCAGCTCTGCCAGTGCAAGGCCGGTCTCCACATCGCCGCCCACCGTGTTCAGCAGCACCAGCAGCCCCTCGATGCGGGGGTCCTCCTGTACCGCCACCAGCTGGGGGATGACGTGCTCGTATTTGGTGGTCTTTTGCCCCTGCGGCGCTTCGGTATGCCCTTCGATCTGGCCGATGACGGTCAGGCAGTGGATGACATGACCGCCCCGGCTCAGGGTGACCGTGCCCAGATCTTCGATATCCTCTTTTTCCATCCGGTGCTGCTCTGCGGGGGTGTCTTTTGCCGTATCCATGCGCGTTCTCCTTCCGTAGCGGGGTCTTTGTGGGGTCAGTATCCCCCGGCAGCCGGGGAAGTATGCAGGAGAAAAGAAACAAAAAACTTTGTGAATTTTTTGCTTTTTTACAAATAGGTATTTGACATTCGCCTTTCATGCTGTATACTTTAAATAATATAACAGGATAAAACGGAACATCTCTCTGCGCGCAAAGAAGCCCCTTGCATGGCGGCAGAAGCTGCAGCGCGTTGGGCAGAAAGGAGAATTTTCCTATGAACACCCCCCAAAAAGCATCGATCCCTGTGATCAAGCGTCTCCCCAAATATTACCGGTATCTGCGCTCCTTGCAGGCCGACGGCATTACCAGCATCTCCTCCCGGGAGCTGGCTTCCCAGATGGGCACCACCGCCTCGCAGGTGCGGCAGGACTTCAACTGCATCGGTGACGTGAACGGACGGCAGGGCATCGGCTACTCGGTGGAGAACCTGCTTTCCATTCTGGAAAGCCTGCTGTTCGGCAACGGCGACCGCCTGCCCACCATTCTGATCGGCTGCGGCCGTTTGGGCAAGGCGGTGAGCCGCTTTATCACCACCGACACCAACGGTTACAAACTGATCGCCGCTTTTGATGTGGCTGAAAACGAGGTGGGCAAGGAGATCAGCGGCATCCGCATCCGGCACATTGACGAGCTGGAGGCATTCTGCGAGGAAAACAAGCCCAAGGTGGCGGTGCTCTGTGTGCCCCGCGATGGTGCACAGCAGGTGAGCGGACGGCTGGTGGATCTGGGCATCGAGGGCTTCTGGAACTTCTCCCACTATGACCTGTCGGTGCCTTACCCCGATGTGGTGGTGGAAAACGTCCATCTGGGCGACAGCCTGATGAGCTTGGGCTACCGTCTGCGCAATCAGGAGTGACGGCATGGCAAAATTGTATTTCCGCTACGGTGCCATGAACAGCGGCAAGAGCACGGCGCTGATGCAGGTGGCACACAACTACGAAGAGCAGGGCATGAAGGTGCTCATTTTAAAGCCGCAGGTGGATACCAAGGGCGGCGGGGAGCTGGTGAGCCGTCTGGGCGTGCGCCGCAAAGCAGACCTGCTGATCCCGCCGGAGCTGGACGTGTTTGCAGCTGTGAAGGCGGCAAACGATGCCGCCGGGCCGCTGGCCTGTGTGCTGTGCGACGAGAGCCAGTTCTTCACCCCGGAGCAGGCCGAGCAGCTGTTCATGGTCACGGTAGATCTGAACATCCCGGTGATCTGCTACGGTCTGCGGGCAGATTTTTCCCTCAAGGGATTCCCGGGCTCTACCCGTCTGCTGGAGCTGGCGCACACCATCGAGGAGATGAAGACGATATGCACCTGCGGGCGCAAGGCCATCTGCAACTGCCGCAAGGTGAACGGGCAGTTCGTCTTTGAGGGCGAGCAGGTAGCCATCGACCTTGAAAACGATGTGCAGTACGTCAGCATGTGCCCCCAGTGCTACTTCAAAGCGCGGCGGGCGTTCTACGCTGCAAAGGAAAACTGAGATACTTTTATATTATATACAAGCCGCTGCACCGTGCCGGGTGCAGCGGCTTTTTTGCGTGGAATGAACCCTCTCAGGCGCTCCCGCGCCAGCTCTCCCGAAGGGAGAGCCAAGCCGTAAGGTTTATCGCTAAAGTATTAGGTATACCGAGGAAGCTTCCGGCAGTGCTCTTGGCTCTCCCTTTGGGAGAGCTGTTACCGCAGGTGACTGAGAGGGCGAGGACGCTGCCCTTGGGGAAGGTGACTGCGAACGCAGTGAGCAGACGGAAGGGGTACCCCCCATAGGCTGTATACAGACTGATATATCAATTTGTTGCATTTAGAGGGACTGATATATCAACTGGGCGAAATACGCACGTTTTTTGCACTATTGATATATCAGTTGCGGCGGGACATTTGTCTGCTGAAGGGGAGAACGGGCTAAAGAAGATGGGTATGGGTGGCAGCTGCAAAGCGTGAAATTTTACAGGCAGAACGGCAAATGTAACAGGAATTATTGAAATTTTTGCCGTTATGCCCCTGTTGCATCCCAGATTTTTATGCAAGTCATTGAAGTATACAAGTTGCACAGTTTTTCAGCGCAAGTTTATTCATTTCGGCAAGGACGTCGAATCTGTTCTGAAAACAAGGGCAATATTTGTACGTTTTTATCCTGTATCACTGTAAATTGCATCTTTCTTTTTCTTGTGGCTTTTGTTATCATAATTGTATACAAGGGGGCATGTGCAGACCCCCTGCATGAAGATGTTTTCTATTAGGAGGAGAACAAAAATGAGCAAGGCAATTTCTCGTCGTAACTTCCTGATGGCTACCGGCGCTGTCGGTGCTGCAGGTCTGCTGGCTGCCTGCGGCAGCAAGCCCGCTGCTTCTTCCACCGCTTCTTCCGCTGCTTCTCAGGCTCCCGCTGCTTCCGCAGATGAGAGTCTGGCTCTGTCTGACGGTCCCGTCAACCTGAGCATCAGCTGGTGGGGCGGCGACAGCCGTCACGCTGCTTACCAGAGCGCTCTGGAGGCTTTCCACACCGAATACTCCAACATCACCGTGGAGCCCACCTTCGCCGCATGGTCCGGCTGGGAAGAGAAGATGGCTGCTGCCTTCATCGCAGGCAACGCGCAGGATGTGTGCCAGGTGAACTGGAACTGGCTGTACAACTACTCTGCCGACGGCAGCAAGTTCGTGGATCTGAACACTGCTTCCAAGTTCATCGACCTGACCCAGTGGGATGCCGCTGCTATGGACGCTTGCTATGTGGCCAACAGCCAGCAGTGCGTGCCCGTCTCCATGACCGGCCGTATCTTCTACTGGAACATGACCACCTTTAATAAGGCTGGCATCACCGAGGTTCCCAAGTCTCTGGACGATCTGATGGCTGCCGGTAAGGCTTTCCAGGAGAAGCTGGGCGACGATTACTACCCCATGCACCTGGGCGCATACGACCGTATGATCCTGATGGTGTTCTACCTCGAGTCCAAGTACGGCAAGGACTGGGCAGATCCCGTTACCTCCACCCTGAACTACACCGAGGAGGAGATCGCTGAGGGTCTGGCCTTCATCAAGAGCCTGGTGGACAACCACGTCATGATGAACCTGAAGACCTACTACTCCGCAAACTCCGATACCGCTACCCACCAGTCTAACGAGTGGATCACCGGTAAGATCGCAGGCATCTTCGAGTGGGATTCCGCTGCTACCAAGTACGCTTCCGCTCTGGACGACAGCAACAAGGACGGCTTCACCGTGGGCGAGGAGATCAAGTTCGGCGACAACAACGGCGGCTTCTCCAAGGTGTCCATGGGTCTGGCTATCACCAAGACCTGCAAGAACGTTGCCGAGGCTGCTACCCTGATCAACTTCCTGCTGAACGAGGAGAAGGGCGCTTCCATCATGGGCTCCGAGTGCGGCATCCCCGCTTCCAAGGCTGGCCTGAAGTTCGCTCAGGACGCCGGCGCTGTCAAGAGCCTGGTTGCTGACGCAAATGCCAAGGTCATGGCCTTCACCACCAACAAGCTGGATCCCCTGTTCGAGAACAACGACCTGAAGGCTTCCGGCACCGGCATCTATCAGGAAGTGTTCGATAACATCGACTACGGCGATCAGACCCCCGAGGAGGCTGTTGAGACTCTGCTGGACGGCATGGAGTCTGTTGGCTACACCGTCGGCTAAGTTTATCCCTCTCTGACAGCGGTCAGAACCGGATATTCCGTATCTGAAACACAATAAGGGTATCTGCCGCCCGTACGGCAGATACCCTTGTTTTTTCAGAGAAAGGTTATCAAACCTTGAATGAATTGTTGCCGGTCTGTGACCTGCTGCACTGTCTGCTTCAAATCCTGTAAAAGGAGGACTTCGGATGAAAAAAAGTAATGCGCCCGCAGGCGCACGAACTCCGTTCCAGAAATGGGTCGATAAGTATCAGGGTCTGTTTTATCTGATCCCCTGGATCATCGGCTTTCTCGTCTTTAAGGCGTTCCCCTTCGGTCAGTCGCTGTACTACAGCTTTACCGATATGAACTTCTTCAAGGACGGCACCAGCTTTGTTGGTCTGGCCAACTACATTACCGCATTCCACACCAGAAAGATCACCAAGGCGCTGATCATCACCTTCAAGTACGCCTTTATCACCGTGCCCCTGAAGCTGATCTTCGCACTGTTCATTGCCTACATCCTGAACTTTAAGATCGCCTGCGTCAACCTGTTCCGTACCGTGTACTACATCCCCTCCATTCTGGGCGGCTCTGTGGCGATCGCCGTGCTGTGGAAGGCTGTGTTCAGCGTGGACGGTCTGCTGAACACTGTGCTGCGCGCTGTTACCTTTGGTGCAGTGCAGGGCCCCGAGTGGCTGTCTGACCCCAACTACGCACTGTGGATCATCTGCTTTTTGCGTATATGGCAGTTCGGTTCCGCCATGGTGCTGTTCCTTGCTGCACTGAAGGGCGTGCCCGCAGACCTGTACGAGGCGGCTACCATCGACGGCGCCGGTAAGTGGCGTCAGTTCTTCTCCATCACCGTGCCGATGATCACCCCCATCATCTTCTACAACCTGGTCACGCAGATCTGCCAGGCTTTCCAGGAGTTCAACGGCCCCTACATCATCACCAACGGTGGTCCCCGTGGTTCCACTACCCTGATCTCCCTGCTGGTTTACAACTACGCATTCAAGTCCTACGACATGGGCATGGCTTCTGCTCTGGCATGGATCATGTTCATCATCGTCTGCATCCTGACGATCATTGCGTTCACCAGCCAGAAGAAGTGGGTCTACTACTCGGATGAAAGGTAAGGTGACCAATATGGGAATGAAAGCATCGAATAAGATCGCAACCTTCTTTAAGTACTTCGTGCTGATCCTGGTTGGTGTCATCATGATCTATCCTCTGCTGTGGATGATCAGCGCTACCTTCAAGGACAACAGCGAGATCTTTGCAGGCATCAGCCTGTGGATCAAAAAGCCTACGCTGGATGGCTACCGCAACGCCCTGAACAACTTCGGCGGCTCCATCAACATCCTGCAGGCCATGCTCAACACTTACAGCTACGTCATCCCCAAGGTGATCTGCACTGTGGTGTCTGCCTGCATCGCCGCTTACGGCTTTGGCCGTTTCGACTTCCCCGGCCGCAAGCTGCTGTTCAACATCATGCTGGCCACCCTGTTCCTGCCGCAGGTCGTGCTGAACGTGCCGCAGTACCTGCTGTACAACAAGTTCGGCTGGGTGGACAGCCCCTTCTATCTGGCCATCTGGGTGCACTGCGCATTTGCTACCGAGACCTACTTCGTGTATCAGCTGGTGCAGTTCATGCGCAACGTCCCGCGTGATCTGGACGAGGCTGCCGCCATTGACGGCTGCTCCTCCTTCCAGACCCTGTACAAGGTCATCGTGCCCATGCTGGGACCCGCTCTGGTGTCCTGCGCACTGTTCCAGTTCATGTGGAGCTGCAACGACTTTATGGGCCCGCTGCTTTACGTCAGCACCCCCGGCAAGTACCCCATGTCCCTGTTCGTCAAGCTGTCTATGGACGGTGATACCGGCTTTGCATGGAACAAGATCCTTGCACTGTCCCTCATCTCCATCCTGCCGCAGCTGATCGTATTCTTCTGTGCACAGGATCAGTTCGTTGAAGGTATCTCCGCAGGTGCCGTCAAGGGCTAATGCGCCATAAGAACATCTGACCAAGACCAACACCCCCTGTGCTGCTCCCAACGGATGGCACAGGGGGTGTTTTGGTAGGCGGGAGAAATGATAATTCCGCTGCGCGGAACATGATGAGCCCTGCGGGCAATGATGTCTGCCTACGGCAGATGATGTGTGCCTTACGGCACATTGCCGCAAAGCGGCACATCATGTTCCCGCAGGGAACGCATCATTGCGCAGCACATCATTGCGTAGCACATCATATTCGCCGCAGGCGAATACATCATTCCCTATTTTTCTTGCGGTACTGCAGGGGGCTGATGTCCATCACCTCGCGGAACACGCGGCGGAAGTGGGCGGCGCTGGCAAAGCCGGTCTGCTCGGCAATCGCGCTGATGGAAAGCTCGGTGGTCTCCAGCAGTTTCTGCGCGGCCTCGATGCGGCGGTTGTTCAGGTAGTCCACGATGGACTGCCCGGTCACCCGCCGGAACAGGCGGCTGAGATAGTAGGGGGAAAGGTAGAACCGCGCCGCTACCTCGGTAAGAGAGAACTTTTGCCGGTAGTTGGCGGCAAGGTAGGCACACACCTGCTCAATGGTCTCGTTGCGGGGGCGCGCTGCGGCGCTGCTCTCGGCAAGGCACTCCTGCTCTACATAGTGCAGGATGAGCAGCAGGTACAGTCCGCCGGGGTAGTCCTGCTCCGGCATGGCAGAGCACATCATCTCCAGCAGGGTGCGCAGGCGGCGGGTCCATAGCACCGGGCCGTACAGCACCGTTGCCTCCCCGGGCACGAACAGCCGGACAAAATCCCGCTGGGCGGCGCTGCGCAGCTCGTGCAGGGCGCTGAGCGGAAAGCGGCAGCCCACCAGCTCCGGTACGGCTGCCCCGGCGGCGGAGAGCACCGCGTCCCCCGCACCCAGCAGCAGCGCGCTGCCGGGGTTTACCAGCAGGCTGGTTTCCCCCATTTGCAGGGTGCAGCTGCCCTCGCTTACCAGCAGAAAAGTGCACGTCTCCTCGTCTGCCGTCAGCTCCAGCTTGCTGCCGGTCAGCCGCACGGTGTCTGCCTTTACCTTTGCATGGATCTTTTCCCGTTCCGCTTTCATTTTGCGCATCCTTTCCGAAAACGACCCTCCCGGTAGCCGGGAGAGCGCTTTTCCTCATGATACCACGTCTGCCCCGTGGGGGCAAGACGAACTCACAGGAGGTTATTTCGCATGAATCTGACCCTGATCCGTTCCATGACCCGCAGCGCCGTTTTCGAGCTGGAAAACGAGCTGTGCTACCGTCCGGCACACCCCTTTACGGTTGCCCTGAATGGCAAAACAGTATACGAGGCCTGCAACACCAATGTGTTCTCCCTGTTCTCCCTGCTGCCCGGCACTACCTATACGGTGGAGGTGCAGGCTGAGGGCGAGACCCTGAAGCTGGATTTCACCACCGAGGCGGAGACCTTCTTTGTGGATGCTGCCCGCTACGGTCTGGTGGCTGACGGCGAGACCGACAACACCGTGCGGCTGCAGGCGGCGCTGTCCACCTGCCCCAAGGGCGGCACAGTGTATGTGCCCGCCGGCCGTTACCGCACCGCCAGCCTGTTCATGAAGAGCAACACCACCCTGTATCTGGAAAAGGGCGCTGTGCTGCTGGGCGACAACGACCGCACCCATTACCCCATCCTGCCCGGCGTACTGCCCAGCGAGAACGAGGTGGACGAGTACTACCTGACCGGCTGGGAGGGCAACCCGCTGGACAGTTTTGCGGGTCTGTTGAACATCACGCAGGTGCATGACGTGGTGGTGACCGGCGAGGGTACACTGGACTGCGATGCCGAGAACGGCGACTGGTGGGTGAACCCCAAGGTCAAGCGCATCGCATGGCGTCCCCGCGCCGTGGCTGCGGTGGACAGCGAGAACGTCTGCCTGCACGGCATCACGGTGCAGAACAGCTATTCGTGGACCATCCACCCCATCTTTGTCAAGCACCTCGACCTGCTCAACTTCAACATCAACAACCCCTACAACGCCCCTAACACGGACGGCATCGACCCCGAGAGCTGCGAGTACATTCGCATCATCGGCATGAACATCCATGTGGGCGACGACTGCATCGCCATGAAGGCCAGCAAGGTCTTTCTGGGCATGAAGCTGAAGCGCAGCTGCGAGCACACCGTCATCCGCAATTGCCTGCTGGACAAGGGCCACGGCGGCATCGTCATCGGCAGCGAGATGAGCGGCGGCGTCAAGGACATGGTGGTGACCCAGTGCCTGATGGACCACACCGACCGCGGTCTGCGCGTCAAGACCCGCCGGGGCCGCGGCAACACCGCCGTTATTGACGGGCTGGTGTTCCGCAACGTGGAGATGCGGGGCGTCAAAGCGCCCTTTGTCATCAATATGTTCTACTTCTGCGACCCGGACGGCCACGGCCCCTATGTGCAGTGCCGCGAGCCGATGCCGGTGGACGAGTACACCCCCAAGCTGGGTAGCCTGACCATGGAGAACATCGTGGCCACCGATGCCCAGTTCGCGGGCTGCTACTTCGACGGTCTGCCGGAGCAGCCCATCGAGCGGGTGACCATGCGGGATGTGAGCATCACCTTTGACCCCAACGCCAAGGAGGGACAGGCTGCCATGGCCGATAACCGTCCGCTGGTGAAAAAGCTGGCCATCTATGCCGAGAACGTCAAGGAGATCGACCTGCACAACGTGAAGATCGAGGGCTACGAGGGCGAGCGGCTGCACTTTGCCAACGTAGGACATTTTGAGGAGGACTGACCCATGACCCATGAAGAGATCCTGTCCATGCTGGGCGACTATGTGGACTACCTGATCGCAAATTCCAGCGCAGAAGCCCCGATGTGGAACATCGAGAAGGTGCGCAGCGGCAAGCCCAACAAGTGGAACTACATCGACGGCTGCATGATCACCGCCTGCCTGAGCCTGTACAAGACCACCGGCGACGAGAAGTATCTGGAATTCTCCAAGGAGTTCATCGACTACTTTGTGCAGCCGGACGGCTCCATCAAGACCTACGACCCCAAGGAGTATAATCTGGACAACGTGAATCAGGGCAAGAACCTGTTCATTCTGTATGATATCTACGGGGACGAGAAGTACCGCAAGGCTATCGACACCATCCGCAGCCAGCTGCTCACCCAGCCCCGCACCAAGGAGGGCAACTTCTGGCACAAGGACATCTATCCGTGGCAGGTGTGGCTGGACGGCACCTATATGGCACAGCCCTTCTACATGGAGTACGAGACCCGCTTCAACAAGATGCAGGGCTGCATCGACAGCTACAAGCAGTTCATGAACATCAAAAAGCACATGCGGGACGAAAAGACCGGCCTGTACTACCACGGCTACGACGAGAGCCGCCAGATGTACTGGGCAGACCCTGAGACCGGCTGCAGCCCCAACTTCTGGCTGCGCGCCATGGGCTGGTTCCTTGTGGCGATGGTGGACGTGCTGGAGCGCATGGACGAGCAGCTGTACAACGAGTACCGCGGCATCATGGCCATGCTCAAGCAGACTGTGGAGGATATGCACAAGTTCCAGGACGAGCAGACCGGAATGTTCTGGCAGGTCATCGACCACCCGGAGGCCGAGGGCAACTATCTGGAGACCAGCGGCACCGCCCTGTTTGCCTACGCGGTGCTCAAGGGCGTGCGTCTGGGCTATCTGCCCAAACGCATGGCTGCATGGGCGGAGAAGGCTTTCTACGGCACCTGCGACCGGTATCTGTCCAAGAACCCGGACGGCAGCTTGCAGCTGGACGGCATCTGCCTTGTGGCGGGTTTGGGCGGCAAGGATCACCGTGACGGCTCTCTGGCCTACTACTTCAGCGAGCCGGTGGTCTGCAACGACGCCAAGGGCGTAGGCCCGCTGGTGCTGGCCTATACCGAAATGATCGCACGCAAGTAACCAAAAAACAGGGTACAGCAGGGCTGAGCAGCTGCAAAAAAGCGCCTGCTCAGCCTTTTTGCGTGTCTTTTTTGTCCCCTTGCATAAACCGCCCGCCGCTGTCCCACACTAAGCCCAGAAGATGATCCCGTATACAAAACGGACAGATGGGAGTAACAAGCATGGAGCAGATCAAAAAATTTCTGCACGGCAAGGGCTTTGCTCTGCTGCTGACCGCAAGCCTGCTGGCTGCGGCTGCGGCAGGGGTGTGGGCGGTGCACGCCCTGCGGGCAGAACTGCAAAAAAGTCTGGATGGACTAAACGCCCCCGGCACCACCCAACAGACCACCCCGGAAACAGAACCGGACTGGGACGCACAGGAGGATACCACATGGCAGCAGCCCGTGACCGACGTTGCAAACAGCAAGGCAGATGTGCCGCAGCAGACGCCCTCTGGGGCGTCCTCTGGTGCGCAGTCTGGCTCTGGTTCGCTGCGCGAACCCTCGGCACTGCAAGGCGCATCCTCGCCTGCCAGCAGTTCGGCACAGCCTGCCGCCGCACCCTCTACGCCGGGGCGCGTGCTCAACGCCTTCAGCGGCGATGAACTGGTCTATAACAAAACGCTGGGCGACTGGCGCACCCACAACGGCGTGGACTATGCCTGCACGCAGGGCGCTGCGGTGGCAGCACCCGTAGCGGGCAAGGTGGTCTCTGCCGGAGCAGAGGGCAACTGGGGCACTGTGGTGGTGCTGGAAGATGCCGCTGGCCGCAGTTGGCGGCTGTGCGGTGTGGCTGACCCTGCCGTAAAGGCCGGGGAGACCGTGACCGCCGGGCAGAAGCTGGGCACGGTGGGCACTGTCGGCTGCGAGTGCGCCGAGGAGAGCCACATCCATGTGGAGGTAAAGCAGGGCGAAAGCTATCTCGACCCGGCAAAGCTGTCGGAGTAAGCAAACCATAAAAGGGGCTGCAATAGCGGCTCCTTTTTTGCTGTGTCAGATGGTACGGCGCGTTTGCAGCAGCCAGAGGACCAGCGCCGAAAGCACCCCGGCTGCCAGCAGGACATCTGCCGGGTGCGCAGCCCAGTGCTGGAAGGCACTGCCATAGGCTGCCTGCCCGATGGGCTGGGTCAGGCAGGCCAGCACGGAGAGGCAGGCTGTCGTCTTGCCCAGCTGTGCCTGCGGCACTAACACCTGCAGCTGCGCAAAAAACCATACATTGAACAGCGCTGCCACGGCCATAAATACGGCCCCCAGCACCAGAATGCTGCCGAACTGCAGCACTGACACCCGGAGAGCAAGCCCCAGCGCGGCGCACACGCCGCTGAGCGCCAGCAAAAGACCTGTGCCGCTGCGGATGGGATGCCGGACAAAGACGGTTCCGGCCAGAATGCCGCCCAGAATGCCGCCTGCGCTCAGCACCGCCTGCACAAGACCAAGGGAGGCATCACTTTTCTGCAAAGTCTGTACCACCAGCACCGGAACACCTACGGTGAGGGCGGGGACTTCCAGCAGGTTTACAGCCGCCATGGCGGCAGCTAACCGCAGCACCGCAGCCTGCTCGGTGAGGAACTGCGCACTTTCCCGCAGGTCGGCCCACAGAGAACGGACGGAGAGCTTTGTGTCCGATGGGACATCCTGTGGGATGCACAGGCACAGCTCCATCCCGGCAGAAAGTGCAAAGCAGCAGCCGCAGAGCACCAGCAGACCCCGGATGCCGAGGTGCTCCAGCAGAACAGCACCCAGCAGGGGGCCGAGAAGCTCGTCCACGGTATCCACCAGCTGGATGACTGCGTTGCCGCGCAGCAGCTGGGTGCCGTTCAGCAGCAGGGGCAGGCAGGCGCGTACCACGGGCTGGTAGAGCCCCTGAATGGCGTACAGACTGCCCAGCACTGTCAGGACCAGCGGAAGCAGGGGCAGATGCGGCAGTCCGGCAGCGGCTGCAGCCGCAATACCGGCGGTCACCAGATCCAGCAGTGCCATCAGGCGGGCTTTACGGCAGCGGTCTGCCAGCGCGCCGCCGGTCAGCATTCCGGCCAGAGCAGGCAGCATGGCCAGCGCGGTGATGCCGCCGTACAGCGCAGCGGAACCGGTCTGCCGCAGCAGATACAGTGGCAGCGCAAACCGCAGGGCGGCATTGCCGAACAGGGAGACGATCTGCCCGAGGACGATAAGGATAAAAGTGTTCATGGAAACCTCCTGCTTTTTTATTTACAGACTGTTGGTCTGTATTTACATACAAAAAAAGGCGGAGCGTTCCGCCCGGGAAAATTCAGTCTTTGACCGGTGTGCACAGCTGCACCAGCTGTTCGGCCTGTGCATCCGTCAAAAGATCCAGCCCAAGCGCGTGGGTCATCTGCTGAAACACGACGTTCCGCGCCCGCTGCTGGGCCGGCGTGGTGGGGCGCGTCTGGGGAGAAAGCCAGATGTCTGCCAGCACGAACAGCGCTTCGGCCAGTGCATTGGCATCGGCGGTGTGGATGGAGCCGTCCGCCATGCCCTGCCGGATCATGGGGGCAATACACTCCGGGGCCAGATGCGCTTCAATGTTGGTCAGCTCCATGGCAAGGAACTGCGGGTTGCTGCACAGGTGCGGCAAAGTCTGCGCGATCTGCTGCTGCCGCTGCCCGGCAAAGGAAGCTGCAAACACCGCCTGCAGCTTTTGCAGCCCGGTCAGGGCCGGGTCGTCCCGGATATGGCGCAGCGGCTCCCACATCTGGTCGCCCAAACGGTCGCCGACACGCTGCGCGATCTCCTCCTTGGAGCGGAAGTGATGGTACACCGCCCCTTTGGAAAGCTTTGTGGCATCAATGATGTCCTGCAGGGTGGTATTCTGGTAGCCCTTCTGGATAAAGAGCAGGGCGGCGGCGTCCAAGATCTTTTCAACGGTCTGTTCCGGGTATTTGTTGCGCGGCATGGCGGATGCTCCTTTTTTACAAACTAACGGTCTGTAAAAAGAATACAGCAGCCCGGCGGCTTTGTCAAGAGGGCGTGGAACCGAAAATCCATTCATTTCCGGCGGCGCTGCATTGCTTTTGTGCGGGGTTTCTGGTATGATACAATAGAGTTAAAAGGCGATTTTGGGAGGATGACAGATGGCAAGGGTTTTGATCGTGGGAGCCGGGGCGGCCGGACTGATGGCGGCGGGTGCCGCCGTGCGGCAGGGACATCAGGTGACGGTGCTGGAGCATACCGAAAAGCCCGGGCAGAAGATCCTTGTCACCGGCAAGGGGCGCTGCAATGTGACCAACGACTGCCCGGCAGAGGAGTTTTTGCGCCATGTGCGCACGAACCCGCGCTTTTTGTACTCCTCGCTGGGGGCGTTCCCCCCGGCAAAGACCATGGAACTGTTCGAAGGCCTTGGCGTGGAGCTGAAGGTGGAGCGCGGCCGCCGGGTGTTCCCGGTATCGGATAAGGCCGAGGAGATCCGGCAGGCGCTGCTGCGCTATGCGCAGGATGCCGACATCGTCTATGATAGCGCAAAGAAGCTGCTGCTGGAGGACATCGTGCCGGAGGCAGAGCCTGCCCCGGCGGCAGCAGAAAACCCGCGCCACCCCAAAAAGAAAAAGGTGGGCCCGGCGCTGCGCTGCGTAGGCGTGCGGGGCACTTCCGGTCGGGAATACCGGGCGGACGCCGTGCTGGTGGCCACCGGCGGCGTGAGCTACCCCACCACCGGTTCTACCGGCGACGGCTACAAGCTGGCGCAGCAGGCGGGACACACCCTTGTGGAGCCGGTGCCCAGTCTTGTCAGCCTTGTCAGCCGGGACCCGGACTGCAAAAAGATGATGGGTCTGGCGCTGAAAAACGTTACCCTGACCCTGCTGGAGGACGGCAAGGCCATTTTTGACGAGCAGGGCGAGATGCTGTTTACCCACTTTGGCATCAGCGGGCCGCTGACTTTGAGCGCGTCCAGCCATCTGGGGGATATGAAAAAGCACAAGTACATCGCGGAGATCGACCTGAAGCCCGCCCTGAGCGAGGAGCAGCTGTACGACCGCATCACCCGGGACTTTGCCCTGCTGGCAAACCACGCGGCGCAGGGTGCGCTGGTCAAGCTGCTGCCTTCCAGCATGCAGCCGGTGATGGTGGCGCGCTGGGGCATCGACCCCGCCACCAAGGCAAACCAGATCACTCGGGAGCAGAAGCGGGAGCTGGTGCAGCTGGTCAAGCACTGGCAGGTGTCCATTGACGCCCGGGGCGACCTTGCCCACGCAGTCATCACCAGCGGCGGCGTATCGGTGCGGGAGGTAGACCCCAAGACCATGCAGAGCAAAAAGGCGCTGGGGCTGTACTTTGCGGGCGAGGTGCTGGATGTGGACGCCTACACCGGCGGCTACAATCTGCAGATCGCTTTCTGCACCGCACAAAGCTTTGCGAATAATCTGTAAAAAAGCAGTGCAGTCCATTCCCGTGTACTATTATATATAATAAGGAGAACATATCATGGTATCTGTTGCGATCGATGGGCCTGCGGGTGCAGGCAAATCCACTCTGGCACGCCGTCTGGCGGCAGAGCTGGGCTATATCTATGTGGACACCGGTGCAATGTACCGCGCCATCGGCCTGTACGCCCTGCGCGCGGGCAAGGACCCCAAGGACAACGCGGCGGTGGACGCCCTGCTGCCGGAAATCGAGCTGCGGCTGGCCTCCATTGCGGGCGAGCAGCACATCTACTTGAAGGACGAGGACGTGAGCACCGCCATCCGCACCGAACAGGCGGGTATGGCAGCCTCTGCCGTGGGCGCAAACCCCGCAGTGCGGGCATTTCTGCTGGACTTGCAGCGCAGCATGGCCAAAAAGCAGGATGTGCTGATGGACGGCCGGGATATCGGCACGGTGGTGCTGCCGGACGCTACGGTAAAAATCTTCCTGACCGCCAGCCCGGAGGCACGCGCCACCCGCCGCTGGAAGGAGTATCAGGCCAAGGGCATCGACACCCCCTACGAGGAAGTGCTGGCAGATGTGAAGCAGCGGGATTATCAGGACACCCACCGCGCCGCCGCTCCGCTGAAGCAGGCAGAGGACGCCGTGCTGCTGGATACCTCGGAGCTGGACTTTGAGCAGAGCCTTGACGCCATGAAGCAGATCATTGCCAAAAAGCTCGGCGGGTAAAACAAACAGGACAGGAATAGAAAAATGGTACTATATTATATTCTGGTGCCCCTTGCGTGGCTTGTGTGGCACATCGGTTTCCGCATCCGGGTGGAGGGACGCGAAAACCTGAAAAAGGTGCAGACGAAGGGCTATATCCTTGCGCCCACCCATGTGTCTGCCATCGACCCGGTGTTCATCGTTGTCACCCGGTGGGGCAGGCGGATGGTGGTGTTCGCCAAAAAGGAACTGTTCGAGATCAACGCCTTTCTGACCTGGTTCTTCCGCTGCTGCGGCGGCGTGTGCGTCCGCGGCACCAAGGACGAGATGACGGTCATCTCCCAGACGGTGGAAGCCTGCAAGCAGGGCAAGACCCTGCTCATCTTCCCGGAGGGTACCCGCGAAAAAGAGGGCAAGCTTCTGCCCCCCAAGAGCGGCCTGTTCGTCATTGCCGCCGAGGCAGGGGTGGACGTTGTGCCCTGCCGCATCCTGTACGACACCCCGGACGGGAAGATGCACCTGTTCTGCAAGGTGCGGGTGATCTACGGCGAGCCGATGCCCGCAGCGCAGTTTGCCATGGAAAGCCGCCGGGACACCAAAAAGCTCCGTGCCAACAAGCAGGCACTGCTGGAAGCATGGGAAAAGATGGGGGCGTAAGAGATGGAGATCCGTTTGGCAAAAACGGCGGGGTTCTGCTTTGGCGTGAACCGTGCCGTGGAACTGACCTACGGCCTGCTGGCCGAGGGGCATAAGGTGGCAACACTGGGCCCGCTGATCCACAACCCGCAGGCGGTGGAGGATATGCGGCGCAAGGGTGCACAGGTAGTGGACACCGTGCAGGATGTGCCTGCCGGGTGCGAGGTGGTCATCCGCAGCCACGGGGTGCCCCGCAGCGTATACGATGAACTGGAGACGCGCGGCATCCCGTACCATGACGCTACCTGCCCCTTTGTGCAGAAGATCCAGCGCATTGCCGCGCAGGCTGAAAAAGAGGGCGCGGTGCTGCTGGTGGCGGGGGATAAGACCCACCCGGAGGTGCAGGGCATTGTGGGACACACCCGGGGCGAGGTGTTCGTTTTTGCCGATTTAGCCGAGTTAGAGGCGTGGAACGGCCCTTCTGACCCCCAAAAACCCCTTTTTGCAGTTGCACAGACCACATTTCAGGTAACAAAATGGAAAGAAAGTTCGGAGTTTCTCAAAAAAGCCTATACAAACGCCCGAATTTTTGATACAATATGTAATGCGACGTGGGCGAGGCAACAGGAAGCGGAAGACCTCAGCCAAAAATGCGACATTGTTGTTGTCATTGGCGGTCATCATTCTTCCAATACCCAAAAGCTGGTACAGGTCGCCGCAAAACACACGCGTGCCGTAACGGTCGAAACAGCGAGCGAACTTCGGCCGGAATGGTTTGCAGATGTTAAAGTGGCGGGCGTGACAGCCGGGGCTTCAACGCCATCGTCTATTATTGAGGAGGTACTTAACAGTATGAGCGCAGAAATCAATGACAACATGAGCTTTGAGGAGATGCTGAACGCATCCGAAGAAAAGCGAGTTCATGCAGGCAGTATTGTGAAAGGAATCGTGACCAGCATCTCTGCCAACGAGATCCAGGTGGATATCGGTGCGAAGCAGACCGGCTTTGTCAAGCTGAGCGAGCTGACCGATGATTCCTCCGCCAAGGTCGAAGACCTGGTGAAGGTTGGCGATGAGCTGGACCTCATCGTCGAGAAGGTTATGGACCAGGATGGCGTCATCCAGCTCTCCCGCAAGAAGCTCGCATCTCGCAAGGGCATGGAAGAGATCGCCAAGGCAGCAGAATCCGGTGAAGTCGTCGAGGGCGATGTTACCGAGTTCAATAAGGGCGGCGTTGTCGTCAACGTCAAGGGCGTCAAGGTGTTCGTTCCCCGTTCTCAGGCCACTATGCGCCGCGACGAGGACTACACTGCTCTGGTCGGCCAGCACGTTCAGCTGGTCGTCACCGAGTGCTCTGGCCGCAAGATCGTGGGCAGCATCAACAAGGTGACCGCTGAGCAGAACAAGGCAAAGCGCGAGGAGTTCTGGGCAAACGTTGAGGTGGGCAAGACCTACACCGGCGTTGTCAAGAGCCTGACCTCTTACGGTGCATTCGTTGACATCGGTGGTGTTGACGGCCTGTGCCACATCAGCGAGCTGAGCTGGAACCGCATCAAGCACCCCTCCGAGGTCGTCTCCGTTGGCGACACCATCGAAGTGTATGTCAAGGACATCGACACCGAGAACCACAAGGTCTCTCTGGGCTACAAGAAGTCCGAGGACAACCCCTGGGAGCAGCTGAAGAACAACTACCCCATCGGCAGCACCTTCCATGCTCCGGTCGTTTCTCTGACCAAGTTTGGTGCATTCGTCCGCATCCTGCCGGGTGTTGACGGTCTGGTCCACATCAGCGAGATCAGCAATGACCGCGTTGAGAAGGTCTCTGACGCACTGAAGGTCGGCGATATGGTCGATGTGAAGCTGCTGGATGTTGACTTCGACAAGAAGCGCATCAGCCTGTCCATGAAGGCTCTGCTGAACGACGACGCTGAGTAATCAGCTCTTCGTGCAAAAGCATAGCTTCTGACACAATGCGATCTGCAGCCCCGTTGCCGGGAAAACGGCGGCGGGGCTGTTTTTGTTAACAAAGCCATGATGAAATTTTTAAAAAAGCACTGGGAAGTGCTCAGTTACCTGATCTTTGGCGTGCTGACCACCCTGCTGAATATTGTGCTGTACGCGCTGTTCAGCCGGCTGTTCGGCTACACTGCCGCCAACAGCTGGGGCAATGTGCTGGATAACGCTTTGTGCATCCTGTTTGCCTACTGTACTAACCGCGCGTTCGTGTTCCGCAGCAAGACCACCGGCAAAGCCATGGCGAAAGAGTTCGGCACCTTTGTCACCTGCCGTCTGGGCACCATGGTGCTGGATGCCGCCATCATGATCGTGGGCGGCAACCTGCTGGCCGCGCAGGGCGCGGCGCTGATGGAGAGCCTGTTCGGCAGTTTCCTGACGGTATCGGGCAGCTACACCGGTGCGGCTGCTTCGGCAGCAGCATCGGTAGCGGGTGTTGCCATCATTGGCGGCGCGGATGGCCCGACAGCAATTTTTGTCACGACCCTCATCACAGCGCAAGAGCTGTGGGGTCTGTGCGTCAAGGTATTCTCCAACGTAGTGGTCGTGGTGCTGAACTATGTGTTCAGCAAGCTGATCATCTTTAAGAAAAAGTAAGCAGAACCCTCTCAGACGCCTGACGGCGACAGCTCTCCCAAGGGGCGAGCTTTTGTAGAAGAAGGAAACGTTTTTCTCCAATGATAAAGCTCCCCCACTCGGGGGAACTGGCACGGCGTAAGCCGTGACTGAGAGGGTTTTAATAACAATCATCTTAGGAGGTACGGTATTATGAAACGTGGTCTGAAAGGGTTCGCATTCCTGGTCTCTGGTCTGGTGCTGGGCATCATTGGTGCAACGGTATCGGCGACTGCGATTGCACTCAGCGCTGTGGGCATGGCAAAGGTGCGCCGTGCCAGCAAGTAAAACAACGGAGGAACGAGCATGAACCGCGAAGAGATCCTGTCCCATGTCGATCATACCCTGCTGAAGCCGGAGGCCACCTGGCCCCAGATCCAGCAGCTGTGTGACGAAGCCATTGCAAACCACACCGCATCCGTCTGCATCAACACCTGCTACGTCAAGCAGGCTGTGGAGTATATGGCAGGCCGCATCCCCGTGTGCTGCGTGGTGGGCTTCCCTCTGGGTGCAATGGATACCGCCAGCAAGGCCTTTGAAGCCAAGACTGCCATCGCCAACGGCGCAGCCGAGGTGGATATGGTCATCAACATCGGCCGCCTGAAGAACAAGGAGTACGATGCTGTCCGCGAGGACATCCGTGCTGTGAAGCAGGCTGTGGGCGATAAGATTTTGAAGGTCATCATCGAGACCTGCCTGCTGACCGAGGAAGAGAAGGAAAAGATGTGCGACATCGTCTGCGAGGCCGGTGCCGACTACATCAAGACCAGCACCGGCTTCTCTACCGCAGGTGCAAACTTCCACGATGTGGAGCTGATGGTCAAGGGCGTGCATGGCCGCTGCAAGGTCAAGGCTGCCGGCGGCATTTCCACCGTGAAGGATATGGAGACTTTCCTTGCACTGGGCGCTGACCGTCTGGGTACCTCCCGCGCTGTCAAGATTTTGAACGGCGAGCAGGCAAAGGGCTATTAAGTTTTCTGCAAAAAAAAGGTATTTCGGCAAAGCCTCTGGGCTTGGCTGAACTGCAAAGGATGATTTCTCAAGGGCTGCTGCACAAATTGCCGTGCAGCGGCCTTTTTTGCACCTAAGCCTTGCAAGCAGGGCGCGGCAGGGTGTATAATACAGATAGATACTGTATGAAATAGGAGGCTGCCCGCTTTATGGGGTAAGGCGGGCAGAGGAGGAAGCGCAATGAATATACCCGAGATCCTTGTGGCCAATGGCACAGGGGCGGTGCTGGTAAGCTTTCTGCTTTTACTGCGGGTGCGCGGCGAAAGTAAAAACAGCGTGGGAACAGAGCTGTTCTGCCGGATTCTGGTGGTGACGCTGCTGGCACAGGTAACAGAGACGATCAGCTTTCTGCTGGACGGCGTGCCCGGCGCGGCAAGCCGGTTCTGGCTGTACCTCACCAACACCGTCTGCACCGGCGCTACCGTGTGCGTGGGCTATGCGTGGTGCTTGTATGTGGACTTCCGGGTCTACCGCAGCATTGGACGCCTGCGCAGAAGGCACCTGCTGCTGGGTGCGCCGCTGCTGGCGCTTTTGGTGCTGCTGGTGGCAAACCTTTTTGGCACGGGGTGGATCTTTACCATCTCCGCGGACAACGTCTACCGCCGCGGTCCGCTAAACATTTTGCTGTATCTGCTGCTGTTCAGCTATTACGCCGAGAGCGTGTGGCAGGTGCATAAGGCCAAGCGCGATGGCATTACGGTGGAATTTTTCCCGGTGTACTACTTCGTGGTCACCTGTGCGGTGGGCACGCTGCTGCAGGGCGCATTCTACGGCATGGCCTTTGGCTGGCTGTCGGTAGCCATCGCTTTTGTGCTTGTGGACAGCCAGACCCGCAGCCTGCGCGGCTATACCGATGAACTGTCCGGCCTGTTTGGGCGCAAGTACATGAACTACTGTCTGGACCGCATCCACGCCACACAGGAGAAGGACGTTTACGGCATCATGATGGACGTGAACTGCTTCAAGGAGATCAACGACACCTACGGTCACGCCGAGGGCGACCGGGCCATTCAGGAGATCGGGCACATCTTGTCCGGGGCGCTGGTGGCAAACTCGGTAGCCATCCGCATGAGCGGCGACGAGTTCATGGTGCTGATCTGTCACGGCTCGGAGGAGATACTGGACAAGACCTGTACCGCTATTGAGCAGCGGGTGCAGCACTATAACGAAACCGCTCCGGCGGGCAGCTTTCAGCTGTCCTTCTCCACCGGTGTGGCAAAGTACGAGGGCGGCAGTGTGGAGAAGTTTCTGGTGGAGCTGGATCAGCGGATGTATGCGGAAAAGCGCGCTTTCCACGCCGCCCGGGACGGCCACGCCGCACCGGAGCAGGGAAATGCTTCATCAATTTAAAAGGAATGTCTAAAATAAGTGCGACTTATCTTGACAATCTGACGCTGTAATGATAGAATATGTGGCGTACCAATTGAATACCGACTTATCAAGAGCGGCTGAGGGGACAGGCCCTGTGAAGCCCGACAACCTGCGCGAGCGCGTAAGGTGCCAAATCCTGCGGGAAACCGGAAGATAAGAGTGCAACGCTCAGAGCTTTCGGCTCTGGGCGCTTTTATTTTTCAGAACAAACTTGATGGAATGGTAAATACACGCAACTGCAACATTTAGGAGGCAAAAAATGGCTAGACACCTGTTTACTTCGGAGTCCGTCACCGAGGGACATCCCGACAAGATCTGCGACCAGATCTCTGATGCAATTCTGGACGAGATTCTGACCCACGACCCCGACGCCCGCGTGGCCTGCGAGACCTGCGCATCCACCGGCCTTGTGCACATTATGGGCGAAATCACTACCAGCTGCTATGTGGACTTCCAGAAGGTCGTCCGCGAGGTGGTGGCAGATATCGGCTACACCCGTGCAAAGTTCGGCTTTGACGCCGACACCTGCGCCGTCATCTCCAACATTGACGGCCAGAGCCCCGACATTGCACTGGGCACCAACGATCAGGTGGGCGGTGCAGGCGATCAGGGCATGATGTTCGGTTATGCCTGCGACGAGACCCCCGAGCTGATGCCCATGCCCATCAGCCTTGCCCACAAGCTGGCAAAGCGCCTGACCGAAGTGCGCAAGAGCGGCGAGATGGATTACCTGCGCCCGGACGGCAAGAGTCAGGTGACCGTGGAGTACGACGAGAACAACAAGCCCGTGCGCGTGGACGCCGTGGTCATTTCCAGCCAGCACAGCGAGAGCGTGAGCATGGAGCAGCTGCGCGCAGACGTGATGGAAAAGGTCATCAAGGCCACCATCCCCGCCGAGCTGCTGGACGAGAACACCAAGTACTACATCAACCCCACCGGCCGCTTTGTTGTGGGCGGCCCGCAGGGCGATACCGGCCTGACCGGCCGTAAGATCATTGTGGACACCTACGGCGGCTATGCACGCCACGGCGGCGGCGCCTTCTCCGGCAAGGACCCCAGCAAGGTGGACCGCAGCGCAGCCTACGCTACCCGCTGGGTGGCTAAGAACATCGTGGCTGCGGGTCTGGCAAAGCAGTGCGAGGTGCAGGTGGCCTACGCCATCGGCGTGGCAAAGCCTGTGTCCATCATGGTGGATACCTTCGGCACCGGCACCGTGGCAGACGAGAAGATCGAGCAGGCAGTGGAGAAGGTGTTTGACCTGACCCCCGCCGCCATCATCCGTGACCTCGACCTGCGCAAGCCCATCTACCGCCAGCTGGCTGCCTACGGCCACATGGGCCGCGAGGATCTGGGCGTGAAGTGGGAGAACACCGACCGCGTGGATGCCCTGAAGGCTGCCGTGGCTGCCCTGTAAAAAGCGTTTTACCCTGATAGAAGGTAAGTGAAGAGAAGAGCCGCTGCACCCGACCGTGCAGCGGCTCTTTTGCGTCACTTAGGAAAGAGAAGGAGACTTAGAAAAGTCCTACTTTTCCTCAAAAATCAGATAAACTTTGCGAAACGGTAAAGATTTGGTCGCGTTTTTGTAAGAAACTCACATTCTCTTGAAGGAAAAGGAAAAACAGCTGTGCAAGGCGCAGAAAATCCACACATGAAACAAATTGATATGGAACAATCGACAAAATGTGATAAAATAAAACTAGATATGCGCACTTGTGTGCATGGTACGGATGGTAAACAGCAATAAGGAGTTATGTGACTATGTCTATTGAAATTTCCCCGAAGTCCTTCTTTGAGCAGCCCAGTGTGGCGGATATGCGGCTGATCGCCTGCCCCGGTGCCGAGGAGCTGACCGGCCTGATCGACAAGCACCTTGTCCGTTGGGCAAAGGCTGCCGGAATTGAAAAAGACACCTTCATTATTTCCTGCGACTGCCCCCGCTTCCAGAGCGGCGACGCCAAGGGTCTGGTCAAGGAGTCTGTCCGCGGCGACGATATCTTTATCGTGGTGGACCCGGGCAATTACAGCGTCACCTACAAGCTGTTCAACTACGAGAACCACATGTCCCCGGACGACCACTTTGCAAACCTGAAGCGTCTGATCCAGGCTGTGGCCGGTAAGGCACACCGCGTTTCCGTCATCATGCCCAGCCTGTACGGCGGCCGTCAGCACCGCCGCGTGGTGCGCGAGAGTCTGGACTGCGCTGTGGCGCTGCAGGAGCTGCAGACCATGGGCGTGCGCAACATCATCACCTTTGACGCACACGACCCCCGCGTGCAGAACGCAGTGCCCCTGATGAGCTTTGATAACGCCATGCCCACCTATCAGGTGCTGAAGAGCCTGCTGAAGAAGGACCCCACCCTGTCCTTCGACAAGGAGAAGTTCACCGTGGTCAGCCCGGACGAGGGCGCTATGAACCGCAATATGTACTTCTCCAGCGTGCTGGGCTGCAACTTGGGTATGTTCTACAAGCGCCGCGACTACACCCGCGTGGTGAACGGCCGCAACCCCATCGTTGCACACGAGTATCTGGGCGAGAGCGTGGAGGGCAAGACCGTCTTTATCGCAGACGATATCATCGCTTCCGGTGAGAGCATGCTGGAGGTTGCCAGCAACCTGAAGGAGCGCGGCGCTGCCAACATCATTGCCAACGCCACCTTCCCCCTGTTCACCAGCGGTCTGGAGAAGTTCGACAAGGCTGTGGCAGACGGCACCCTGACCTACGTTGTGGGTACCAACCTGACCTACCGTATGCCCGAGCTGCTGACCCGCGACTGGTATGTGGACGTGGATGTTTCCAAGTACGCTGCCTACTTTGTAGTGGCACTGAACCACGATATGTCCGTTTCCAGCATCATCGACCCCCTGAAGAAGATCGAGAGCCTGTTGGCAAACCGCAAGTAAAAAGCTGTTCCAAAGCCCCTGCACCCTGTGTGCGGGGGCTTTTTGCTTTTTATGAAAACTTCTGTTAAGTTTTTGAAAATTCGCACCGGGGGCTTTGCAAATCCCGGTGGGTTTATGCTATATTTAAGTTGAAATACTTTGCATTCTGACAGAAAGGAAAAACGCCATGGAGCATTTTGTGGAGTTTGAAGATGTCTGTAAATATTACCAGACCGGCAGTGTGAAGATCGCTGCAGCCGACCATTTGAATTTCTATGTGGACAAGGGCGAGTTCTGCATCATCGTGGGGCCCTCCGGCGCGGGCAAGACCACATTGCTGAACATTCTGGGCGGCATGGACAACTGCGACGAGGGCAACGTCTGGCTGGATGGCCGCAACGTGAGCCGCTTTTCAGCCCGAGAGTTGACCACCTACCGCCGGTATGACGTGGGCTTTGTGTTCCAGTTCTACAATCTGGTGCAGAACCTGACCGCGCTGGAAAATGTGGAACTTGCCAGCGAGATCTGCCGCGACCCGCTGGACCCCGCCGAGACCCTGCGCAGCGTGGGTCTGGGCGAGCGGCTGAACAACTTCCCGGCGCAGCTTTCCGGCGGCGAGCAGCAGCGGGTGTCCATTGCCCGCGCACTGGCCAAAAACCCCAAGCTGCTGCTCTGTGACGAGCCCACCGGTGCGCTGGACTACCGCACCGGCAAACAGGTGCTGGGTCTTTTGCAGGATACCTGCCGCAAGACCGGACGCACCGTCATTGTTATTACCCACAACACGGCACTGACCGGTATGGCTGACCGCATCATTCAGGTGCGCAGCGGCCGCATCGTGTCCAATCAGGTCAACGAGCACCCGGTGCCGGTGGAACAGATCGAGTGGTGAGAACTGTGCAGAAAAGTTACCGCAAAAATATCCTGCGCGAGATGAAAAGCAGCATCAGCCGGGTGGTGTCCCTGTTTGGCATCGTGGCGCTGGGGGTGATGATGCTTACCGGCCTGATGTGCATTGCCCCCGATATGCGCACCGCTGCCCAGAAGTACTATGTGCAGCAGAATGTGTTCGACCTGCGGGTGCTGTCCACCCTTGGCCTGAGTCAGGGCGATATCGACGCCATTGCCGCTGTGGACGGGGTGGATGCCGTGCAGGCGGTAAAGTATCAGGACGTAGAAGGAAACTGGACAGGGGACGAGCAGACCACGGTGGCGCGGCTGTATCAGCTGCCTGCCGACCCGCAGGCCGATACGCCGGAGAATATGAACCGTCCGGTGCTGCTGTCCGGACGGATGCCGGAAGCGGCCGGGGAGTGCGTGGTGCACGTGATGGGCCACGGCAGTCCGGTGGAGTTGGGCACCCAGCTGACTTTGCCGGAAGAGACCGAAGGAGTCAGCGGGCGGGTGTTCACGGTGGTGGGCACGGTGCAGGACCCGCTGCATTTTTCCTCCGATTCCGAGAGCAGCACCGTGGGCGATGGTCAGTTGGACTACATCCTGTTTGTGCCGGAGGGCACTTTGACCGCAGATTATTATACGGCGTGCTATATCAAAGCGGAAAACACCGGACTGTATGATAATTATTCCGATGAATATCAGGCCGCAGTGGATGCCGTAGCCGAAAACCTCAAGGCCATCCAGAGTGTGCAGTGCACCGCCCGGCGGGAAGAGCTGATGGACACCGCCAACGACAAGCTGACCGAAGCGCGCGCCGAGTACGACAGCCAGAAGGCCGAAGCAGAGCGCCAGTTTGCCGAGGCCGAGGCAAAGCTGGCAGACGCGCAGCAGCAGCTGGACGCTGCCAAGGCGCAGTTGGAAGCCGGGGAAAAGGAGCTTGCCGCCCAGAAAGCCGCCCTGCCGGACACCATGCAGAGCGGTGCGGATAAGCTGGTGAGCAGCGAAGCGCAGGTGCTGGAATTTGAGGAACAGTTACAGCAAATCGAGCTGCTGGTCAACCTGAAAAAGGTGGCAGACCCCCTGCTGACCTACGCAGAAGCCGCCCTGCGCAACGCCGAAAAGGCGCTGGACGAAGCCGAGCCGGAGGACGAGGATTACATTGAACTGCGGGATGCGCTGGCCAAGGCGCAGGCCGCTTACGACAACATCTATAACCAGCTGCAGGGCTATCAGCAGCAGCTGGACGCGGGCAAGCGGCAGATGTACAAGCAGGGACTGATCTCCTCGCCGAACCTCTCCAACGACCAGCTGGTGACCGAAGCCAAAGCTGCCCTGCGCAAGATGAAATTGCAGCTTTTGCAGGGACAGTTGCAGCTGACCACCGGCACCGCCAGTGCCTACACCCAGTTCGATGCCGCACAAAAGCAGCTGGAAGAGGGCTGGGCAGAGTATAACGCCGGGCAGACCCAGCTGGAAGAATCCCGCACCGAGTACGAGAGCCAGAAGGCCGAGGCAGAGCAGAAACTGGCAGACGGCCTTGCCCAGCTGAACGATGCCGAGGAGCAGGTGAGCCAGATCAAAAAGGGCGAGTGGTATGTGCTGGACCGCACCTCCACCATGAGCTGCGTCACCTTTGCCCAGTACGCCGACCGCATGGACGCCATTGCCCGGGTGTTCCCGGTGTTCTTCTTCCTTGTGGCGGCGCTGGTGGCTACCACCACCATGACCCGCATGGTGGACGAGAACCGCCTGCAAATGGGTACCTTAAAGGCGCTGGGCTACTCCAATTTCAGCATCGCGGGCAAGTACCTGTTCTACGCGATGCTGGCCACCATTCTGGGCAGCATCGCCGGTATGGTGGTGGGTTTTGTCATCTTCCCGGTGATTATCTGGAACGCCTATCAGCTGGTGTTCAGCCTGCCTACCTTCACTTTGCACTTCTACCCGGGCATGGCAGCTGCCAGCGTGGGCATCAGCGCTGCCGTCATCGGCTTTGCCACATGGTACGCCTGCCGTTCCAGTCTGGCCGAAAAGACCGCAGCTTTGCTGCTGCCCCGGGCCCCGGTGGCGGGCAAGCGCATCCTGATGGAGCGCATCACCCCGCTGTGGTCCCGGATGTCCTTCTCCCAAAAGACCACCGCCCGCAACCTGTTCCGGTATAAAAAGCGGTTCTTCATGACCGTGCTGGGCGTGGCGGGCTGCACCGCGCTGCTGCTCATCGGCTTTGGCATTCAGGATTCCCTGCTGCCCATCGTCACAAAGCAGTCTACCGAGCTGACCCACAACGATATGTCCATCACCCTCAGCGACCCCAAAGCCCTGACCATGGAGCAGGGGCTGGCAGAGGAGCTGGACAGCAACAGCGCCGTGCAGAACTGGAGCGCGGTGTATACCAAATCCACCACCATCTACAATGCCGAAGGCGAGAGCGCCAGCGTGAGCATCGTGGCCGCCGCCAAGGACAGCGACCTGACCCGGTACGTCACCTTCCGCACCCGCAAGGGGCACAAGGCCATCAGCTTTGACAGCGGCAGCGCCATCCTGACCGAAAAGACCGCCGAGAACCTGGGCCTGCACACAGGCGATACCTTCTGGGTGGAAAACGCCGAGGGTGCCCGGGTGGAGCTGACCCTGACCGGCATTACCGAGAACTATATGTTCACCCGGCTGTACCTCCCCCGCGCACAGCTGGAAAGCCTGCTGGGCACGGCAGAGATCCCGTGGAACACGGTCTACGGTCAGACCACCTGCACCGATGCTGCCGGGTACAACGCCCTGCGCACCGACCTGCTGGACTGCAACTACGTCAGCAGCATCAGCTTTACCGAGGACACCACCGAACTGTTCGATAATCTTATCGTCAGTCTGGGCTATGTGGTGGTGCTGATCATCATCTGCGCGGCGGCGCTGGCGGCAGTGGTGCTGTATAATCTAATCAGCGTCAACCTTGGGGAGCGCAAAAAGGAGCTGGCGACCATCAAGGTGCTGGGCTTCTACGATCAGGAAGTGTACCGCTACATCTTCCGCGAGATCGAGCTGCTGGCGCTTATCGGCTCCGGCGTGGGTCTGGCGCTGGGTGTGCCGCTGCACAAGTTCATCGTGCTGACCGTGGAGATGGATCAGCTCATGTTCATCCGCACGATCGCTCCCCGCAGCTACCTGCTGGCGGTGGCGCTGACCATGGTGTTTACCGTAGTGGTCTGCTTTGTGATGCGGCGGCACGTCCGGTGCATCAGCATGGTGGAAAGCATGAAAGCACCGGAGTAATGTTTACAGCTCATTCATAAAATGAGCATAATTTCGTAGGATCTTTCGTGTATCATAAAATCACCGGGAGGGGGAGAGCCGCAAGCCCCCTCTCAGGGACATGATTCCTCCTATACCCCAAACCAAATACCGCAAAAGGCCGCGCCTCGTCTGAACCAGCAGATGGGGCGCGGCTGTTTTTATAAAGGCTACGGTCTCTTCCTGTGGAAATGCGTTTGACGCGCTCCGCAGAGCGCAGAAAATTTATATTTTTGACTTGCAAAAAGCACCCCCTGCAGTCTGTACGGGCAGACCGCAGGGGGTGCTTGGCTTTTTAGACGCGCAGGGAATCAGAGGAACACATACTTGAGGATGAACAGCACGGTGAGCACATACATCAACGGGCTGATCTTCTTCTCCTTGGCCTTGCCGGTGATCACATTGATGATGGTCCAGGAGATAATGCCGATGGCAATACCCTCGGAGATGCTGTAAGCGGTGGGCATAGCCAGAATGGTCAGGAAGGCGGGGATGCCCTCGCTGGGATCATTGAAGTCGATCTTAATGGCAGAGCCCATCATGTAGAAGCCCACGATGATCAGAGCCGGAGCGGTAGCAAAGCTGGGGATGGTGAGGAACAGCGGGCTGAAGATGGTAGCCAGCAGGAACAGCACGCCGGTGGTCATAGCGGTCAGACCGGTGCGGCCGCCCTCGGTAACGCCGGAGGCGCTCTCCACGAAGGTGGTGGTGGTAGAAGTGCCCAGCACAGCGCCCACGCAGGTGCCGATGGAGTCTGCCATCAGTGCGCCCTTGATGTGGGGCAGACGGCCGTCCTCGTCCAGCATATCAGCTTTGGAGGCCACGCCGATCAGGGTGCCCAGCGTGTCGAACAGGTCCACGAACAGGAAGGAGAACATCACGGCGAAGAAGTTCAGCAGGCCGACACCGGAGAAGTCGGTCTTGAACACCTGACCAAAGGTCTCGCCCAGTGCGGAGAAGTCGAAGCTGACAAAAGCGGTGGGGATCACGGAGTACATGCCGGCTTCCACATCGGGGACGTAGATGCCGGTCAGCTCGCACACGATGCCCAGCAGCCAGGTGATCAGGATGCCGTACAGGATGCCGCCCTTGACCTTTTTGACCAGCAGGATGGCGGTGATGACCACGCCCAGCAGAGCAAGGATGGCGCCCACGCCCACGCTGTGGAAGGTTGCGCCCTTGAAGTGCTGGTAGGTGACCAGCGTGGAATCGCTGTTGACGATCAGCTTGGCGTTCTGCAGGCCGACAAAGGCCACGAACAGGCCGATGCCCACGCTGACGGCGCTCTTCAGGGTCATGGGAATGGCGTTGAAGATGCCCTCGCGCACATTGGTCAGGGACAGTGCGATGAAGATGACGCCCTCAACAAAGACAGCCATCAGAGCCAGCTGCCAGCTGTAACCCATGGTCAGCACGACCGTGTAGGCAAAGTAGGCGTTCAGACCCATGCCGGGAGCCAGTGCAAAGGGGTAGTTGGCCAGCACAGCCATCAGTGCGGTGGCAATGAAGGATGCCAGCGCAGTGGCGATCAGCACAGCCTTGGAATCCATGCCCGCTGCGGACAGGATGTTGGGGTTGACGGCAAGGATGTAAGCCATGGTCATGAAGGTGGTGATACCAGCCATGATCTCGGTCTTTGCATCGGTGTGGTTTTCTTTCAGGTGAAAGAACTTTTCTAACATGAGAAACCTCCTGTTTCCAATAAAACACTCCGCCGGTTGCGGACGGCGGAGAAAGAACAGCTCCCATTCTATCAGCTGAAAACGTTTTTGTCCACACTGGAAACACACAAATTTCGCAATTTGTTCAAATTTTCTTAAATGAGTATGACTTATCTGACAAAAAATCTGGCATTTTTTGGTAATTTGGACGGAATGCAGGCAATTTGTGCAGAAAAAATGTGTGCGGAAAAAAGTAGTTCCGAAACACCCTGCGGGTGTTTCGGAACTACAAATAAAATATTTTTTACAAATGACCGGCGCTTACAGCGTCTCTACCCGGTCGAACAGATCCTTTGCGGCTTCCACGGCGTCCTTGCTGCCAAAGGCCACCCGCACGCCGCCGGACAGCACATCAGACAGGGCTGCGGCCTGTGCTTTGAGCAGGGCGGCGTCCACGCTGCACAGCGCCTTGCGGTCGGCGGCGCGCATCTCGTCCGTGATGCCGCAGAAATACCGGTGATCCAATTCCCGGGCAGCGGCACGCGCCTTGCGGGGCGTGTCCAGCTTGGCAGCAGTGCCCACGATGAACTCGTCCAGATCCCGGGCCGTATAGTCCCGGGCGGCAAGGGCGGCAGGGGCGGCTGTAAAGGTGTCGTAGCTTTCCCGCAGGTGAGGGTCCCGGTAGGTGTACAAAAACTCGATGCCGTCGGCACAGAGCATTCCGGTGTCGTAGGCACCGCCCACCTCCCGGATGGTGTGCCACAGGTACTCGTAGCTCATCACCCGTGCCAGCACCCGGCGGCGGCTGTCCCGGGGCATGGGCCATGCCAGCACATCGTAGTTCACGCCGCCGTCAATGATAAAGGCTTCGTTCACCGGGGGCGTCAGGGGCTGGGTGTAGGGCTGCGCCGGGGTGCGCCGGGCGGCGGCAAAGCGGCTTTCCGGCAGCAGGGTGCGCAGCTTTTCCAGTGCGGCTTCGGTGCCATGCAGGCTGACGGTCAGGGCGGCGTTTTGCAGCACCCGGCTGCGCAGAGCGTCCAGCTTTGCGCCCAGTGCGGACCAGTCGGCCTTTTCCAGCAGACCGCACAGGAAGTGATAATAACTCACGCCGGTGCAGGCTTCGTCCGCAGCGCCCTCTACATAATAATGGGCGCGGGCACGGGTGGAGGCGAACTCGTTGCCCTGCTGGATAAACAGCTGCTCCATGCGCAGCTTCAGCTGGCTGACCACCCGGGCATAGGCGGCTTCGGCAGCAGCGCCGGTAAGGATGGTATCATACAGCCACTCGCCGCCGATCTCCACCGCCTTTTCTAAGCTGCGTTCCAGCAGGCTCAGGCAGAGGGAAAGCTTTGCGTGGCAGGGAGAACCCTCCTGCCGCCCGGTCCAAAGGTCCAGCTGGGCGCGGCTGTCGCCCAGCCATGTGCTGCGCAGGGTGTTCAGCTGCTGGGCGGTGTGAGCGGGGGTGTCCAGCTCGTCCAGCACATCGGTGAGCAGGTTCAGATATTGCAGCTCTTCCGGGGCAACAGTGCCCAGATCATAGTAGAAATTCAGGTACAGGCTGCCGGCAGAGGGGTGGCGCAGCAGGGTGGCACCTGCCAGCTGCTCGGCGCTGCCCTGCGGGGCGGTATCGCCCGCGCCAAGGTCGGCGGCGGTGAGAGGGTGCTCCAACACCAGCTTGCCATCGGTGCGCACCGGGGCGGCGGCGTCCTCCGCTTTGGGTGCGGTGGGGATTTGCACCACCTGCACCGGGGCGGGTGCAAACAGCTCCCGCAGCAGGGTGTCGAACCAGCCCTCTTCCAGCTTGCTGCGCAGGGCGGCGAAGAGTTTATCCGTATGCAGCAGCAGGGCGGCATCGCCGGTATGCAGCCAGCCGGTGGCGGCGTTGATGGCGTCCAGCACGCCGTCCGGCAGATTGCCCGGACGCTCCAGAGAAGCAAATTCGGCCTCGTTCAAAGCGGCCAGCAGCAGGTCGTGAGGAATGCCGGTCTTTAGCAGCTCGTCCACAGCCTTGCGTACAGCGGGGGCAAATTTGCGGGCAGAATCTACCGTAGCACCGCGCAGTAGCAGCTCCAAGGTGGGCTGCAGGGTGCTGTCGTCAAAGCCGATGTCGATATCTGCGCCCAGCTGCTCGGCCAGCAGCGCGGCCTTGAGGGGAGAGCTGTTAGTGCTCAGCAGCGCACCCAGCAAAATCTCCACACCCAGCTGCCGCTCACGGTCGGCAAATGCGCCGGTGTACCATGCCAGTGCGCACTGCACCTCGTCCGGCTTGGGTTGGTCGGTGTAGTAGGGCAGCTCCACGAATGCGCCGGGCTGCTCGTCCTGCATGGTCAGGCGGGGACGGGCAGCTGCTTTGGGCATCTTGGACAGGTAGTCCTTGTCCAGCCGCGCCAGCTTGTCGGCCATGTCCATCTTGCCGTACAGGGTGATGCAGCAGTTGTCGGCGCTGTAATGGCGGCGGTACACCCGCTGGTATTTCTCATAGGTCAGGGCGGGGATGGACGCCGGGTCGCCGCCGGACACAAAGCCGTAGGCGGTATCCGGGAACATCGCCCGTTGCAGGGCGTTTTGCAGCTGGGCGTCCGGGGAGGCCAGCGCGCCCTGCATCTCGTTGTAGACTACGCCGCTGACCGTGCCGTCCGCATCCCGGTGCCAGCCCTCCTGCTCGAACACCGCAGAGTCCACCATAGCCAGCGGGCAGAACACCGCGTTCAGGTAGACATCCATCAGGTTGCAGAAATCGGTCTCGTTGGGGGTGGCAAAGGGGTAGACCGTCTTATCCGGGAAAGTCATTGCATTGAGGAAGGAAGCCATGCTGCTTTTGAGCAGCTGCACAAAGGGGGAGCTGACCGGGTATTTTTCGCTGCCCGCCAGCACGGAATGTTCCAGAATATGGAACACGCCGGTGTCATCGGAGGGAAAAGTGCCAAAGCCGATGCCGAAAGCTTTGTTGACGTCCTCGTTCTCCACCAGCAGCACGGCTGCGCCGCTGACGTCATGGGTGAGCAGGGTCAAAGTACCGTGCTGCTCGGGGCAGTCCTCGGTGCGCAGGACGGTATAACCGGGATAGTGTGCCATTTTTATTCTCCTTTACGGGATGTTTTTCACAGAGGATGCGCCTGCGGCTCAGCCGCCGAACAGGCCGAAAAAGCTGGTGTGGGTCACACCCAGCACAAGGAAAAGAGCAATCAGGGCGAACAGCACGCCGATGATGATATCCATCTGGTGCACCGTGAGCGGGAACTTATCGTAAAGTTTTTCCTTGGGGTTTACAAAGTCCTTGTTGCCGTTGTCCAGCAGGCGCTTTTTGCCCTGCTCAAAATCGGCCTTCTGCGCCTGCAATTCTGCCTGCTGGCGGGCAAGTTCTGCCTCGCGGGCGGCCAGTGCGGCCTCGCGGCGTTCAAATTCGGTCTGGGTATCCGGGGTGGGCTGTGCCATGGAAAGTCCCTCCTGTAAGCATAAGATGTTTTTCCTTATGATACCACAAAAATGTGGACAAAAAAAGCACCCGCAGTGCAAAGACTGCGGGTGCAAAGGGGGATGATGAGGAGATTACTTCTTAGCCAGATACTTGCGGATATCAATGGCGACAGCCACGATAATGACAAGACCCTGAACAATGTAGGTGTAGGAGGAGTTGACGTTCATGAACTGCAGAGCGACCTTCATCAACTCAAAGACCAGAACGCCGACCAGAACGCCGGGCACGGTGCCGACGCCGCCGGTGGTGGAAACACCGCCGATGGTGCAGGCTGCGATGGCGTCCAGCTCATAGCCCATTGCAGTGTTGACGGATGCGCCGCCGGACTTTGCAGCCAGCAGGCAGCCTGCCAGACCGAACATGCAGGAGGCCAGGATGTAGATGCGGATCTTGGTAGCGATCACGTTGACACCGGCCACCTCAGCAGCAGCTTCGTTGCCGCCGATGGCGTACATGTACTTGCCGTGGCGGGTCTTGTTGTACAGGAACCAGAAGCAGGCAGCCACGATCAGGGCGATCCAGATCAGCACGGGGATGGCAAGGAAGGTGTCCTTTGCCAGTGCGGTGAAGTTGGAGTTCAGGGAGCCGATGGGGGTACCGCCGGTGTACACAAGGCAGATACCGTAGACTACCTGCTGCATACCCAAGGTAGCAATGAAGGGCTGCACCTTCAGGTAGCTGACCACCAGTCCGTTGCACAGACCCACGATGGCGCAGATGGCAATGACCAGAATGAACACCACGGGGGTGGACAGGGTGGGCATATTGGGGTAGAACTTGCCGGAAGCGCCTTCGGTCTGCGCAAAGATGCAGGCCAGGCAGGCGGCAAAACCGGCCAGACGGCCAGCGGACAGGTCGTTACCGGTGGTGATCAGGCAGCCGGAAATGCCCAGTGCGATGATGTAGCGGATGGACACATTCTTGAACAGGTTGATCATGTTGGTGCCGGAGAAGAAGTTGGGGTGAATGATGCCAACGATCAGAGTGACGGCCAGCATCATTATGATAATGGCGTTGTTGCTGAGCCACTTGCCCACAGCCTTGCCATTCAATTTTTTGGTAGCTTCCACGATAGACAGCCTCCTTAATTACTGATTTGCCGCAGCTGCGTCAGGTGCGGTCTCGAACTGGGTAGCCAGCGCCATGATGTTCTCCTGCGTGGCATCCTTACCGTTGATAAAGCCGGTGATGCGGCCATCGCACATGACCATGACACGGTTGGACATACCAATGATCTCGCTCATTTCAGAGGAGATCATGATAATGCTCTTGCCCTGCTTGGCCAGATCAGCGATGATGCAGTAAATTTCGTACTTTGCACCGACGTCGATGCCACGGGTAGGCTCGTCCAGAATAAGCACATCGGGGTTGTTGGCCAGCCAGCGGGCGATCAGCACCTTCTGCTGGTTGCCGCCGGAAAGGCTCTTGATCTGGGTCTTGGGGCTGGGCACCTTGATGGCCATTTTTTCCTTGTTGGTAGCCACCAGATCTAGGATCTTTTTGTTGTCCAGCATGATGGGACCCTTGCGCAGGGCGTCCAGAGAAGCAATGGAGATGTTATCGGCAACGCTCAGCACGCCCAGAATGCCGGTGGCACGGCGGTCCTCGGTCAGCAGAGCAACGCTCTTCTGAATGGCGTCGCGGGGCTGCTTGATGTTGACCTCTTCGCCCTTGATCCACACCTTACCGGAGGTATGGGCACGCAGGCCGAAGATGCCTTCCATCAGCTCGGTGCGCTGTGCGCCCACCAGACCGGCAACGCCCAGAATTTCGCCCTTTTTCAGCTCAAAGCTGCAATGGCGGAAGGAGCGGGGATGGATGGAGGTGAAGTCCTCCACCTTCATCATGACCTCGTCCGAGGGCACGTTCTCCAGCGGGGGGAAGAGGTTAGACAGCTCACGGCCGACCATCTTTGCAATGATCTCTTCCTTGGTCATGTTGGCAACGTCCCACTTGCCAATGTACTGGCCATCGCGCATGATGGTGACTTCGTCTGCGATGACCTTGATCTCGTCCATCTTGTGGCTGATGTAGACCAGAGCAACGCCCTGCTCCTTCAGCTCCCGCATGATGCGGAACAGGCTCTCGACCTCGTTCGCGGTCAGAGAAGAGGTGGGCTCGTCCAGGATCAGCACCTTGCAGTTGGCGGAAACGGCCTTGGCAATTTCCACCATCTGCATCTGGGCGATGCTCAAAGAGCCCAGCTTTGCATGGGGGTCGATGTCCAGCTTCAGTTTCTTCAGCAGTTCATCGGTATCTTTGTACATTTTGGCATGATCCACAACGGTGACGATGCCGTATTTCTTGGTGGGGTAGCGCCCCAGCCAGATATTCTCAGCCACGGTACGGGCCGGAATGGGCTGCAGCTCCTGATGCACCATGGCGATGCCGCGGTCCAGTGCATCCAGCGGGGTGGGGATGGTTACCTTCTGCCCCTCGTATTCGATCTCGCCCTCGTCCATCTTGTAAATGCCGAACATACATTTCATCAGAGTGGACTTACCGGCGCCGTTTTCGCCCATCAGAGCCATGACTTTGCCGGGACGGAGCTCCAGCTGTGCATGATCAAGGGCTTTGACACCGGGGAAGGTCTTGACCACGCCTTTCATTACCAGACGGTATTCTGACATTCCGCAAAAGCCTCCTTTTTGGTTGTTGACAGGCGGCAGGTAGGCTAAAATAAGGCGCGTGCGCGGAGAAACTTTCTCGCACGCACGCGCTTTTTAGCTTTCATTCAAGCCGTTAAGGCCTGCTGCGCACCTTGCATTGGTTCCGGGAAACTTTGGTCTTACTTCAGGTACTGAGAAGCGTTGTCCTTGGTGACCTTGACGTAGTCGACCCAGTAGTACTTCTCAACATCCTTGCCCTCGACGAACAGCTTGGTAGCCTCGGCAGCCTTGGTAGCCTGACCAACGTCGTCATTCAGAACGGTACCGGTCATGTTGCCATCGACAACGTTCTGCACAGCCTCTACCAGAGCATCGACGCCGACCAGGTAGACGTCCTTGCCAACGGTGCGGCCAGCCTGCTGGATGGACTGCAGAGCGCCCAGTGCCATTGCGTCGTTGTTGCAGAAGACGACTTCGATCTTTTCGCCGTACTGAGACAGAGCGTTTGCAACGTCCTGCTGAGCGGTGGTCTGATCCCAGTTGTCCAGGTACTCGTACAGGCACTCGACTTCCTTGCCTTCATCGGTCAGAGCCTTGATGGAGTACTCGGTGCGGTACTGAGCATCGATGTTCTCGGGGTCGCCCTTGCACATGATGTAGGTGATCTTGCCGTCACCGTTGATATCGCCCTGAGTCTCGGTCTCCAGAATCAGCTCGCCCTGATAAGTACCGGACTGACGAGCGTCAGCGCCAACGTAGCAGCACTTGCCCTTGTAGGAATCCAGAACGCTCTCCTCGGGCTCACGGTTGATGAACACGATGGGAGTGCCGGAGGGAGAAACGGTATCAACGATGGTCTGAGCGGAAGTGGTCTGGACAGGGTTGATGACCAGTACGTCCACACCCTGCTGCAGGAAGGTGTTGATCTGCTCGGTCTGGGTGTTCTGGTCGTTCTTGCCGTCCATGATGGTGACGGAGTAGCCCATATCCTTCAGGTAGCCTTCCAGATCAGCGCGGTACAGGGTCATGAAGTTATCAGCAAACTGATAGATGCAGACGCCGATGTTGGCGGAGCCGTTGGTAGCAGCGGCAGAAGCAGCGGTAGAAGAAGCAACGCTGGAAGCAGCGGTGCTGGTGGAGGAAGAGCCGCCGCAAGCGGTCATAGCAGCGGTAGCGCCCACAACAGCGGAAGCCTTCAGGAAGTCGCGGCGAGAAATCATTTTCATAATAGTAATCTCCTTCATTTGTGTGTCACAGCATATTCACAGACGCATTTGTCGCATACGTCCGTAATCCCTGACAGTATTATACCCTTGTGTGGGGGTGTTCCGCAAGAGAATAAGTTCACAAGATTAGTGCAAATGTTTTGTTACGTTTCTACAAAAGCGGACCAAAGGTTACAAAATCTTTTCGCGAATTATCACAATTTTTCATGCCGATGCAACCAACATACAAATATGATGAAGGTATGTAAAAAAACATGCTTGAACATGACGGAATGTTGCATGGCTGCTAAAAAACCGCGAAAAGGGGCGATACATTTCTTGAAAGATATTTTCAGGGATACTACACAGCGGAAAGAAAACGCCTTTTATACACTCTTACCGGACGGGAAAAGCAACACGGGTCGAGAAAAATGTTTACTCCCCGGGTGGGGCAGCACTGTACCTTTATAGTAACAGGGCGGTCAGGGCGCAGCGAACGTTTTTGTGGGAAGCGCCCGAAATACGAGCGGCCGTTTTCTGCGTGCTGCACTGCCCGGAACAACAAAATTGACGCAGCTGCGTTGCGCCTTAAAAATGCAAAATATACATTTTGGATAATACTTGCACGAAAATACCTGATGGCCCTGCAAAAGTGCACACTGTCGGGTGCGGCGGTCGGATGATATCCTATGTACAGAGCCCGGGACACCGGACGAAAGGAGGAAGAACATCATGGGGCAGACAAAGCCCGCCGCCGGGCTGAAGAGCCTGAACCGCGCCGCCGACACCCTGAGCACCCTGCTGGCGCAGGAGGTAAAGGAACTGAACGAGCGGCAGAAGGCCGCCCGGCGGGAGAACACCCCCGACCCCGGGATGATGAAGGGGCTGAAGGAGGCCACCGCCGTGCTCAAGGATCTGGCGGGCGTGGTAAAGACCCTGAACGATCAGGGCACAGAACTGGAAGGGACAGAGTGCGGTGTGGTGCTGCTGCCGCCGGTGGAACAGGAGGAAAAACCATGAACAGAACCGAGCGTGCAGTCATCGTGTGGAGGCCGCAGCCCCGGCAGCTGGAATTTATGCGCAGACCGGAACCGGAGGCACTGTACGGCGGCGCGGCGGGCGGCGGCAAGAGCGATGCACTGCTGATCGAGGCGCTGCGGCAGGTGCATATCCCGCATTACCGGGCGCTGATCCTGCGTAAGACCTACCCACAGCTTTCCGACCTTGTGGATAAGAGCCAGATGTACTACCGCCGGGCGTTCCCGGAGGCGCAGTACAACGCCACCTCCCATGTATGGGTCTTTCCCAGCGGGGCAAAGATCTGGTTCGGCTCCATGCAGTACACCAAGGACCGCACCAACTATCAGGGCAAAGCCTACGATTTTATCGGCTTTGACGAGCTGACCCACTTTGAGTGGGACGAGTACAGCTACATGATGAGCCGCAACCGTCCCACCGGGCCGGGCACCCGGGTGTATATGCGTGCCACCACCAACCCCGGCGGCATCGGCCACGGCTGGGTAAAGGCGCGGTTCATCACCCCCGCCCCGCCCGGCACACCCATTGTGGAAACCGTCACGGTGCGTCTGCCGGACGGCACCGACCAGCAGATGGAGCGGGCGCGGGTGTTCATCCCGTCCAGTGTGTTCGATAACCCCGCCCTTTTAGCGAATGACCCCGGGTATCTGGCAAGCCTTGCCAGCCTGCCGGAAGCGGAAAAGCAGGCGCTGCTCTACGGCAGCTGGGACAGCTTTTCCGGGCAGGTGTTCACCGAATGGCGCAACGACCCGGCACACTATCAGGACCAGCGCTGGACCCACGTTATCGCGCCCTTTGCCATCCCCAAGCACTGGCCCATCTGGCGCGGGTACGACTTTGGCTTTTCCAAGCCCTTTTCGGTGGGGTGGTACGCGGTGGACGAGGAGGGGCGGCTGTACCGCATCAAGGAGCTGTACGGCTGCACCGGACGCCCCAACGAGGGACTGCGCATCGACCCGGTAGAGCAGGCTAAGCGCATCCGGGAGGCAGAGCAGAATGACCCGCTGCTGCGGGGCAGGGTGATCCATGGGGTGGCAGACCCCGCCATCTTTGACGAGAGCCGGGGCGAGAGCATCGCGGCCATGATGGAGCGCAGCCCGCATTTTCTGCGCTGGCAGCCCGGGGATCACACCCGGCTGGCGGGCAAGATGCAGTTCCACTACCGGCTGCGGTTTGCGCCGGACGGGCGGCCGATGCTGCAGGTGTTCAGCAGCTGCAAGCATTTCATCCGCACTCTGCCGAACCTTGTGTACGACGAGAGCAATGTGGAGGATATCGACACCCGGCAGGAGGACCACATCTACGACGAGTGCCGCTATGTGCTGATGGAGCATCCCATCAGCCCGCCCGAGGCTTCTGCCGCGCCGCCAAGGCCGGACGACCCGCTGGAACTGCACCGGCAGGCGCGGTTCTACCGCATCTGAAAAAACAGGACAGAAAGGAAAGATTATGGAAGATACAAGAGCAGAAGCCCTGCCCATCGGCGCGGCAGAGGCGGCGGCTGCCTTGCAGACGCTGCAGCGCTACAAGGCAGGCAAGGCGGCGCTGGACAAGCGTTTGATCGACAACGAGCTGTGGTTCCGCATGGGACACTGGAAAAACTACCGCGACCCGCTGATGCCCGGCAAGGCGCAGCCCTCCAGCGGGTGGCTGTTCAACAGCATCGCCAACAAGCACGCCGACGCTATGGACAACTACCCCGAGCCCATGGTGCTGCCCCGGGCGGCAGATGATCAGGCCACGGCGCAGGCGCTTTCCAGCGTGCTGCCGGTGGTGCTGGAACAGGCGGATTACGAGCAGGTGTACAGCGACGTCTGGTGGCGCAAGCTCAAGCAGGGCACCGGCGTTACCGGCATCTTCTGGGACCCGGCGGCGCGCGGCGGGCTGGGAGACATTGCGGTGCGCAGCGTCAACCTGCTGATGCTCTACTGGGAGCCGGGCGTGCAGGATATTCAGGACTCGCCGGATCTCTTCCACCTCAGTCTTGAGGACACAGCCCGGCTGACCGCGCAGTACCCGCAGCTGGCAGGGCACACCGCTGGTGTGGTGGATGTGCCCCGGTACATCCACGAGGACGGCCAGACCACCGCCAACAAGAGCGTGGTGGTGGACTGGTACTATAAGCGCCCGGACGAAAATGGCAAATTGCGGCTGCACTACTGCAAGCTGTGCAACGGCGTGGTGCTGTATGCCAGCCAGAACGACCCGGCGCTGGCGGCGCGCGGCCTGTACGACCACGGAAAGTACCCCTTTGTGTTCGACCCGCTGTTCGTTGAGGAGGATTCCCCCGCCGGATTCGGCTACATCGACGTGATGAAGGACTGCCAGAACGCCATTGATAAGATGAACCACGCCATGGACGAGAACGTGCTGCTGGCCTCCCGCCAGCGGTATGTGCTCAGCGACACCGCCGGGGTGAACGAGGAGGAACTGGCCGATCTGAGCCGGGACATCGTGCACGTTGTGGGGCGGCTGAACGAGGACAGTTTCCGTCCGCTGCAGACGGCGGGCTTGCAGGGCAACAGCCTGAGCTATCGCAACAGCCGCATTGAGGAGCTGAAGGAGATCAGCGGCAACCGCGACCTGACGCAGGGTGGCACCAGCGGCGGCGTGACCGCCGCCAGCGCCATCGCCGCCTTGCAGGAGGCGGGCAGCAAGCTGAGCCGGGATATGCTCAAGAGTGCCTACCGCGCCTTTGCAAGGCAGTGCTACCTTATTATTGAGCTGATGCGGCAGTTCTACGATGAGCAGCGGGTGTTCCGCATTACCGGGCAGCGCGGCGAGAGCGAGTTTGTGCCATTCTCGGCGCAGGGGCTGCGCGCAAAGCCTGTGTCCGCCGTGGGCGGGGTGGAGCTGGGCAGCCGGGAGCCTGTTTTTGACATCGTGGTCAGCGCCGCCAAAAAGAGCACCTTCAGCCGCCTGTCCCAGAACGAGACCGCCAAGGAGTGCTACAAGCTGGGCTTCTTCGACCCTGCCAACGCGGACGCTGCCCTTGCGGCGCTGGAAATGATGGACTTTGAAGGGGTGGAAAAGGTGCGCGCCCGGGTGCGGCAGAACGGCACACTGGCGCAGCAGCTGGTGCAGCTGCAGGGGCAGATGGCAAGACTGTCTGCGGCTCTTGCGCAGCAGCCCGGCAGCACCCAAACGGCGCAGGATGCTGCCGGTCTGACAGCACAGCTGCCGGTAGCGGCGGCTGCCCGCGCCATGAACTGGAACGGAAAGGAGGTGAAGTGAGATGATCAAGGTGTGTTACAGCGAGCTGGACGGCCCCAAGGGCTTGAGCCTGCGTCTGGAAGCCGCCGGTCACGCGGGCTACGCGCCCGCCGGGCAGGACATCGTATGCGCCGGTGCGAGCACCCTGATGCAGGCGCTGGTGTACCTGCTGGCAGGGGAGGAGAGCGCCCGCAGCGATGCTTGGGATGAGCCGGAGGGTCCGCGCCTTGCCGTGGCGGCACAGGCTCCGGTAGCGCCGTGGGTGCAGGGTGCGTTTGAGCTGGCCAAGGCGGGCTTTACCCTGCTGGCAGAGCGCTACCCGGATAACCTGCGCTTTGCGGATGTGAGCCGCAGCGGACAGCAGAGCATGATGGATCTGCAGCTGTTTGCGGAGGGGGAAGCTGCCCCCGCGTTGAGCCCGGAGCAGAGCCGACAGGCGGTGGCTGCGGGCACCCTGAAACCGGAAGCCACCGCCCCGCAGCCGGAAGCGCCCCGGCAGACCCCGGCAGAGCCGGAGCCGCAGCCGGAAGCACCCGCACAGCCGGAGCGCCCGGTGCTGCCGCCCCTGCCGCTGCCGGTGGAAAACACGGTGCGCAGCCTGCACGCCCGCTGGGCGGCAGAGGAAGCGGCCATGCGCCGCAGCCAGCCGGGTTTTGACCTGAAGGCAGAGCTGAAGAACCCGGAGATGCGCCGCCTGATGCAGCTGCCCGGGATGCGGGTGCAGGACGCCTACCGCCTTGCCCACTACGAGGATGCCCTGCGCACCACGGCACAGACCGTGGAGCAGGGGGTGGTGGAGCGGGTGCAGCAGCGCGCCGCGCGTCCGCTGGAAAACGGCCTGCGCCCCGGCGCTGCCGCTTCGGTACGGCCGGACGTAGCCGCCATGACCCGCGCCCAGCGGGAAGCCCTGGAGCGCCGTGTGCTGCACGGTGCACAGATCGAATTGTAAGCCAAAAGAAGAAAGGAAAAAAGCATGATGAATTTCAACATCCAGCTGTTTGCGGACGCGCAGACCAACACCACCGGCACCATGTCGGTGGAGATGAAAACTTTTTACGAGAAGCGCCTGATCGATCAGGCAGAGCCGCGCCTTGTGCACGACCAGTTTGCGGATTACTACCCTGTGCCCCAGAACGGCGGCAAGACCATCGAGTTCCGCAAGTACGACAGCCTGCCCAAGGCCAGCACCCCGCTGACCGAGGGCGTTACCCCCAACGGTCAGGCTCTGAACGTGACCAGCATCACCAGCGACCTGCACCAGTACGGCGGCTGGACTCCGCTGACCGATGTTTTGCAGATGACCGCCATCGACAACAATGTGGTGCAGGCTACCCGCGTGCTGGCAAGTCAGGCCGGCCGCACCATGGACAGTATCACCCGCGATGTGCTGGCGGGCGGTACCAACGTCATCTACGCCCCGAAGCAGGGCGCAGACGGTGCCGAGACCGCCGTTACCAGCCGCAAGGCACTGGACAAGAGCTGCACCCTGACCCCGAAGCTCTTCTTTCAGGCAGCGGCGCAGCTGGGCGCCATGAACGCCGACCCCATCGGTGACAGCTACGTTGCCATCATCCACCCCTATGCGGCCTACGACCTCAAGACCTGCAAGGAGTTCATGGAGGTGCACAAGTACGCCGACCCCGACACCATGTTCCGCGGCGAGATCGGCAAGCTGGGCAACATCCGCTTTATCGAGACCAGCGAGGCCAAGATCTGGAAGGACGATACCTGCCCGACGGGTCTTGCGGTGTTCGGTACGCTGGTGCTGGGCGCCCACGCCTACGGCGTGACCGAGCTGGAGGGCGGCGGCCTTGAGCACATCGTCAAGCAGCTGGGCTACGGCGACGACCCGCTGAACCAGCGCGCCTCTGTGGGCTGGAAGGGGATGCGCGCCGCCGAGCGTCTGGTGGAGCAGTACATGGTGCGCATCGAGAGCGTGTCCAGCTACTCTGCCACCGCCGCTGCCAACTAAGGAGGTGCCCATGGCTGAAAAGAACGTGCGCATCCGGCTGTTCAAGGACAACAGCCGCTACAAGGGCGATCTGTTCGTCAGTGTCAACGGCGTGAACTACAAGATCCGCCGGGGCGTGGAGGTGGAAGTGCCGCCTGCTGTGGCCGAGGTGCTGGAGCACAGCCAGCGTCAGGACGAACTGACCGCTGCCCGCATTGCCGCTGCGGAGAACGCGGCACAGTAAAAACAACGCTGCCCGGCTGGGAGAAATGCCCCCGGCCGGGCTTTTTATAAAAAAGGATGTGATGAGATGACTGTAGGAGAGGCTTTGGAGCGTGCCGAGCAGCTGCGCCCAAACTGCCGCATTGAAACCGAGACCCGGCTGCAATGGCTGCGGGAGGCAGACGCCCTGCTGCGCACAAAGCTGTTTGACCGCGCCACCGCCGGGGCGTTTGACGCCGTGGGCGCAGACCGTCCGTGGGAGCAGCCGGTACAGGATGACCAGACGCTGCTGGCACCGCCGCCCTTTGATGCCCTGTACCCGCACCTGCTGTGTGCGCAGATGGATGCCGCCTTGGGCGAGACCGACCGCTACGCCGGGGAGCAGGCACAGTACAACGCCTTGTACGCAGAACTGGCGGTCTGGCTGCGGCAGAACTACCCGCCCCGCAGCCGGGCGCAGTGGCGCTGGTAAGGGGGTGAGGCGATGGTACTGGCAGACAGAATACGGCTTGCCAACACCCGGCAGCTGCTGCGGGCCTTTGGCGGCCTGAACGAGACTTACGGCTGCTCGGAAGCGGAGTACAGCGCCGGAGTGAACTTTTCTACCCGGGATTTTCCCGCCCTGAGCACCCGCACCCCGCGCCGCAGACTGCGGGCGCTGACCGGGCTGAACGGGATGTACCACCTGAACGGTCTGCTGACGGTCTGCGGGCGGGATATCATTTATACCCCGGACGATGCCGCCGCCCCGGTGGTGACAAAGCCGGATGCCGTGACCGACGGCCGCAAGGCACTGGTGGGTATCGGTACAAAAATTTTGATCTTCCCGGACAAGCTGGCCTTTGATACGGCAGACGGCAGCGTTGCCGCACTGGGGGCACTGTGGACGGCGGCGGGCAAAAGCGTGACCTTTGCCCCCTGCGATGCCGCAGGCAAGACCTACCAGGTGGAGGCCTTTGGCCGGGAGGAGCCCGCCGAACCGGCAGACGGACAGCTTTTCTTAAAGGTAGAGGATGCCGACCATCCGTGGCGGTACGACAGCACGCTGGAGATGTACAGCAAAAACTCCGGCAGCTGGGCGGCTATCCCGCTGGAATACTGCCGCATCACGGCGGCAGGGCTGGGCAAGCTGTTCCGGCAGTGGGACACCGTGACCGTACAGGGCGCAGCCGCCGAGGCGGCGGGGCAGAGCCCGGAGTTGAACGGAGATCAGATCGTGTATGACGTGGGCGAGGACTGGCTGCGGGTGCGTTGCACCCCACAGGGCGAGTATTTCTACGGTACACTGGTGCAGAACGCCGCCGCCGCCCAGTGGCAGAGCATGGACGGCAAGCAGCGCCGCAGCGTGGAAGCCGCACAGACGGTATCCATGGAGCGCCGGGTGCCGGAACTGGATTTTGTGACCGAGTGCGACAACCGGGTGTGGGGCTGCAACAGCAAAGAGAACGTCATCTACGGCTGCAAGCTGGGCGACCCCACCAACTGGTTCAGCTACCGGGGCATTGCCGCAGACAGCTACGCCGTCACCGTGGGCAGCGATGGTGCCTTTACCGGGGCGGCTTCCTGCATGGGCTATGCGCTGTTCTTTAAAGAGAACACCCTGCACAAGCTGTATGGCTCCAAGCCCTCGGATTTTCAGCTTTCCAGCCTGCGCTGCCGTGGTGTGGCAAAAAACGCCGCCCGCAGCCTGTGCGTGCTGAACGAGACGCTGTATTATCTCTCGCCGGACGGCGTCATGGCGTGGGACGGCAGTCTGCCCACCAAGGTGTCCGGCGCGCTGGACGCTGCAAAGCTTGCCAACGTGCAAAGCGCTGTGGGTGGTGCGCTGGATGGCCGGTACTACCTGCACATCTCCCGGGAGAGCGCCCGACTGCTGGTCTATGATACCGAGAAGGGACTGTGGAGCGAGGAGGACGTCTGCTCCTGCGATATGACCAGCACCGGCGGGCAGCTTTATCTGTGGGACGGGCAGGCGCTGTGGGCGGCAGACCCCACCCGCGAGCCGGACTGGCAGACCACCGACGGCGTGGAAACGGATATCCCCTTTGAACTGGTCACCGGCGATGTGGGACTGGACGGCACCGAGCAGCGGTATCTTTCCCGGCTGACCCTGCGTCTGGACGCCGAACGCACCAGCACAGTAGAAGTGGCAGTAAGCTATGACGGCGGCGCGTGGGAGACGGTAGCTTCCCTTGCCGCCCAAGGCAGCCGCCGCTGCTATGACCTGCCCTTTGTGCCCCGGCGGTGCGGGGCGCTGCGGCTGCGGCTGCGCGGCAAAGGACAGATTACCCTGCGGGGACTTGTGCGCACCATCGCCCCGGCAAAGGGAAAATTATGGGAGGAGGATGCCTCATGGCAAGCATGAACGGCCTGAGCAAGCTGGGCCTGCCCAAGCTCAGCGATCACATGGACCCGGAGGATGCCCGGGCACTGCGCAGCTATCTGTACCAGATGCAGGAGCAGCTGCAGTATGTACTGACCAATCTGGATACGGAAAATATGTCCGACACCCTGCGCAGCAAGCTGCAGGGATTATAAGCATGAAAGGAGAATTTTATGGCATCCAAAAAGAAGGAGGAACTGCTGCAGCCGGAGGTGCAAACGCAGGCACAGCCTGCCGCGCAGCCCACTTACAGCACGGAGGGGCTGAACAGCCGCACCGAGGTGGAAAAGGCCATGGCAAACGCCAGCTACCGCCCCGGTCAGCAGGTGACGGATGCGGCAGATGCCCTGAAGCAGTGGCAGCAGAACCGCCCCGCAGACTACCAGAGCAACTATCAGGATAAGATCAACAGCCTGCTGGGGCAGCTGCTGGAACGGGAGAATTTTCAGTACAGCTACACCCGTGACCCGCTCTACCGCCAGTACGAGCAGCTGTACACCCAGAACGCCCACAACGCCAGCGCGGACGCGGCGGCGCAGGCTGCTGCCCTGACCGGCGGCTACGGTTCCAGCTATGCCACCAGTGCGGCGCAGCAGGCCTATCAGCAGCAGATCGGCGGGTTGGCAAGCGCCATCCCCACCCTGTACAGTCTGGCGCTGGATACCTACCAGAGCGGCGGCGAGGAGCTGGTGAACCGGCTGGATCAGCTGAATGGACAGGAGCAGAACGCCCAGACCCTGTACGACAGTCAACTGCAGGACTACTACACCCAGTTGCAGCAGAAGGGCGAGGCCTACAACGACGCCTACGCCAAGGACTACGGCCAGTATCAGGAACATCTGAACCGGCTGGACACCCTGCACGGCTACTACACCGCGCAGGAACAGGCGCAGATCAGCCAGCGCCAGCAGGCGTTCAACAATGTTATGACCGTGCTGGGGGTCATCGGAGACGTGGTGCAGCTGGCCATCAGTGGCACCACCGGTCTGGGCACACTGGCGGGCAGCCTGCTGAACACCGGGTACAACATCTACTCCGGCAACCGCGCCTACGAGGCCGAGCGCGCCGACACCCAGTGGAGCCAGCAGATGCAGGAGAAGCAGCGGCAGGACGCACTGACCCAGCAGCAGTACGACAATACCGCCAGCGAGCGTGCCTATCAGGATGCGCTGAAGCAGCAGGCCTTCAACAACAACGTGACCACCCAGAAGCTGAACATCGCCAAGGGCGAGTGGGCGCTGAAGCAGGCTAACGCCCAGCAGAAGGCCGCACAGGCTGCCGGTAAGGCGGCGGCTGCGGGCAAAAAGTCCGGCAGTTCCGGCAGCGGAAAGGCCACCGGCAGCAGCGGCTCTGCCTCTGGCGGCAGCCGCAGCACCGTCAGCGCAGGGGTGCCCTACACGGCAGCGCTGCTGCGCAGTCAGGGCAAGAGCGATGTGGCCATCACCTCCGCCCTGCGGCAGGAGGGCTATACCCCTGCCCAGATCGCAAAGATTTTACAGGAGGTGAATAAATAAGAGAAAAGGCACCCCGGCAAAGCAGCTGCTTTGCCGGGGTGCCGTACTTTTATAATATCCTGCCAAAAGAAAAAGTCCGCTGTGAAAACAGCGGACTTTTTGGTGGGGTGCCCAGTGGGACTCGAACCCACGGTCTCCAGATCCACAATCTGGCGCGTTAACCGACTACGCTATGGGCACCACATAGATGCGCCCGAAGGGACTCGAACCCCCGGCCCACTGCTTAGAAGGCAGTTGCTCTATCCACCTGAGCTACGGGCGCACGTTGTTATCCCAATGGGTTCCATTATGGCGGCAGTTCTGTGTCGGCACAGGCTGCGAGAAAAATAATACCATACCCATCGCATTCTGTCAAGGAAAATCTGAAAAAAGTTTCAACTTTTTTGTGCTGCGGGCAAAAACAGACGCTCCGGCGTGCACAAAACGGCCTTACAGCAGCCACATTCCGGCACAGCCCAGCGCAAAGCCCAGTGCAAAGCCGCATACCACGTCCCGCACATGGTGCACCCCGGTGAGCACCCGCAGACAGCAGATGAGCAGGGCGATGCCCACCATCACGCAGCCCGCAGCGGGGTAGAAATACAGCCACACCGCCGCCAGCACGGCGGCGCTCAGCGCGTGACGGGAGGGCATGGAGTGCCCACGGCTCTCCTTTGCCACCAGCGGGGTGAAGCCGGGCTGCTCGTAGGGGCGGGGGAAGTGCAGCCGGGTGCGCAGCAGCGTGCCGCCCCAGAACACCAGCCCCGGCACAAAGACGGAGCGGGCGATGAGCACCATGAAGTCCAGCGCGGCCTGCTTCTGGGTGAGGAACAGCCGCGAGAGCCGGACGTTCAGCAGGCACAGCAGCACCGGGTAGCACACAAAGGGTACCAGCGGCAGCCACCGGTCCAGAAAAACGACCAGCCGCTTTACAGCCGGGTGGGCGCTGAACCAGTGATAGATGGGCTTATACTGTTCTGCGGTCAAAGCAGGTCCCCTCCTGTCGGGCGGACATCAGAAACAGGTGTCCAGATAGTTTTCCACATCAAAGGGCTCCGGGGTGGAATCCTTGCGCAGGTACAGCGGGTGGTGCGGGTGTCCCTTTTTGCTGCGCTTGCCAAAGGTGACCCACGGGATCTCCCGCTCCCGCGTCAGGGCCACCATCTCCCGCATCAGGCCGGGCAGGTAGTCCCGCTTTTCGATCAGGGTGCCCCATGCCGCCCACATGGTAGGCTCGGTCTGGGCCAGCACCGCCCGCAGCCAGCGCAGGTTTTCATCGCACAGGGCGCGGTCGGGTACTTTATCCATATCGTTGGGGTCGGTGGCGCGCTGGGGGTAGACATTGAACATGATCCAGCTGTCAAAGCCGTTGGCGGCAGCCAGACGCTCCACGCTTTTTAAGGTGGGGTCCAGTGCGCCGGGCTGGGCGGTGCTGGGGTTGATGCCGATGCACACCAGCGGGTGCTTACCCACGCGGCCAAGGACATAACGGTAGTTTTGGTAGGTGTGGGGCTCGTAATACCAGACGCCACCGGCGTATTCGCCCGCCGTAAGCACGGGCAGAGAAACGGTTTGCATGATCGTAAACTCCTGTCGGTTTTGAATAGCATTCTTATCGTACCTGAATCTACCGGGAAAATCAACAGTTTTAGCCCCAAAATACTGCCTTATTTCTGTTTTTGTGGTATACTGGGGGTGTTCCGGTGCGGCAGGGGGACTGCGGCACTGCGGTTATGATAAAGAAGGAGTTCTTATGCTGGAAGATTATAAAAGTGCACTGCGCGCAGGGCAGCGCGCCTATCGTGCCCGCATAGCCCGCGGCCAGTCGCCCTATCTGGCTGTTCTGGACGATGTGCTCAAGGGCGTGGATATCGTGGCACAGGAGCCGCTGGGTCTGGTGGAGATCCCGTCAGACAGCCTTGTGGGCACCAAGACCAGCGGACGGCACACCGCCTTTTCGTATGATTTTATGCCTCTGCTGGAGCCGGACACCGAGTTTGCCGCCAAGTGGTCGAACCTGTGCGACGCGCATCTGGAAGAGGGCATCCATACCCCCATCATCGCCTTTGAGTACATGAACCAGTTCTATGTGCAGGAGGGCAACAAGCGGGTCTCGGTGCTCAAGTATTATGGTGCCGTCAAGATCCCGGGCACGGTCACCCGGCTCATTCCTGCCCGCACCGAGGATCTGGAAAATAAGATCTACTATGAGTTTCTGGATTTCTATAAGCTGTCCAAAGTGAACTATGTGCATTTTTCCAAGCTGGGCGGCTACAGCAAGCTGCAGACGCTGGTGTGCAAGGCCAGCGGCGAGACGTGGTCGGAGGATGACCGGCTGAACTTTGCCGCCTTCTACACCATGTTCCACCAGCAGTTCGAAGCCTTGGGTGGCACTTCCATGGGGCTGACCACCGGTGATGCGCTGCTGGTGTACCTGTCGGTGTACCGCTACTCCGATACCTACGACGCCACCCCGGCGCAGGTGCGGCAGAACCTGGAAAAGCTGTGGAACGAGGTGAAGGTGCTCACCGAGCCCCACGGTGTGGAGCTTTCGCTGGAACCGCCCAAGAGCCCCGCAGAGCCGCTTTTGTCCAAGCTGAATATCTTCAGCCCCAGCAAACAGCCCAGTGAGCTGCGGGTGGCATTTATCCACGAGTACAACGCCAAGATCAGCGCGTGGGTGCGCGCGCATGACGAAGGGCGCGATGCGCTGGCCAAGGTTTTCCCGGACAAGGTGTATATCAGCTGCTACGAGGATGTGAACCCGGAGGTGGACGCGGAGCAGGTGCTGGAGGAAGTAGCCCACAACAATGCGGACGTGGTGTTCGCCACCAGCGTGCGGATGTACAACGCCTGCCTGAAAGTGGCGGCGCAGCACCCCAAGACCCGCATCCTGAACTGCTCGCTGAACGCGCCGCACCCGCTGGTGCGCACCTACTACCCCCGCACCTATGAGGTGACCTATCTGCTGGGTATGCTGGCCGGTATCATGACCAAGACCGGGCACATCGGCTATGTGGCGGCAAACCCCGTGTACGGCGTGCCCGCTGCGATCAACGCCTTTGCGCAGGGGCTGAAGAGTGTGCGCCCGGCAGGCCGTATCTGGCTGCGCTGGGCCTGCCAGCCAGATGCCGCCCATCCGCTGGATTTTGCCGACTGCCCGGAGATCGACATGGTCTACGCCCGGGACAGCCGGGAGCCTGCCAACACCCACCGGGACTACGGCCTGTGCCGCAAGCTGCCGGACGGCAGCCTGCAACCGCTGGGGCTGCCGATCTGGCGGTGGGATACCTTCTATGTGCAGATCGTGCGCTCCATTTTTGACGGCAGCTGGGACAATGCAGCCACCACCCGCGCAGTGAACTACTGGTGGGGTCTGCGCAGCGGCGCAGAGGATCTGGAGTATCAGGAAGCGCTGCCCAGCGGTACGCGGCAGCTGCTGGATCTGCTGGAAACGCTGCAGGGCTCGGATAATGTGCACATCTTCCCGGAAAAGCTGTATGACAACGAGGACAACCTGCGCTCTCCGGAGAATAAAGTTTACAGCCCCAAAGAGCTGATGGAGATGGATTGGCTGGATGCCTGTGTGCACGGCAAGCTGCCCCATTACGATGAACTGGACGTCAAGACCCGTACCGTGCTGGCCATCAACGGATTGGACAACGTGAAGGGTCTGGAGAAATGAGCCGGCCTGATCGGAAAAGAATGGAGCATACGAACGTGAAAATTCTTGCCATCTCAGATGTCCCGTCCAAGGCGCTGTGGGACTATGACACCCGTGCCCGGCTGGAAGGCATCGACCTGATCCTCTCCTGCGGGGATCTGCCCAAAAAGTATCTGGAATATCTCACAAACTTTACCGCTGCACCCATCCTGTATGTGCACGGCAACCACGACGGCAGCTACCAGACTCAGGGTGAACCCGGCGGCTGCATCTGCGTGGACGATCAGGTGTACACATGGAAGGGTCTGCGCATCATGGGGCTGGGGGGCTGTCAGCGCTATAATAAAGAGGATACCTACCAGTACACCGAGAAGGCCATGCGCCGCCGTGTGCACAAGCTGGAGCATCAGGCGCACAAAAAAGGCGGCATCGACCTGCTGTTGACCCACGCCCCGGCCAAGGGACTGAACGATGGGGACGACTGTGCCCACAGGGGCTTTGAGTGCTTCAACGAGATTTTGGACGTGTACCAGCCTAAATGGTTCATCCACGGGCATATACACCTGAATTACGATGCAAAGCTGCCCCGGGTATGCACCCGCGGCAACACCACCGTGATCAACGCCACCGAGCGCTATGTGTTCGAGATCCCGGACCCGGATCCGGCCGAAGAGCGTAAGTCCCTTTGGCGGATGCTGGGGTTCTGAGCGACTGCTGCCTATAAAAAAAGACACCGCACAGCTGTGCGGTGTCTTTTTTTGATGGAGCCTTATTGCGGGAATGGCGGGCGCGGCAGCAGTGCGGTGCTGCCTGTGTCCTTTAAAAATTACAGTTCCAGCTTACCGGAGAATTTGTTGATGACGTAGTAAGCTGCGCCCTCTTCGGGCTTGACGTATACCTTGCAGGACTGCACACCGACCTTGTGGGTGGTGCGGTAGTCTGCCTTGGCGCGGTCGATGATGTCGGTGATGTTGTACTGCTCACCGCCCATCTCTACATACAGCTCGGGTGCCAGCGGCGGACGGCCACGGCGGGCGGGAGCCTTGGTGGATTTGCGGGTCTTGCCCTCGGCAGCCGGAGCTTCAGCTGCAGAAGCAGAAACTTTCTTTTCAGGCATAATACATAACCTTCCTTCTGTATTTGATCTGATGCAGCGGGGCTGCACCGGCGGGCTCCAATGATCTATCGCAAGGCAGAAGCGGCGCGGAAAGCGCAGACCTCGCTGCCCCATACGAATCGGAACGAAAATGTTTGCGTAAAGAAGTTGAACTTATAATCATATAATAAGTTTTTAAAATTCATTTGTAAAGACTTTTTTATAAAAAACATTGTAAAAACGGGAGGAAACAGTAGAATAAATGCCCGGAGCGGTGTTCTGATGCTTTTTCCTCGGGTATAGTACGACCTTTCGGCAAAACAGGCAGCCATTCCCGGGAAAGCCGGGCAGCACTGCGGCCACAAATACGGCGGGCAAAAACGGCCTTTTGCGGGGGCAGAATAAGGCGGAACGGAACTGTCGGCGCACGCAGAGGCGCAGCAGAGAAAAAGCAGAAGCTGCCGCACAAAAAGCAGTGCGGCAGCTTTCTTTTGCTACGGCAGGTCGTCGCTCGTGTTGTGGAACGCTATCTGCGTAAAATTAACAGAATTTCGAAAATATTTTTGCAAAACTTGCGGTTGACAATTAAAACTGCTTGAAAAAATATAACAGATACAGCGAAAAGAAACCGTACAAAAATGCGATGACGCTGAAAAGCGGGAGTAATGATATCAGGCCGCGCTCAACACAGAAACAGTGCCAGAACCTGAAATACGGCAAACAACACGACGAACAGTATCGCAAGGAAGCCTGCCCAGTGCACCAGCGCCAGCAGCACCAGCGCTCGCCGCCCGTCTGCACCCCGGTGCAGCAGCTGCCGCCAGCGGACAGGCTGTGCAAAGGTGATCTTTGCCAGAGCGGCAATACTTTCCACCCCGAGCCGTGCCGACAGTGCCGCTTCGCCGTCATGCTGCGCGAGCGGAAGCAGTTGTTCCGTGATGGAGAAAATGTGGCATACGCTCGTTGCAACGAAAACAGGGCGGTTCCATACTGTGCCCAAAAGCAGCAGTACGCCCGCGTAAAGGCTCTCTGCGCGTACTCCCGCCAACGCCTGTTGCACCCCTGAGCGGTCGTTACGATGCTTGTCCATGCTTACATAGGCACTGGTCACCCGCCAGCCGCAGACGTAGATCCCAACTTCGTCCACGGCACACCCATCGGCTATGGCTGCAACCATGTGGCCGATCTCATGCAAAGCGATCCCAGGCAGCGCCAGTGCCAGCGCCACCAGCAGTTCTGTCATACAGAGCTCTAAGAGCAGCTGCCGCAGCGACAGCCTCGCCAGCGCCATGGCGGTGCAGCCTGCCAGCAGCGAGAGCGGACCGCACCACGGCAGCAGCCCACTGACCAGCCTTGCCAGCGGCCGCAGCCTGCGTATCCGCCGCGGGTCAAAACGGATGAGCGTTACGCGCTTTTCCTTTTTGCTCATTTTCCTCCTCCTTGACTGGATGTGCAGCTTTCGGCTTTATGATACCATAGTTGTGCTGCCAGCACCAAAAAACGCCGCATAAAGCGCGAAGGGACTGTTGCGGCGTTTTTGCGCAACAGTCCCTTGCTTTATGGCGCAGGCGGCGGGGTGGATGGGATGCAGCAAAGCTCCCGCAGATCGCTTTGTTCCTCCGGGTCAAGTTCCGGCAGCGTTTCCATCGACCGTTAAAACGAGAGTACACGCGGGATCTGGCTTGACGGCAGCGGAGCATACCCCTGCTCTTGCCAAATAGCAGCATCGGGAGGTGCGATATGCAGCCGCGAAGGTGGTGTAAGGATGTCATGCCGCAGGTCGGCGGTAACGTCGATATACAGTGTTCTCCAACCTTCGTCCGGCAGCCAGACCTGATTAAACGCATGGTTCAGCCGTCCTGCATTGCGGCAGTCAGCCAGCACCACCCGGTTGGGTATACCTAATCGAGTAGCCAGCGCGGAGTACCACAGGGCGATGCCCTCACATACGCTGGTGCCGCCGGCAGCGCCGCGAATATCGTGAGAGGGGCTGGCGCTGCTGGAGCCATAAGTGGTCTCAGCGGCGATCACATCGTGCAGCCAGCAGACCCGTTCACGGTCCGTCGTGCCGGCAGCCTGCTTGCTTCGGGTCAGAATGCTTTCCATACGGTTCAATGTTGTTTTTTTGCAGCGCTCAAGCGTTGCTCCGCTGTAAAACGCTTCAAACCGCAGTGCGGTGGATCCAACATGGGTGTGGCGGAAGTCCACCCAGAAAAGCTCTGGCTTGTCATATTTGAGGGCGTTGATGATGCGCGTGATCTCCTCGGAAGAAAGTTTGCAGGGCAGAACCACGTCGAATTCATCTTCGATCAACTTCCCGTAGATCAACGAATAGCATTCCTGTTCGTGGGAAGAGGAGAGGTACGCGTAGTAATAACCGCCCTTCGACCAGGGCAAAGCAGGACCTGACATTTCCTATCTCCTTTTACAGTTGCTGCAAGGCGGCGCGCAGGGCTGCCAGCTGCTTTTGGGGGTTCCTTGGCAGCCCCAGCAGGGCTGCACGCGCTGGCGCGTAGCCTGCCCGCGCAGCGCGTTCGAGAAGGCTCTGCGCCTGCTCGGGAATAACTCCAGCTAGGTAGAACCAACAGGCGGGATGATCGCTTCCTGCGAGAAGCTGCTGCGCGGTTTTGGCGTCCTTGTGCTGCAGGGCTGCTGCTGCTGCCAGCAAGGTGGCTGCTGCGCCGCGCGGCAGACTGTTGACCAGTTCGTTTGCATTGGCACAACGCCCGCGGAGAGCATACAGTGCGGTTTTAAGCGCTGCGGCATATCGTTCCTTGTCATGTACCAACAGCGCTCTGTGCAGCGCCGTGGCAACCTTTTGGGGAGAGAGCCGTTCCTGCGGGTCGTTCTTTGTCAAAGCAAGGATGACCTCCAGAATGTCGTCCGGTACGTCCTTGTACTGATCGACCTGACGAGCAAAGATAAGCGGGTCGAATTGCAGCCGCTTCTTGCCTTTATGCACCAGCAGCTTGTACAAGCTGACCCCAAGGCTGTATATGTCGCTTTTGTTGCCAACAATTTCGCGGCCTTCCAGCAGCTCAGGGGCGCGGTAGCAGCCTGTCCCGCTGATGGAAAAATTATCCATTTTGCTTTCCAGATAATTCGGCCGGGCCAGCCCGAAATCTGTCAGAAAAAACTCCGGCGATGCACCGCAGTTTTTTACAAGAATGTTTTCCGGCTTGATATCCCGGTGCAGCGTCTTTTCTTTTTCCATTTTCTGGATGGCTTTTGCGACGGACTCCAGTGCAGCAAGCACGGTCGCAGTGCGTTCAGCCTCCTGAAGTTGTTCGAGGTATTTCGGCAACGACTGAAGGTATTCCATTCGGATGAGGAACAGCCTGCGATTGCGATCCGAATCCGAAAGAGCAAATTCTGCCGTGTCATAAACCTTCACGCCGCAGCCCGCTTCAGACATGCGGCGGGCGTATTCCAGCTCATTGGCGCCCCGCCAGCAAAGGTCTTCAAACAGCTCCGGCGTGTCCGCACGGGCGGCGCTATTAGTGACCTTGAGCGCTTCGACCCTGCCGCCGGCTGCCAGTTTGTATACATCGGACATGCCGCCGTGTCCGATCTGCTCTCCAAGCCTGAAGTTGAGCTCCGGCCAACAACCTCGAATGGCTCGTTCTGCCACATCGGGGGCGGTATAGTATTTTCTCTCAGCCATAGAAAAACTCCTTTTTATACGAACCTGATAAGCACTGCGGTGGCATTGTCGCTGGCATTGCTGATGGCGCACAGCTGGTCAGCGCTGCCCTTTAGCTTTAACAAAAAGCGGCTGAGCGGATTCAGATCCACGCCATCTGTGCAAAGTACGAGAGTGTCTCCGTGTTGGAGGCGGAAGTGTCCTGCGTGAAGCTCTGTGTCAGTCGCCCCCATATAATTCAACAGAATGTTTTTCTCTCTTGGATCCGCGGGTAGTCCAAGCGCTTTATGGAAATAATAGCGGTTATCCAACGGATGATTGATGAGAGTAAATTTGCCGCTGTGTAGCAACCAGATGCCACTATCGCCAGCCGAAACCCATTCCACCTCTCCGTTTGCGCACACCGAGACTGCACACAGCGTACACCCCCCGTCAACATAGCGGTAGGTTTCTGCCAGCGCATCCCGCGCCTCCATGGCTGCCGCCATCAGCCGGGACGGCGCAGGTTCTGCTTCTTCTTCATACTCAAGGGAGGCTGCGCGCAGCGGCAACAGCTGGCTCACCGGCCGCAGCACTGGCAGCGGGGACTCGCCCGTTGTACAGGTATGCAGCGGTTCACAGAGAGCCGTCTGTTCCTCTGCTTCGGTTTCAGTGGCGGTATTATAAAAGCTGTAAAAGCTCTCTCTCAGCACTTCCAGACAGCGGGCTGCGGCATATTTTCCGTTGGTGCACCCCCCAAGGCCGTCTGCTGTGGCAAAAAGCACCTCATTATTCTCACGGATATCCATCAGGACCTGCCCGCTGATGTGGCGCTCCTCGATGCCCTCCGGAAAGGCTGCCTGTTCACCGATGGAGAGATTATCCTGATTCTCTTTGCGCCGGTTTCTGCTGGAAGCCCAGCTGACCTTCAGTTTCATTCAATCACCTCCAAGGTGTGTTTCAACAGTGCCCGTGCTGGCTCCTTCAAAATGGCCGATGTTTTGTCGGTACCGCTCCGGGTGATAATGGCTACATAGGCTTCCTTACGCTGTGTGATGAAGGAAAACGCAAGCAGTGTCGTGTTTTTTCCGTCGGGCTGGGTCGCCGTGCCGGTTTTTCCATAAATTGCCTTTAATTTGTCGTTTTTCAGCTTATAAGCTTCGGCCGCGCCTGCAAAAGCCGCGCGCAGGGTCTCTTGAGTTTTGCCGTATCCGGCAAACATGGCAGGCAGGGCAGGTCTTGTCTCAATATATTTCGCATCCTCCACAGTATTGGGATCTTCGATGTAATCGACAATATGCGGAGCGCCAACAGCTTCATCATTATTCAGAGCCAGTGCACCGTACCAAAGCAAGACCTGTATGGGCGTCACAAGGGCGCTGCCCTGGCCGAAGCCGATCTGGCGGAGGTTTGCTTCGCTGCTATCTGCTTGGAGACCGAGAGAGGACTTCAGAGCCGTCCCTTCGTAAGAAGGGATCACCGTGGGAGCAGGAACCGCGTCCGCGAAGCCCCACTGTCCGGCTTCTTTCAAAAAGTTTGATGTACCGACCATTTCTGCGCCGTGCGCGAAGTATGTGTTGGACGAATGAACTACCGCGCGGTTTAAATCAAGTTTTCCATAGCTTTTCTTATTGAAATTGCTGATTCCATGGTAAGGCCCATCATCGTAATACGTCATATCTACGCCGTTTTTCAACATGGCAGACGCCGTGATCAATTTCATCACACTGCCGGGTGCCATAGGTGTGATAAGCGGGTCTGCAAAAAAGTTTGGCTCACGCTTATAAACGTCATACAACTCTGCGTAATGGTTTACGTCAAACTCAAGCGTACCACGACTTGTGGCACAGGCCAGCATAGAGCCTGTACGCGCGTTCATCACCGCGCAGGTACCGCGAGTGCCAGAAATCAGGCTGTAAGCAACCTTCTGCAATTCGCTGTCAATGGTCAAATGCAGTGTGCGTCCTGCACCTTTACCGGGAAGGGTACTGTACACCAACTCCTCCTGATAGGTCTTGCGCAAGCCTGTCAGCTCGCCGCCTGCGGTGCGCAGGCCGATGAGCGACCCGTAGCTGATATCCAGTACCTTGGCCGGGGTGCCGGGGTCGCCGGGCTCGGTCAGGGGCTCACCGTTCCGGTCTACGATGGCGCCCTCGATGGTCTGGCTGCGCTGCGCTTCCTTGGTAAATTTAGTCCGCCAGTTTTCGATGTTTTCTTTTTCAGCAGAGGGGACAGCTCCCGCCTGCTGGAAAAACTTGCCGGTCGTTGCGGCCAGACCTACTGCAGCTGCAGCACCGAGGAACGCGCGTCGAGAAAAATATTTCCGGGGCAGGTTCAGCATCTTCAATTCTCCTCTCTTTCTTTTATGGTCGAAAGCACGATTACTCCCGTCATCATCGAATTCACGATAATATTCATCGTTCCTTCGCTCAGAAGCGGGAAGGATACGCCGACTGCCGGGAAGATGTTCGTCGCGCCCAAAAGGTTCAACGCTCCGCCTGCTGCGAGTGCGCTTGCGCAGGCAACGCCCATCACACTCACCATTCCATGGCTTCTGCTGCTGAAAATCAAGCCATAAATGAAAATAATGTACACGAGCACGACCACGGCCAAAACAGCCGCCAGCCCTAATCTGTTCGCGATCCAACATGTAACGTAGTCCGAGCTTTTCGCTGGGATACTGATGTCATACGGACTGTGTCCCAGCCACTTCGAGGTCAAGATCGCCTTTTGCCCCTGAATTGGCTGATACGCTGCCCCTAACGTTTCTTCTTGCGAAAGGCTGTCCATTTTCGAGAGTACGTTAACATAGGCAAACCGCGCGTTGATTTTATTCCAGATTTTCCCAAAGAGCGAATGAGGGAGCTTCGTTCCCAGAATGCTTAGGGCTTTCCAGCCCAAAAAGCTGAGGCTGGCGAAGAGGCACCCCACCGGGATCAAATCGATCGGCTTTACTCCATCGCTTGCGATGAGCACAAGAGAGACGGTGATGAGAAGGATCAGCAAGGAGCCCAGCTCGTTCATTAACACAAAGAAGAACCCATTGGTCAACAAAAGAATACCTGCATGGAGCACTCGCTGAGGGGAGCCGCTTTCCATGTCTGTGACGGCCGCTGCAATACCCACGAGAGCAATCATCAGCATCGGTTGACCGACCAGAGCCGAGCGCCCCATAACCTTTACTGCGATATGAGAGCCATTGACAGCGGGACTGAACATTGCCCCCATAAACAAGACCAGCGACCCCACAATGGAAATTGCTTCAACGGTGGGCGCTTTGCAGCGTGAAATGAACCTCACCGCACATGCACCAATAACAGCGAGTACAAAGCCCGTAAGGTACGCCGCCTCCAAGCTCTGGGCTGCACTTGCATCCAAAAGCAGCTGGACGCTGATGCCTACATTCGCAACAAATGTTACGAAGAGGATGATCATTGCTTCTCCCCCGACGGAGACGGAGATCACCATGGCCGCGATGCTGAGGCAGGGCAGCACCCAGAGCTGCGTTGCAGCCTGTGCGGCAGCAGCATCCTGTGCCCTGAGCGTCAAAAGCACACTGATGACCCACGCAATGACCACGGCAGTGATACATGGCACCAGCTTTTTTGCCCCTTCCCTACTGAAAATACGGCGCTGTCCAAGGGCGACCTTGTAGGAAATATTTTCCACCTTTTATCCCTCCTCTTTAATTCTTGAAATTGTGTTTTTTCGCGGGACGCTCAAAGGCAGCCTGCTTTTTGTTATTAGATGTATCGTCGTCGAGAATCACAGTCCCGGTAGTTTCCTCCGGCTTCTTCTCGCGGCGTTGGAAAAGAAGGGCTTCTTTTCCAAGGAAGAAGGGCTGATAGCTGCCCTTAGCGGAAAAGACATCAGCCAGGGGCAATTCATCGACGATCTCTCCGCGAAAACGGCTTTTGTTCAGGTTCTCGGGGTTAACTTTGATGTAGTAGGTTTGATTACGCCCCTTGTAGATCATAAGCGGCTCGTCATGGCTGACCGTTGCGATGGTGGGCGTTTTGCTCAGGGTGACCACTGCGGTTGCCTCAGGGTCAGCCTTCCCTCGGGGCGGGATGATGGCGGTGTAGGAACCCTCCTTCACAGGGAGAGGGACGAGATGCGTTGCGACGGTGGTTGCGTGCTGACTGGCGATAGAAATCTGACGGACAACGACACATTCCGCCCCAACGGTGGCCGCCTCATCCTCCCAGTCTTCCCGGTCATGATGGGAAGAAGGCAGCTTGATACGAATGCGCCCAGAGCGAGCGAGCAGAAAAAGCATAGCCGCAAGACTTACCAAAAAGGCGGCCAACACCGAAAACAGTTCCATAGGGTTTGCTCCTTTCACTTTTTACTACGATAATTACGCGTGGCGGGACGAGTGAGGCGGTCGATCGCATCATTGATTGAAGCCTTATCCAGAATGAGCATCAACGCCGCCAAAGCTGCTGCTAGGACCACCAAAAAAATTACGATTGTAAACATGCTTTTCTCTCCTATATGATGAATTTAGAGGATCTCCGATGATCCTATGATCCTAGTATAGCGTTTTTGGTTGTGTGCCTTCAAAAAATCTCTCCTTGGCACGCTGCCGGCGCAGCTCTTTTGCACTTTTAAAAGCTGCACTGGCAGAAAGATCCAAAAGGGCAGCAAGTAAGATGGAACCGATGGCAGGCAGAGCGTTCCTGATACCAACCTGCTGGATGTGCAGCACAGCCCACGTTGCCTGGATGGAATTACGCTCTTTTTGGAGATAGACGCTGGTCATTTTATCCAGTGTTGTCAAATGCTTCTCGCGGTTCGCAAGAGGAGAGGCCGCGATCTCGGCGCGGAGCCCTTCCAGCTCCTCGCGCCATACAGTCTGCACCCCTTCCAGCGCCTGCTGGTCATCCTCCGCTGCACCGGCGGCGGCAAGGCGCTGCGCAAGCGCCGGTTGTTCCGCCTGATGTTCCTTCAGGCTGGTGTTCAGCTCGACCAAGGCTGCAAAATCCAGCACGCTGTCGCGCAGAATGGCCAATTTCGCGGTATCAATGGGAAGCTCCACTGCCATGGCTTGTGCCACAAGGGTGTCCGCATCTGCACGCAAGGCAGCGGTGTCCAGTGTGCCCTTCATCAGTGCCCTGCGCATCGCCTTGGCACCGGCGCTCACCGCTGCTGCACCGGTATTTTCCTGTACACCCAGAGAGACCAAAAGGACATTGAAATCGGTTCTGATATCACGGTAGAAGGCTTTTTGTTTGCCTGTGGCTGCAATATCGACCAGCTCATCCAGTGCGCCAAGGCTTTGCTCGATAAGCAGTCGGGCGTTCTGGGTGTCTCCGCTGTGCACCAGCGCTGCCGCCGTAAGGAGATTCTGGAACATGATGTCGTTTTCATATCCTTTGGGGTAACGGCTTGTCTGCTGTGCATACCGGGAGTTGAGAGCCTCCGCATCTGTTGTAGTAAAAATATTTCCGCTGCTTGCCGCCCCTTCGGCATCCGCGGCGGCGGCTTCCAATGCGTCCAGCTCGGAAAAAACTGTCGTGCGCAGGTCATCCAGCTGGGCGGCAGTGTCCTTCTGGATTTTGGGCAGAAGCTCTGTGTAGATATGGTTTACGCCGGTTTCAGCTACTTCTCTGAACTGCCCGGCGGGGTAGGCAGTTTCCACAAATTGGAAAGAAGAGAGGCTGACCGAAATCAGAAATGCCAGCCAAAAGCTGAAGCTTTTCCAGCGGCCGCTGAAAACGATCTCCGTGATCTGAACGACAGCAGATGCCAGAAGTGCTAGCCCGGCCTGACCCACGAAAAACAGCGTGACCATGCCTTTTTGGGTGGAATACCAAGAGAGAAACGATGCCAGCACAAACACGAACGAGAGCACCCACAGGCGGGTCTCAGTCCTCATACCGGGTTTGGGTTCCTTTTTTTCAAGCTTCATTTTTTTATGATGCCTCCTCTGTCAAAATTGTGTCTGCAAGTTCATCAATGTCCGCACAAAGATCGATTTCAGGCGGTTTGCTGTCTTTTTTTGTATCTTGTGGTTTGGTCTTTTTTTTGTCAAAAATCTCCCCGGGATCGTCGCTGACCAGATCGAAGATCCTGACAAGCGCTCCCACCATCGCAAACAGACCATCCAGCAGTGCCAGCAGGTCCCTCCAGTGCACCACCAGTTCCCATATCATCCCGCCTACAAGAGCCATGCAAAGCGCGCCGGTCATTACCTCGGCAACATCTTCGAGGTGCCCAGGGAACGAGCGGATAAATGCAATTGCTGTTCCAGCGTGCTCTGCCAGCCCGCTCAATGTGAGGAACCACACCATGAGAGCCCCTACGATCATGCAAAGCACGATGCACAGCAGCAGCCGCAAGGCTGCGAGAAATTTATCTTTGCTCATAGGCAACGTCCTTTCTGTTTTGCTATTCCCGGCCGATGCCCCCCGGGGACGATTCTATTATACTCAAAAACACTTTCGCACCTCTAAAAATAAAAAATAGCGATGCTGCGAATATTTATGGAAAATGCCGGTTTTGCTGTGCTGTGGGGGCTGCTCTGTCATACACCACAACATCGGGCTGCAAGCTTTGTGCAGCCTGATAAACAATAAGACCCTGAGAACTTTGCCGCTTATCCGGCAGGGTTCTCAGGGTCTTTTTTGATTATTGCTCAGTCTGTACTCAGAGCAGTATTCCAGGTGCTTTCAATTTGTTTAGCGATCATGCTTTCCAGTTCCTGCGTGATGGTTGCACAATTTGCAACGCGGTAATTCCAGAAATAAGAAACACCTTCGCACTCTTCCACGGACAAATCGCTGTTGACCAAAAGCAAGCTTTCTGGTGTCACGTTCAGCTTTTCGCACAGAGAAGCATATTTTCCATAATCAATGCTTCGGCTGGAGGATTTGGCTTCTACCCAGAAAAATTTTCCATTGATGGAGAACACGACATCCAGCTCATGCGTGCTCCCTGCGGATGCCGTTTCTGAAAGAATCACATTGGAGCAAACCGAAACTTCTGCGCCCTGCTCCTCCTGATAGCGGTTCAGGATCTGCTGAACCTGATGCTCTACAAAAAGCTCCAGCCACTTTCCGCTCAAAAAATGCCGGACGGTTTCGTTTTGCGCAAGTTCATAGACGATATTCTGCGGGTAGATCACAATGGCTGCAAAAAGTCCCATTTTGTCCCACGTCTGAGCAATCTCTGAAAGTGTGGTAAACGATTTTTTGGACGCACCCTTTGGGATACGGAACGAAAAAGAGCCGTCGCTCTGCATATGTGTTCGGATAAACTGCAAGAAATCCACCACCACCGGGTCGCAAAGAGCTTCGCCTGTTTTCCATGCCATCCGCTGAACAGCAATCGGTGGGAGTTTTTCCGGCACGACCTGCTGAACGATTTTATACCCACAGCGTTCCAGATGCTCCAATGCGGTCAAAGGCTTCTGGATTTTTGCTTTGACTTCGGGCTTTTCTGCGCCGGATGTATTCTCGGCCAGATAGTTGAACTTCCATCCGTATTCCCAAGCAGGCGAACGGGTCAGCACTCCGACCGCATGAAATCCGCTGTCATGCTCTTCCATCGGAAAAGTGATCTTGTTCTTATGAATATTGATTTGGAGCGTTTTGTTTTTTAGTGCTTTCTGATAAGCGGCAAGAAAAAATTCCTTTCCCTTATACGCCAGCTCACTGGAATTATTTGCAGAAAGACCAGCATTTTTTGCCAAAGAGAGGAGCAGACCGGTCGCTTTGGGCAGCTCAAGGATATGCTCCATCTGCGCAGAGTCCGGAATATTTGCATTATCGGACTGCGACGATTCGTCTGCCGGAATCTCCTTTGCCGGTGCAGAAACCTCGGGCGTCTTTTTTGAAGCAGTCTCAGACTTTCCAGACTTGGGCAAGGGCTTTGGCTCCGTGTAAACTTCCGCAATGAATGATTCATAGGAATCGATGCACGGAAGTTTTCCAGCCGCTGCAAGTCCTACATAGATTGCAGCCGCCCGCGAGGAATCACCATAATACTTTTTAGAATCTGCTGCGGCAGCAATATCAGAAAAGGCATGATATCTGCTCAGCTGCGCAGCCTTTTCCGGGAACTGCTTCAACGCACGGCAGTAGAGCCACTCGAAAAATGAATCTGGGTATGGCTCTGCCGGATACTCACTTCCTTCCAGAGAGTAGCGCAGCAACTTTCCATTGGTTCGCAGCCGAGCGTCCTTATGGACTTTGGATGGCGCACAGGTCAGAAGGTCAGCGAATGGCCCACCATGTTCAAATACCTTGGCAGCTTCAAAAACTGTGCTGATGGGCACATCCTGCGCAACAGAATCCAGACGCAGCAGAAGCCGCAGAGAAGAAACAGCCTCCCCTTCCGGCTGAACGGATGCGGAACTGACTTCCAGAATGGAAACATCCGGGTCTGTTGTATGGACGGCATCATGGACGGCACGGATATTCTGCCGCTTGCTACCTTTTATCCATGTGAATGTCACCGGCTGTTCTTTGCAATAGGGGTAGCCGGATATGGGAAAACAAATGGTTCGTGTAGCCATGAACACCTCCAACTTTTTAGGACAAACAGGTTTGTGTAAATCAAGTATAGCACAATCCCGGATGTGCTGCATAGCACTATTATCTGCTTCCGGGAATCTATCTGTGCAAAAAGTGCCGATACCACAGGCATCGGCACTCAGATCAAAAAAGCATTTTGCAAAAATGCGCAGCCTGCATCCACCGGATGCAGAACACAAGGGGTTTGGGCACAGCCCAACAAGCATTTTGAATTTGGATTTTGAAAAATCCGATTCAAAAATCGCAAGTTGGTACCAAGTTGCACTGCTTGCGACGTAGATGATCTCATCGACTGCTGTGTCAGAAATTTTAAATCACTTCAGCTTTGCGAGGATATCGTCTGCGCTCACGCCGCTTGCCAGCAGTTTTTTCAGAACATCCTCTGCTTCGGCTTTCTTTGCGGATTCCGCTGCTTTGGTTTCAGCTTTGACCTTTTTAGCCTCGATTCTGGCGATTTCCTTGTCGATGGATTTCAGCTCGGATTTCTTGGCTTTCAGGTCAGCTTTCAGCGCATCGATATTAGCGGTGATCGATGCAATTTCGGCAGCAGCGGCTTCCTTTGCAGACTGCTTTTCAGCAATCTGTGCAGCAAAGTCAACAGTTGCTTTTACGGTCTTGGTCTTGTTCTTGCTTCCTTTGGGACGGGGCATAAGGGACACCTCCAATGTTTTTTGATGGCTTTAGTATAACACTCGTTTTTTGTGTTCGCAAGAGGTGCAGTTTGTAGAATAAAAATATATTTATGTTTATGTGTTAAACAATAAATCGATTTTGGAATATGCACCGGCGTGGGTTGCTAACTCGTTGGGATGTATCTCCCGCTGGTCGTAGAACTGTTCAAAGCATTTGGCAACGGCATCTTTTACAGTCGTGATGAAGTTCACCTCACTATGATGTTACAGAAATCCGTGCAGCTATGCATACGCATCTGTGTATGATGCAAAAGTATTTTATGATACAGAGAATGTGCAGCCGCGTAATTGCAAAGAATATATTTAATAAAAAAGTATCCTCCATAGTGATAATGGAGGAACGGCAAATAAATCGTGCGCCGCTACGTCATATTTAGCATGCTCCTGCCCCTCATGGACACCTGATGGGAGAATATTCGGTTCATCTCCCGGCGCTTTCGGGTCAGGTCAGAGTGCACATAGCGCTGCAAAGTG